>DDUX01000062.1 GCA_002345025.1 Candidatus Accumulibacter iunctus | reverse complement strand
GGTGTAGGCAAAGGTGCGGCGGGTGATCGCCCAGGCCTGCTCCCACTCCATCGCATACTCATCGACCAGCAGGCGCATCAGCTCGGCGACGGCGATCGACGGATGTGTATCGTTGAGCTGGACGACGAACTTCTCGTCGAAGTGGTCGAGGTTCTGCTCGCGCTGCAACTGCAGGCGGATCATGTCCTGCAGCGAACAGGAAACGAAGAAATACTGCTGCTCGAGGCGCAACTGCTGGCCGGCTTCCGTCTCGTCGTTCGGATAGAGTACCTTGGTGATTGTCTCCGAAGAAATCTGGGCATCGACCGCCTGATAGTAGTTGCCGGCGTTGAAGGCCGCGAAATCGAAGGATTCGGGTGCCTCGGCGCTCCACAGCCGCAGCCGGTTCGGCGTGTTCACACCATAGCCGAGAACCGGCATGTCCCAGGCGGTGCCGCGCACGAGCTTGGCGGGAACCCACTGCACGCGCAGGCGGCGGTTGCCGCTGGCTTCATACTGGTGCTCGGTACGGCCGCCGAGCTTGATCTCGAAGGCGATGTTCGGCCGGTGAATCAGCCAGGGGCTGCCCGAACGCAACCATTTGTCGGTCAGCTCGACCTGCCAGCCATCACGAATCGCCTGCGTGAAAATCCCGAACTCGTAGCGGATGCCATAGCCGATGGCGGGAATCTCGAGCGTCGCCAGCGAATCGAGATAACACGCCGCCAAGCGGCCGAGGCCGCCGTTGCCCAGCCCCGGCTCCTCCTCCTCCTCGAGCAGCAGTTCCAGATCCAGCCCGAACTCCTTCATTGCCTGCCGCGCGTTGTCGTAGATTCCGAGATTGATCAGGTTGTTGCCCAACTGCGGGCCAATCAGGAATTCGGCCGACATGTAGCAGACGGTCCGGCTGCCGCGGTCACGGTAGGTCCGCGCCGTCTGCACCCAGCGCTGCAGCAGGCGGTCGCGCACCGCCTGTGCGAGCGCGACGAAACAGTCGTGGCGGGTCGCCACCTGCGGAAAGCGCGCCTGCACATACACCAGCTTGTCCAGCAGTGCGCGTTTCAGCGCATCCACCCCGAGACCCGTCCGCCGGTCCTCGCGCCCCGTCAGGAAACCGGGATCCACCTCCGCACCCCGCCCTCCTTCGGCCTTGGTCTTGTCGTTCATGTCAATACCCCCGCAACATCGTTCTTCAGCCATTGGTGAGAAATCGTGAAACACTCCTCAGCGCTTCACGCCAGCGGCGAGTCTATAGTATTGTTCGAGTCTGTGCACGTGCGCCCGTTTTTTGCCTCGCGTCCTCGGGAGCTGACGCTTGCCGTGTCGTCTGGAGGGATTTCCGGCCGGCCAGACGGGTGCGCGCCAGCCCAAAGGCAGCGATCACCGACCGTCACGACGGCCGCGGCGACGCCGACCCGAGCAACTTCAGGAAGAATAGCCCCATGCCCCACCCGCTGCTGCTTGCCTGCATGGCCGCGCTGGCGTTGCTCGGCTGTGCCGGTCCCGCATCGCCGCCGGCAGCGCCACCGGCAGCAGCAGCGCCGGCCAGACCGGTGAAACTCGCTCTGGCGCTTGGTGGCGGCGCTGCCCGCGGCTTCGCCCATATTGGCGTCATCAAGGTTCTCGAGAGCCAGGGAATCGTTCCCGACATCATCGTCGGCAGCAGTGCCGGCGCCGTCGTCGGCGCGCTCTATGCCGCCGGCCACAACGGATTTGAACTGCAGAAACTGGCGCACAAGCTTGATGAGAGCCGGATCAGCGACTGGTCGCTGCCGGCGCGGGGCGTCCTCAAGGGCGAGTCGCTGCAGCAGTTCGTCAACGAAGCAGTCGCCCAGCGCCCGCTGGAGGGCCTCAAGCGGCCCTTCGGAGCGGTCGCGACCGATCTCCACAGCGGCGAGAGCATCGTCTTCCGAACCGGCAACACCGGCATGGCAGTACGCGCCTCGGCGGCCGTCCCCGGTGTCTTCCAGCCGGTGAAGGTCAGTGGCCGCGAGTACGTCGACGGCGGCCTCTCGAGCCTGATCCCGGTACGCGCGGCACGCCAGATGGGCGGCGATGTGGTGATCGCGGTCGACATCTCGGCACGTCCCGCGGGCCAGCCGGTGCGCAGCACCTTCGACATCCTGCTGCAGACCTTCACGATCATGGGGCAGAGCCTCGCGCGCTACGAACTCCGCGAGGCCGACGTGGTGATCCAGCCGCAGGTCGGCAACATCGGATCAACCGACTTCCAGGCCCGTCACGATTCGATCCTCGAAGGAGAAAAGGCGGCGCAGGCGGCGTTGCCGAAGATTCGTGAGGCCCTGCGCAGGACTGGCCGGCAATGAGCCGTCGGGACTTCCGCAGCGACCAGCAGCGGACGCTTGCCACGTGCGCCTGCTGAGGGACTGTTCGCTGGCGGCGTTGACTGCCGGCTTTGTCGCCGTCCTGGTCGGCTTCACCAGTTCGGCGGTGATCGTCTTCCAGGCGGCACGAACGCTGCAGGCAAGCACAGCGGAAGTCGCCTCATGGATGCTGGCGCTCGGTCTGGGAATGGGGCTGACCAGCATCGGCCTCTCGCTGCGGTTCCGTGTGCCCGTCCTCACCGCCTGGTCCACTCCCGGTGCGGCGATGCTGATCACCGGTGCGACAGGCGTTTCGCTGCCCGAGGCGACCGGCGCCTTTCTCGTCTCGGCAGCGCTGATCACCGTCGCCGGCTTCTCCGGCTGGTTCGAGAGAATGATCGGCCGCATTCCGATCTCGATCGCTGCCGGCATGCTCGCCGGCGTCCTGCTGCGTTTCGGTCTCGACGCCTTCAGCGCGATGACGAGCGAGTTCGCACTGGTGTTTCCGATGTTCTGTGCCTATCTCCTGTGCCGCCGGCTGCTGCCGCGCTACGCCATCGTCCTCACCCTGCTGCTCGGAGTCAGCATTGCCGGGCTGCAGGGTCAACTGCGCGTCGACGGTCTGCGGCTCGAGCTGGCGGTGCCGGTGTTCATCACGCCGCAGTTTTCCTGGGCCGCGCTGGTCGGCGTCGCACTGCCGCTGTTCGTCGTCACCATGGCATCACAGAACGTTCCCGGCGTCGCGGTCATCCGCGCCTCCGGCTACCGTCTGCCAATCTCGCCGCTGATCGGCTGGACCGGCGCCGCCAACCTGTTGCTCGCCCCCTTCGGCGGCTTCGCCCTCAATCTCGCCGCCATCACCGCCGCCATCTGCATGGGCCGCGAGGCGCACGAGAACCCCGACCGGCGCTACGTCGCCGCCATCGCCGCCGGGGCCTTCTACGTTCTGATCGGCATCTTCGGGGCAACCGTCGGTGCGCTGTTTCTCGCCTTGCCGCGGGAACTCGTTCTCGCCATCGCCGGCTTCGCTCTGCTCGGTACGATCGGCAGCGGGCTGGCCAGCGCGCTCGGCGACGAAAGCGAACGCGAGCCGGCGCTGCTGACCTTCCTCGTCACCGCCTCGGGGGTCTCCCTGGCCAGCATCGGCTCGGCTTTCTGGGGACTGCTCGCCGGGCTGGCAGCGCTGTTCGTGCTGCGCGTGACGCCGGCCCACCTGCGCCGCCTGCGCCCGCACGCCGGTGCCGCTACTGCTGGCGAGCAGCAGAGCCAGCGAACTGACTGACTCGCGTCGCACGGCCACAGAGCCGTCAGCTCTCCAGAGCCTCCCAACGTTCGAGGAGGGCGAGCAACTCGTCGTCGATCGTCTGCAGCCGCGCCGCCAGCCGCTGCGGCTCCTGCGGCGACGACTGGTACAGTTCGGGATCGGCCAGACGCTCGCTGATCGCCTTCTGCTCCGCCTCGAGAACCGCTATGCGCTCAGGCAGCGCAGCGAGTTCCCGGCTTTCCTTCCAGGACAGCTTGCCGCTCGCCGCTGTCTTCGCCGCCGCTTTCCCCTTTTCGCCGCCGGCAGCGCCGGCCGCGCGAGCATCCCGGGATCGCTGCTCGGGGACCGCCGGCACATCGTCCCGACGGCGCGCCGCCTGATGGTCGGCCCAGTCCTGATAGCCGCCGGCGTACTCGCGCCAGACCCCCTCCCCTTCGGCGGCGATCGTCTGCGTCACCACGTTGTCGAGGAAGGCGCGATCGTGGCTGACGAGAAAGAGGGTGCCGCTGTAATCCTGCAGCAACTCCTCGAGCAGCTCGAGCGTCTCGATGTCGAGGTCGTTGGTCGGCTCGTCGAGAACGAGCACGTTCGCCGGGCGGGCGAAGAGGCGCGCCAGCAGGAGCCGGTTGCGCTCGCCACCGGACAGCGAACTGACCAGCGAACGAGCCCGCTGCGGCGCAAAGAGAAAATCGCCAAGGTAGCTGATCACGTGCTTCTTCTGGTTGCCGATCTCGACGAAATCCGACCCGGGCGAGATGATTTCGATCAGCGTCGCCTGCTCGTCAAGCTGGCTACGGAACTGGTCGAAGTACGCCACCTGCACCTTCGTGCCGAGGATCACGCGACCCGCATCGGCTGCCAGCTCGCCGAGGATCAGCCGCAGCAGCGTTGTCTTGCCGGCGCCATTCGGCCCGATGATGCCGATCTTGTCGCCACGCTGCACGCGGCACGAGAAGTCGCGCACGACCACCTTGTCGGCAAAGCTCTTGCCGACCCCTTCGAGCGCTGCCACCAGCTTGCCGCTGCGGTCGCCGGCATCGAGCGCCAGTTCCACCTTCCCCTGTCGTTCGCGGCGCGCCAGCCGCTCCCGTCGCAGACGTTCGAGCCGCAGCACCCGCCCTTCGTTGCGTGTCCGCCGCGCCTTGATGCCCTGCCTGATCCACACTTCCTCCTGCGCCAGGAACTTGTCGAAACGCGCATTGGCCAGTGCCTCGTCGTGCAGCATCGCCTCCTTGCGCGCCTGGTACTCGCCGAAGCTGCCGGGACAGGAAAGCAGGCTGCCGCGGTCGAGTTCGACGATGCGCGTCGCGACACGCTCGAGGAAGCGGCGGTCGTGGGTGATCAACACCAGCGTCATCGTCGAGTGAACCAGCATCTCCTCCAACCATTCGATGGCCGCCACGTCGAGGTGGTTGGTCGGCTCGTCGAGCAACAGCAGGTCGGGCGACACAGCCAGTGCCTGCGCCAGCGCCAGGCGCTTCTTCTGGCCGCCGGAGAGCGTGCCGACGAGGCGGTCGGCATCGAGCGAGAAGCGCTGGATCACCCGTTCGGCCTGCGCCTCGAAAGACCAGGCCTGGCGCGCCTCCAGTTCCGTCTGCAGCGCGTGCATCCGCTCGAGCAACCCCGTCTGGTCGGCGCCAGCCTCGCCGAGCGCATGCGAGACGGCATGGTACTCGGACAGCAGGCGCGAAACCTCGCCCATGCCGGCCACGACGGCCTCGAACACCGTCTGCTCGCAGGCAAAGGGCGGCTCCTGCGGCACGTAGCCGATGCGCAGCCCCGGCTGCAGCCAGACCCTGCCCTCGTCCAGCCCGCCGCAGCCGGCGAGCGCGGCAAGCAACGACGACTTGCCGGTGCCATTGCGGCCGATCAGCGCCACCCTTTCCCCCGCATCGAGCTGAAAGTCGGCATGGTCGAGCAGCGGCACGTGGCCAAAGGCGAGCGAAGCGTCGGAGAGAATGATGTACGGCATGTCCTGGAATCGTTGCGCCGGAGAGGGAAGCGAGAGAGAACTGTAGCGGCGGCGGCGACCGCGGCCCGCCAGCCGCGCCATCGGTCGACCGCAGCCCACTATTCTACCCCGAGCCGGACAGCCGCAGACCTTCCGGGTGCGCCCTCGTGCGCTCCAGGCGAGCGTGGCCAATCGCCTCCGCTCGCGACAGCGCCGGCGCCAAGCCTGACACCGCCAGGCGCAGCTTGGCGGAAGCCGGAGGCAGCGGCTACAATACGCGCCCGCCTCCTCGTAGCACAATGGACAGTGCACACGCCTCCTAAGCGTGGGATACAGGTTCGATTCCTGTCGAGGGGACTTTCCGGGCGTCCGCCGAAGTCCGCAGAAATCCAAAACATCAATGTATTCAGGTGATAAGGAAACGTTTCTGTAACTTCTCAAAAAGCCCGGTATCCGGGGCATCGCCGGTACGGCCACCGGCGGACTGCCAGGGCCCGCGTTCGCCGGTGGCGGGGGCAGGGGCGGCAGCGCCGGCACCCGCATCTCGGGCAATGGTGGCGCCGGAGGCGGAGGCAGCTCCGCTGGCGGCACCGCGCGAGGGAAGACGACGTCCGCTCCCGCCGGCTTCCGGTCCAGGCTGTCCACCTGCTGGCGCAGCCCATGGATCATCTCTTCCATCTGGCGCATCTGTTCGCTCGACTTGCTCATCCAGATGTCACGCGGATCGGCCTGCGCGCCGGGAGCGTTGATCGGCAGCGGTTGCGGGCGTGCCATCGGCGCACCCGGGCCTGGTCCCGCCGGCTGCTCCCAGAGCGCCGCGCCGCCGAAGACGAGCAGCGTGAAGATGGAGAGGCCGACGCCGAGAATCAGGTATTGCCGATGCTTCGGCGACAGCCGGGCGATCGCCCCGGACATCCGGTTCCCGGGCGACTCAGGCATCGGGTGCCTCCAGGACGACCATCACCTGCGTCGCTTCCCCCGGCCCGAGTTCGAGCGCGTCGACCATCACCGCGAAAACGCCGCGGCGGTAGAAGTCGCGCTCGTCGAGCACCATCCGGGTGCGCGAGACATTGGTCAGCTGGTACTTCTCGCCGCGCAGGGCACCTTCGAGGGTCCGCACGAGGACGAAGCGGCTCTCGTTCCACAGCGGGACGATCTCGAGCCGCTCGCTGGCACTCATGTCTTCCGGCGTGGTGTCGCGAGCCAGCGCCAGCAGCACCCGGCGGATGGCGGCATGGCGCGGCTCGTCGGCGACGAGCGCCCTGCCCGCTGCGGCCGGCCGGCCGCGCTCGCGCAGCACCAGCGTTTCGGCCGGAATGTCGGCGACCTGCAGCAGCAACTTCCAGTGGCGTCCGGCGTCGTCGGCGACAAAGACGCTGAACTGCGGCTGATTGGTCGTCGGCTTGAGGTAGGCGGTGCCGGTCTCGCGATCGGCGCTGACGGCGAACTCGCCGTCGACCCCGTGGATGCGGCGAATCCTGCGCCCGTCGACACGGATCAGGCTGGGCTCGGTGCGCGAGACGGTGGCGGCCAGCCCGTCGTCGGGGTGGCCTTCGAGGAACTGCGCGGCAACGCTCGGGGGAGCGAGGCTAGCGAGCAGCAACGCCTGCGCCAAACGGATCTTGATCGCTGGTTTCACGAAACTCGGATACATGGAGTCTCCCATTGAGATAGCGGAAGCCGACGAGCCAGGTGGTCTGCTTCTCGGCGGCTTTCTTGTCGCCGACCCAGGTCATCAGCACCCCCGAGAACGCGACCGGCATGGCCGCCTCGTTGGGCAGGATGGCCTGCGCGGAGAACTGGGTCGAGGCGTTGTTCCTGCGAATGAAGTCGCTGCGGGCGCCGAACTCGGCCTGCAGGCGTCCGTACTCGGCGGGGGCGGCGTACTTCAGGAAGAGGTTCTTCTGGTAGTCGGCGACCTGCCTGCGCTTCGAGCGACTTCGGGATGTAGCCGGTCTCGTCCATGGCGTGGGCTTCAGATCGTGGCGGTCAGGATGCCGGTCGAGATGGTCGGCGCGTACTGCAGGAAGACCGCGAAGGCGACCCCGGAGAGGATCGGCATCGGATTGAGCCGCGCCAGCGAGAAGAGCGCCCCCAGCCCGATCGCGGCGACCGCAGCGGCCTTGCCGAAGTAGCCCTGCACCATGCCGGTGAGCCAGTTGTAGAGGCTCTGGAACTCGGTGCCCGTAGTGCCAGCCAGTGCCGCGGTGGCGGTGGTGAAGAGGACGAGCGCCAGTGCGCCGGTGACCCAGTTACGACTGCTGTGCATGACGGCTCCCGTGGAGGTCGATGAAGGACGTGATGAGCCATCCAAGGCCGAGGCCGAGCGAGATGCCTCCGAGATGGGCTTCGAAGCCGCCTTCGATGGGCGACCCGGGCGCCAGGATGCCGATGGCGACGAATCCGCCTGCGACGACGACATCGCGGACGAAGCTGGGGGAATGCGGCAGGTTCATTTCAATGGGCTCGCATGTGCTTGGGCTTGGCGCCCCGCCGGCCGGCGAGACGGACTTCGACGCGCCGGTTGCTCGCGCGCGCCGCTTCGGTCAGTGCGGGGTCGAGGTAACAACAGCGACCCTCGGCACGCACCGTGATTTCGGATTCGACTCCCCGCCCGAGCAGCCAGGAACGGACGTAGTCGGCGCGCTGTCGGGCGAGGCGGTCGTTGGGCGCCTTGCCACCGACGCCGTCGGTCCGGCCCGTCAGCTCGATGCGCTGGTACTGGCGAGCGATCTTCGTCAGGCGCTTGAGGCGCTGCCGGCCTTCGGCGGTTGGGCGGCTTCTGGCGAACGGGAAGCGGATGAGCGCGACCGGAGCATCGGCCTCGGTCGCCGGGGAAATGGCGGCCGGCGGCGTTTCCGGGAGGGTGGAATGTGCTTCCTGACGTGCCCGGAGAACATCGACGAGCGCCAGCGTCTTGCGCGTCGGCGCCGGGCAGTCATTGCCGCCGCAGATCCGGAACTGACGGTCGATCCAGCCGATGTCCGGGGACGCGACGGCGCTTCTCGTGGGCAGAAGCGTACCCGCACAGGCGTAGAGCAGCGCGATCGGCAGCAGCACGACGGGCCAGGTTCTCAGGAGCGCCATGCTTCGACCCTGGCGGCGACCTTGCGGGCGTAGGCCGCGCGCTTGTGCGGGCTACGGGCGTTCTAGGCGCCGACCGCTTCCCAGCCGTAACCCAGGCGCCGGATGTTCTGCGCAAGAATCCAGGCGCCGACGTGCGTGTTGGTGCACGGGTCGAAGAGTTGCTCCCGACCGATGCCGTGCGAGGACAGGGTGGCCAGCCAGCGACTGTTGATCTGCATGTGGCCGAGGTCTTCCGAGCCGTCGCGATTGCGGTTGCGTGCGCCGGGGTTGAAGCCGGACTCGACGGCCGAGATGGCCTTCAGCAGCGAGGGCGCGATGCCGTAGCGCTGGCCGGCCTGGTCGAAGCAGGCGGCCTGCGCGGAAAGGGCCGAGAGCAACAGGAGAGTGGCGAACAGGGCACGAATCATGGCTGCCATGGTAGGAAGCCAGAGGGTTCGTGCGCGGGCGAAAAGCGAACTTCAGGGGCGGATTTCCGGCAGAGGTAGGTCGGCAGTCGGGCTTATGCAGTTGTGGTTGATGGTCGGTCGGCGTGTGGCGCCTGGTGCGAGGGCGTTACACCCGTTGAAGGCGAAGGACGGGCTGCACGTGGGGTTTGGCCGTTCAGTGCGCCGATGTCGGAGCCTTCTCGAACCGGCACCACCAAGAAAGTCCACGCATGACACCGAGGGGCTCCCGGCCTCGCTACCGGGCACTCTACCGTTTGCAGGCAGTTCGTGCGGCCTCGACGAGTTCAGATCGAATGACTTCGGGATCACTCCTGGGAAGCGCCCCCGTCACGCCGCTGACCATCGGCTGCAGCAGAGGACCTACGCCAAACGAGGCATGGAGCCACAAGGCCGGCCAGGGAGCCGCGCCTCGGCCAACCACCATAGCCCCCTGAAGGCGCAAAACGAACGCTTCCGATTTCAGTGTATCCCCGCCAAGGAACCCGGACCGACGGTAGAGGTTTTTTGGAAGCGGCCATTCATCGCCAACACCGACACCAAGGAAGCCGCCGTTCCATATTGAGCCGTCCCATGCTTGCGTGACCGGCAGATTTGGATCAGCAGCGGTCAGTGGGTGCAGGATGGCGTCGGTCGACAGCCGGCCACAAGCCGGCATAAGAACGCCCGCGGAGCTGGGTCGTGGTCACGTCAGGCTGACGAATTCGGAGCCGAGTTCGATGTCAGCTACTCTGGCGACGGTCGCGTGGCCGGTATCTGTGTTTGCCATGGCATGGCTATTGATGTTCGGCGCCGCGCCGGTTGCGTTACTGTCGCTTGATTGGCAGATCGACTATATTCGCGAGTCTAGCCGTAACACAACGAGAGACTGACACATGGCAACGAGCAGGTGGCAGCACGTGGACCGCGCCTTCGCCGCTGCGCCGGACGAGGCGGCGTTCTGGACCGGCAGGACCTTCGACGATTTTCTGTTCCGGCCGCAGAAAACGGATTCGCAGACCCGCCGCAATATCAGCGTGAACTCGCTGCTGACGGCGGACGTGGCGTTGGATCTGCCGATCGTTTCGTCGAACATGGACAGCGTGACCGGCGCCGACATGGCGCGGGCCATGGCGATGCACGGCGGCATTGGGGTCGTGCATCGTGGCATGAGCATCGCGCGCCAGGCGTCCGAAGTCGGCGTGGTGAAGCGTAGCCAGAGCGCTGTGATCGTCAGTCCGCTGCGCCTGCCAGCGGGCACCACTGTTCGCCAGGCCAGACGTTTCGCGCGGCAGAACGGGATCACCGGCATCCTGATCGAGACGGCCAGCGGCTCGAACGTCCTGGGCGGCTTGCTCTCGAACCGCGACACGCCGGTGCACGGTGCTGACGACGATCGACCGGTCGACGACTTCATGACACCGCTGTCCCGCCTGGTGACCGGCGCGCCGGACATCTCCACTGACGAGGCTGAACGACTGATGTTCAAACACCGCATCGAGCGCCTGCCGCTGATCGATGGGGCGAATCGCATCCATGGGCTCATCACGCGCCGCGACATCAATCTCAAGCGCGAACAACCCGGCGCCAGCAAGGACAGAGCCGGCCACCTGCGCTGCGCCGCGGCGGTCGGCGCGCGCGGCGATTACCTGGAGCGGGCCGCCGCGCTGCTGGAGGCTGGCGCCGACCTGCTGTTCATCGACATCGCCCACGGCCACTCGGCAATCATGGAGCAGGCGGTCGCCGCGCTGCGGGGCACGTTTGGCAGCGTTCCGCTGGTTTGCGGCAACGTCGCAACCGGCGCCGGCGCACGATTCATGCGCGATATCGGCGCCGATGCCGTCAAGGTCGGGGTTGGGCCGGGCCGCGGCTGCCGAACGCGGCTGGAAACGGCGGCCGGCGTGCCGCAGCTACAGGCCATTCGCGAGGCCTATCTCGCCGTCGGTGACAGCATGCCGATCATGGCCGACGGCGGCGTGAAAACCGACAAGGATATCTTTCTCGCCCTGATCTGCGGGGCGTCGACGGTGATGCTCGGCAGCGCGCTGTCCGGCACCGACGAGGCGCCGGGCCGCGTGATAGAGGATCCGGCGACCCACCTGAAGAAAAAGATCTACCGCGGCATGACCTCGCCCGAGGCCGTGCTGGAAACGCTCTACGACAACGGCAGCAGCGAAGATCTTGACGCAGCGCTCGAAACCCCGCCCGAAGGCCAGGAAATCCAGGTGCCTTACCGCGGCAGCGTCAGCAGCATCCTGCAGCGCATCCGCGGCCACCTGCAGTCATCGGTGAGCTACGGCGGCGAGATCACGCTGGCGGCGGTGCGGGAGAAGGTGCTGCTTGATCCGAGCGCCTTCCTGGTGCCGCTGAGCACGGCCGCGCGAATCGAATCCTACGAGCGCTGAGAGCCTGACGTCCTCCGATGTGAACGCCGGGGGCCAGCGGCCGGCGCCGTCGAGGTTAGCGCCATGCGCGCTTTCATGGCACGTCCGCTTGCGGGCCAGGATCCATCGTTGGGCTCGCATTGAACAAACGACGGCGCTGGCCGACGAGGAGCCTGACGGCTCGCGTAGATGACGATCTGCTTCGGTAGGACTTAGCCGCCGTTCGGCGCAGTGACTTTTTGACCAGTGCTATGACCGCTCCAGGCCCATTGCGGCCGGTCGCCCGCCCAGAACGCGACCGTCAGCTTGCAGGCGTGGAGCAGACAGCCGGTAAGGTCGATTGGCGGTCCGGTCGTCGGCCACTGTGGTCATTGGCGGAATGCGCCTTGAGAGTCCGCACCCCTTCGCGTTGCCGACTGGTCGGTTACATCACCGCCGCGGCTGCGGTGCTCAGCATGTGGCTGGCGGGGCGGGTAAGGGTCAGGGACGCGCGCTAGGCGTTGGGCGGCGGCGCCGTCCGCGCGTGGCTACGGTTTCGATTGCCGGGACCAACGGTGGGAAATCCGTAGCTGCTGTTGTCACGAAACGGCAAGTGAGCGGATATGGGTGGCAACCACCAGCAGTTGTGTCTGGTCCATGCGGGTGATGAATTTGCGACTGACCGAACTGACGAGCTTGACTGCCCCCGATATGCCAAGCCGGGCCGACTGCTCGGCGACAAAGCCGACTTCGGCCTGTTTGAGGGGCTTCAGGAAATAGTAATCCATCCCCGCTTCGATCAGATGCGTGACCAGGTCGGCGATGGCCTCGCCGTGATGGGGGTGACCTGGCTGTGACTCCAGCGCCGACAAAACCGTGTTGGTTTTCTCGCGCAGCACCTCCGAGTGATAGAAGCGCAGTGACGGGCCGGTTGCCGTGGTGGCCCTGGCTTTGGCCGTGCGCGGCGTCTTGGCCGGTACGGGAGCGACGTCCTTGGCTGACGTCCTGGCGACGGCAGTGGCGGCTGACTTGGTCGATGACTTTGCCGTGCTGACCATGATTTCTCCTTTGCTCTACGGGGCTGACGCGATGGCCGTCACCCATCCTGACCCTGAATCACGCGAACGCGAAATTCCCGTTGTCCATCTCCATCAGCGAATGCGTCGGTGCCAGTGCGCTCGTGCGATGCGCGTCGGCACGGGGTAAAATGCGGTCGAAGTAGAACGCGGCAGTCTGGATCTTGGCGCGATAGAAATCCGCAGACTCGCTTCCCTTGCCGCTGCGCAACAGCGTTCGCGCTTTCTCCGCTTGCAAGGCGAGGAAATACCCCATCATGACGTAGCCTGAATACATCAGGTAGTCGACGCTGGCCGACCCCACCAGATCGCGATCCTTGCCTGCGCGCAGCATGATGCGCAGAGTGAGCATGTTCCACTCCAAGGCGCGTTTTAGGGTCGCGCGCGCCATGGTGCCGATTGGCCCCCGCGCAAGCAGGTTCGGCCTTGCTTGGCGCAGCATGATGCGCGCGAATTCGCGCACGCACTTTCCCTTGGTGCCGATCAATACCTTGCGGCCAAGCAGGTCGAGCGCCTGAATGCCGGTGGTTCCTTCGTACAGGGTGGAGATGCGTGCATCACGGGCGATCTGCTCCATGCCGTGCTCGTGAATGTAACCGTGCCCGCCGAACACCTGCATGCCAATATTGGCGGCTTCGAGGCCCATTTCGGTCAGGAAGCCCTTGAGGATGGGGGTGTAGAAGCCGAGTGTGTTGTCGTAGTGTTCGTAGCTGGCGTGATCGTTTTCGAGCGTGGCGTTGAACATCAGGTCGGCGGTCCGGGCGGCAGCATAGATCATCGCCCGGCCACCTTCCGCGATGGCCTTCTGGGTCAGCAGCATGCGTCGCACATCGGCGTGCCAGATCAGCGAGTCGGCATTGGCTGCGGGTTCCTTCTTTCCAGAGAGGGCGCGCATCGATCGTCTGTCCCTGGCATAGGCCAGCGCGCCCTGAAACGACGCCTCGGCGTGGGCGACCCCCTGGATCGCGATTCCGAGTCGGGCGGTGTTCATGTAAGTGAACATGGCTTCCAGGCCCTTGTTGGGTTCGAAAATCAGGTGCCCGGTTGCCTCGTCGAAATTCAATACGGCGGTTGCCGAGCCGCGAATTCCCATTTTGTGTTCGATGGAGCCGCAACTGACGGCGTTGCGTTGGCCGGCACAGCCGTTTTCGGCGACAAGAAACTTCGGCACGACGAACAGCGAAATCCCGCGTGTGCCGGCCGGTGCGCCCGGCAAGCGGGCTAGGACGATGTGCACAATATTTCCGGCCAGATCATGCTCGCCCGCCGAGATGAACATCTTGGTGCCGGTGAGCTTGTAGCTGCCGTCGGGTTGCGGCTCGGCCCTGGTGTTGATCTGCGCCAGATCGGTGCCGCACTGCGGCTCGGTCAGGCACATGGTGCCGGTCCACTCGCCGCTGACGAGTGATGGCAGATAGAGCGATTTCTGTGCCTCGGTGCCGTAGCGCAAGAGGGTATTGATGCAGCCCAGGCTCAGTCCCGGATACATGTTGAACGACCAGTTGGCGGCGCCCATCATCTCGGTCTTGAACAGGCTGAGCGATGTCGGCAGCCCCTGGCCACCGTATTCCGTCGGAAATGATAGGCCCTGCCAGCCGCCGTCGACAAACTGGCGGTAGGCTTCCTTGAAGCCAGCCGGGGTCGTGACTTCGCCGGCCTCGAAGTGGCAGCCCTCCTGGTCGCCGGAAAGATTGATCGGCGCGAGAACCTCCTCGCACAAGGTGGCAGCGCCTTCAAGGATGGCATCCACCATGTCGGGCGTGGCTTCGCCGCCGTTCGCCAACGCGGCGTAGTGCGCGGGGTAGTCGAGTACCTCGTTGATCAGGAAGCGCATGTCGCGCAGGGGAGCTTTATAGGTCGGCATGGTGCGGCCTTTCGAGAATGTGACAGAGTGGCCTGGCGCTGCGAACTGCGCCGTGCGGCCGGTTTCTTCAGGTTACGACAATTTGTGTACAAGCGTACACCGCAAGCTTAGAATTGCAACACAATTTTTCCAGTCACCGTGTATGCATCTGATTATTGGATGTCTTTTTTGTAACCAAACGCATTGGTCTAGATACGAGTGTTTCAATATATGGAACGAGGAGCGCTGCCATGCCACCCAGAAAAGCTGCATCGAAGGATCCCGAGCCCCTGCCACGCAGTGCGCGCAAGGACTTGACTCGCGCCAGGCTCCTGCAGGCCGCGCTGACCCTGATGGGCGAGGGGCGCAGTTTCACCAGTCTTGGATTGCGTGAAATCGCCCGCGAAGCCGGCGTGGTTCCCAATGCCTTCTACCGCCACTTTCGCAATACCGACGAACTCGGCCTGGTGCTGGTTGAAGAGGTGGGGATTACGCTGCGTCGGCTGTTGCGTGAGGCACGCAAGATGGACGTGGCGCCGAGCGACATGCTGCGACGTTCAGTCAGTGTCTATCTGGAGTACGTGAAGCTGAACCGCTTGCAGTTCCTGTTCATCTCGAGCGAGCGATCAGGGGGCAGCCGCATACTGCGCCTGGCGATACGCAATGACGTCACTCATTTCACCAATGAAATGGCGCAGGATTTCCGGATGCGCGGCCTTTACGCGCACCTGCCAACGGCAAGATTGCAGATGGTTTGCGGAATGATCGTGATGACCATGCTCGCGGCGGCAACCGACGTTCTCGACCTACCCCCCGACCAAACCCTGCTCGAGGCCGAAATGTCGGAGAACTTCGTTCAGCAACTCAAGATCATCCTGTTTGGCGCGACCCGGTTGAACGACGCTTTAGGCAGCAGCTGACGCCGAAAGGCGGCGCCAGAAGCCCTGCGGCGCTATCTTGAGGAAGGACGCTGACGGCCGCTTGACTTCTACCGCTGCAGTCCGGCCGGCGGGGCTCAAGACCCGAACGACAGTTGAGGGTCGGGTGCGGCTATAGGCTCAAGAAAGGAGCGGTCATTCGGGCCACTTACCTGACCTACGGCCGCTGACCGTTCCATTCTGGCCGATGGGGGCGAAGAACCTCAATGGCCGCTGAGGCCGATCTGCGGCCGCTCGACATTCTCTTGCGAACGTCCCCTGTTAGTGAACGATCCGGGCGTCCTGGCGGGTAGAAACATGGAGAGAGTGCGCCAACCAACTCAGGGACAAGTACTCCTCGGGTTTCAGTCCCGCCTTCACGATCCACGCCGCGACGGCGCTCCTCGTGGGCTCCGTCAGATCAAACTGGACTGGCCGCTCTGTCTTCCGTTACATGATCATCGCCCGCGCCAAGACGTGATTGCCGAGCGTGATGTCGCGAACGCGCAGATTCACGAGATCACAGCCACACAGTTTGCTGTCGATGGCAAGATTGAACATGGCCAAATCGCGTACCAAGTGTTCGTTTTGGAGGTGGATTCGGATGACCCAGATGTCCCTTGGGCCGACCAGCTTGGCTTTGTTCCAGGGTTCCCGAGTCTGGAGTCCATGGCAGGCTCCTTCGTGGTGGAGAAGAGTCCGATTGTGTTGCCGTATCCCGCGCCGCCGCTTTCAGGGAAACACGCCGGCTGAGCGCAATTGGCCTTGACCAGGCGTTCAAGATTCGCTGAAACATGTTTCTGTGCCACATGGTTGAGCACTCGCAGAAGCTCTGCCGCCAAGTGTTGCCGTTCAAGTTCCCGCCAGCGCTCGTCGCCGAGACGACATCCTTGATCGCCGCGCGGGCCTGGGACATGAGCTTCGCTCAGGGCCGCCAGCCAAGTCCGATGTCACCCTCGAGGAGCCAATGGCGTCGACCGGCGCCGACGTTCGCGCAACCCGGCGGGCGTCTCAGCCGCCGAACGGCCGTACGCCGATCAGCCAGACGTGCAACCAGAAGGCGAACGCGGTCCAGGCCGCGAGCCCCACGACCACCGCCGTGAGGTCGCGCGAGATCGGCCCGCTGACGTACTCGGTGCCCGCAGCGCGGTCGCGGCGACGGGCCGACGCGTAATCCAGTATCGCCCACGCCAGAAAGCTGCCGAACAGCAACACATCGGCCAGCGTGCCATTGGCGATCAGGTGCGCGAACGCCCAGACCTTCACGCCAGCGACCATCGGATGACCGACCGCCCGTTTGATCCGCGTACCGGGCACGTACGCCGCCGCCAACAGGATGAACGCCGGAACGGTCAGCAGCGCGGCGAGATGCCTGGTCCACAGCGGCGGACTCCACACCGCCACCGGCGCCATGCGCGCCTCGCCGTAGCCGTAAACGATCAGCACGAAGCCGGCGATCGACACGATCGAGTAGACGGCCTTCCACCCGTTCAGCCCGAGCTTCGCCACCTGCGCGTTGCGAAACTCCTCGGCGAAGATCCGTGTGGAATGAACACCAAGAAAAGTCGCGAGCCCGAGAATCAGCAGGGTCATGGTTGCTCCGAAAAGTGATTGATGGATGCGGCACCGGGGAGAAGCCGTCGGGCATCAGGCGAACGTCCGCCTCGAAGGCACTCAGATTGCATCTGCCCGCAAAGATTCCCTCTTATGAGTCCGAGCCGAGGTCCCCCCGCGCATAGACGCTGCGAGAGACGAGCCGCTCGCCCTGCCGGTGGGTAGCCGCAACCCGCCATGACGGAATGCGGAATACCGTTTGAAGGCGGCGACGACGTCCCGCCAAGGACTGGACGATCCCGTTGCCGCCGGCGCGCGGATTCGTCTGGCTTTCCGCGTCAGGAGATGTGCTCCGCGTGTCGCTGCTGGGCCCCACACTCTCTTCCGGCTCTCTCAGTACCCCGGCTTGAACCAGTGCCTGGTGCGTCGCGCCTCCTCCGCTTCGCCATAGTGGCGTTTGAGCAGGCTGAACGCCTTCTTCGACACTGCGCCTGCTGCAGGATCGCCGCAGTGGTCGAGGCGCGTGGCATGCACGGCTTGCCGGAGCAGTCGCGGAGCGCGCGGGTCGGACGGGAAGCGTGCGACGAAATCCAGCGTGTTCTGCATCAGGAGGTTCGTGCGCGGCGGCAGGGCGTCGAGAACCTCGCGTTCCGCTCGCCAACGTTCGAGCACGTCGACCGGCAGGAGGCGCAGCGCCGCTTCCCCGAACCGGTACGCGGGATCGTCGCGGTCACCCCAGCCATCTTCCTGGCGTTCGGCGACGACCGGCGCCCGCAGCCGACACCAGTCTCGGCCCACGACGGGCGTCAGGGCTCGATTCCACAGCGTGAGCCTGCCCTCCATGAGAAACACGGCGGCGTCGCCGATCGAGGCCAGCCGGGCCGAGTCTTCCGCCGACAGGGCCTCCTGCAACTCGGGAAGCGCCAAGATGTCCCGTGCCGACCGGGTGTCCCCGCGCAGGACGGCGCGGGCCCAGAGCATTCCCGCCACCTGCCGGCGCAACGTCGCCGGCCACGGCGCTTGCGTGGCCGTTGCGAGCAGGGCCGAGTCGGGCAATTCGTAATCCAGGATCCAGGTCGCGTCAGCGTCCCAGTCGCGCTACGTCTCCGCCACGACGGGCGGCCCCTTCAGCAGGGTGTCCCGATCGATGCCGCCGCCCTGCTCGCGCACCGCATCGTTCCAGAATTCTTCGAGGCTGGCCGCCGAGAGCATCCGGTTCTGGCGCACCCGGTTGCGTGCGGAGTAGTCCGCCGCCACCTCGGGGCGGGCCAGCAGCACTTCTGCCAGATGCCGCCCGTCGTCGCGTCCACTGAGCCGCAGGCGGTGCAGCAGGAAGGTGGTCGAACCGCGGTGTCCATCCGGAACGTCGGCGAGTGCCTGCAGCAGCGCCTCGCGGTGTGGATCGGCACGTTCTGCAAAGGCGGCGGCCGTGAACAGCCAGGCTCGTTTGCCGGGACTCTTCTGGTAGCGGGTGAACGCCTTCTGGCTCAGTTGGGCACGTCGACACCGGATCTCGGCCGGAGTGGGATCGCTCATGTCGGAGGATACGGCTCGGCCGCCGCACGACCGGCTGGCCGGGTCGCGGGCCTCGATCAACCCGGTCAGCCATTCCCCGAGGGGCTCCGCCGGCGGCAACTGACGGTGCAGGTAAGCGTAGTCGATCACCGCCTGGCGAAAGGTGGTGGCATCGGTCTGTGGCCGCGACAGTGCGGCTCCGAGTTCCCGAAAACGCGTGGCCGGCTCGAGCCGGACCCCCACCAAGCTGCACAGAGCCTGCAGGCGCGCCACTTCGTCGCCGGCACCATGCCGCCTGGCATCGGCCAGAGCAGTGTCCACGTCGCGGCGCAGCTTGCTCACCCGCATCTCCGCGATCATGGCGCCCGGGATGATCTGGAGTTCGCGAAAGTGCGCCCGCAAGGCGAGGTATTGTCCCCACCCCCGCCACGGCGACTGAGCGTCACGGGCAATCGCCCGGAATGCGCGTTCGGCGTCGGCGTAGTGCCCCTGGTAGAACAGCGCGCTGGCGCGCTGTTAATCGCGGTCCTTGCGCAGCAGCCGCGGTGCACCGGGAGGCGGCTCGGGCAGCGACAGATCCGCCAGGGGCATCTCCGGCGGTGGCCTCCCCCATCGGATGCGTCCTTCCGTCGGCACGTCCTTCCGAAAATGCTCCGGCCCGAGCCGGCAACGCGCGAAGACCTGGTGCTGGGCGACGATCCAGTTGCGCAGGGCGGCGCTGCCGGCGCCCCAGACCTCGCTGCGTGCGAGCAGCGTCCGACGCGCCTGCTCCCAGCTGTCCGTCGGACAGTTTTCGAAACGGCCCCAGGTCGTCCCCTGCTGATCGGCATCGGCGCCCGGCTCCGCGGCGGGATCGAGGTCGGGGGCTGCCGTCTTCGCCGCCTCGCGCCAGGCCGCGACTGACTTCCGGGGATCGATGATCGCGCCCAGTTCACGGTAGGTGAAGGCGTCGGCCGCCTCCGCAGGAAACGGCAGTTCGTTGAAGCGGAACCAGGCGAGCAGCAGCGGCCGTCGCCACCAGGTCCGCTCGACGACGCCCAGGCTTCCGGTCGCCAGATCGCCAATCGGCCGCACCGATCCCCACGACGCGAGGAACGGGTCACAGAGGCTTTCGCTGCCGGTCGAGGCGCAGACGCCCGCCGGGACGCCGGACAGCACTGCGGTGAGCAGGAGCACGGCGCAGGCTGTCGGCGCGCGTGTCTTCAGGGCACGCCGCTACGTGTTTCTGGGTGCGCGTTCGACCGCGCAGAATCCTCAGACTCCTCCCGTTGGAGCAGGCGAGCATGACCCGACCCGGTAGTGCCGGCAAGGCCACCGGCCACGGCGGCTCGTCGTCCGCCACGCCGTGTGCCTCGCGGCAGCGCGGCTCCGGAATCCCGGCCGCACTGCGCGATGAAGGCCTCTCTCGCCTTGCCCAGACGGAAATACATTGGGACGATCTCGTCGGCCGGCACCTCGGCGAGCCAGGGGTCCCCAAAACACCAACTCGCCAGCGCGGTAACCGAGAGTTGCACCTCTGCCGGCAGTCGCTCGCGGATGGCCTGGACCGCAGCCATCCAGAAAGGCCGCTGCGATTACCTGGCCTCGAAATCGAGCTGGATCAGTGGCGAACGACGCGCCAACGCTTCGGCCGCGACCAGATCGCGCAGCGCGTTCCGCTGCGCGTCGGTGCCGGCGAACGGCTGCGCGGGATCCACCTCGACGTGAATCAGCGGAACCGAGAGGATTCCCGGCGGCAGGGTCAGCGCACTGCGCCGCGAAACGGCGATCACGCGGCCGCCCGAGAAATGGACGTGCCGCGGCAACACGGCGGCGCCGACGCCGGGCCAGTGTACGGGAAGCTGGCTCGCCGGGCGGTCCCAGTACCACCACCATTCCCCCGGCAACGGCTCGGCCTGAACGGTGCCGACGAGCAGCGCGGCCAGGACGAGTACAGGCGAGTTTCGGTGGGAACGCGAGCGCACGCGGAAAGTGGCCGGTGGGACGCTGAGCGTCAAGGAATGCCAAGAGACGAACGAGCGAGGGGTTGGATTTGATGATTTCGTCCAGTGACGGATCGAGGGCCATGGTCAGAGCCTCTGAGCGCGAACGATCGACGGCGGAGGATCCAGCCGGAGATGCCACAAGCGACAAGAACGAGTGTCATGAGATGCCTCCAGAAAAAAGGGGGGCAACCTCCCGGGGAACGGGGACGATGCCCCCGCACGGGGATGAGCTGTCAGGCGATGACTTCGAACGACGCCTCGCCCTTCTTCGCCGGACCGGGGTCGATCCGATTCCGGCGCTGACAGGCCGGGAGGTGGTACGGCCGCCAGCCGGTCCGGGCCTCCGGTACCGGCTCGGGCGTGACCGTCGGCTCGGGCTTCTGGAGAAGCCAGTCCTGAACGGGCTGCACCACCCAGCGGAGAAAGGAGAGAACCAGATGCAACTCTGCCAGCAGGGCGAGAACGAGAATGACGCGCTCCATCAACAGCACTCCTGAAGTGGATGGGGGTCTGCTCCCGACCGGGGAGACGGACCACCCGGTGGGGGAAACAACTCACGACCTGATCAGAACGGCTCGATCGGCGCGACTTCGTCGAACGTCGGAGCGGTTGCCGGATCGACTGGCGCACTCGGGGTCCGACGCTGGGCCTGACCGGCTGGCGCATCGTTTGCGGACGGACGAGCGCCGAGCATCTGCATCTCGCTGGCGACGATCTCGATGGTGTAGCGGTCCTGGCCCGCCTGGTCCTGTCACTTGCGGGTCTGGATGCGCCCCTCGATGTAGATCGGCGCGCCCTTGCGAAGGTAGTCGCCGACGACTTCGGCCAGGCGGCCGAAGAAGATCACCCGGTGCCATTCGGTGGCTTCCTTTCGCGCACCGGTGGACTTGTCGCGGCTGGTCTCGGTCGTGGCGAGCCGGATCGTGGCGATCGTCTCGCGGTTCGGGGTCGTACGAAGCTCGGGATCGGCGCCGAGATGGCCGATGAGCGTGACTCGGTTCAACGAGGGCATGGTGCCTCCTGATCATGAAGGCAGGGATGCCTCCGTGTCCTGACGGGGCGACCCCGCCGGGGTTGGGAGAAGATGCTGTTTGTGAAGAAGGCCGGCCACCTTCACTTCGATCGGCCTAAGCGGAACGAGAGATGACTGATTCTGTGTCGTCGTCCGCATCGCCGGAGGACGAAAAGCACCGCGCGGGGTCGCATTTCGCAGGTTGCTGCCGCGACCCGATCGCTACGCTGCGGTTGGTCAACCCCACCGGAGACAGGCCATGGCGCAGAGGCAGCAAAGCGCATCGACGCAGATTCCGTCGCTCAGGCAGGACAACAGCCGGCCATTCCTGACGCAGAAGGTGGTGCTGAGTTCGCTGCATGCGCAGCAGGTCCTCGACCGCGGCTATGAGATGTGCGCGAACGCCCTGTTCTCGCTGAGCGTGGTGCTGCGGTTCATCGGATCGGAAGCGCAGGCACAGGAAGTCGACGCCCTCGTCGATGCGTCGATCGACCAAAGCCTGGAGGAGCTGCGCCAGGAATCCCGGCGGCTCCGGGAAGTCGCCGAGAGCAACGGGATCGAAAACGCCATCGGCTACACCAGTGCCAAGACGGTGGAGGTGCAGATCACCTCGCCACGGGCAATCCGCTACCTGGCGATCATCCGCGAGTTCTACGGCATTCTGGCCCAGATGGATGCGCTCTGGCTGTCATCGGTCGTCACGGACACCCAGTACGCGCGCGGGGTGTACGAGTGGAACCGGCGGATTCTCCGACTGGCGGGGCAAATCCGGCAGATCGCGACTCGGCCAGTGCTCGCAGCGCGACGGAAGGAGGCGGGGGCGACGGGGGGTCAAGCAGGTTAGACTCTGGCCTCAGGAACTGGCGAGCTAGCGACAGAAACTTTCACATTGGACGTCTCCCGAGGCGAGTAGAATCGCTGTTCAGGACGATCGCAGGGGAGCTGTGAGCAGGCCGACAGAAGCGGACTCGAGTGCTGCCGCGGCGCCCGCCGTCTCATGGAAGCGCCGAGCGATTCCTGAAAGTCCAAACTCAAGACCGTGCCAACTGCCGACCCACGTGGCGACGCTGGCCACGTAACAAGTGACCCAAGGCACACCGCAGTCACACGCGTCGAAGGCGTCACACGAAAGCCAGCGCCGACACAATGCTGGTATTTTTGCTGGTACCATCAGATCCGATGGTTGTTTTTCTATAGCTTTATCAATATGTTGACATATTGATCGATGATTGAGTGGAGTAGCTTTTCGAGATCTATCGGGGTCTAAGGCGATGGGACGCAAAGGTGGGACGCGTTTCGTGGCTCTGCGCGAGCAAGGGAACGAAAGGGCAGAGAAGGAGACAACTTGCCTGTCGTTGAGCCATTGAACTACATCATCAACGGCGACGCTCTCCGAGTGTCGATCCAGCCGTGGCAACCGTCGGAGATAGCCGGCCTTGGCGACCTGCATTCCCGAGCCGTACAGAGTCCACGGCCACTGGGTACTCAAGGCCCGCAATCCGTTGGACAGCGGTCGCACAAACGAGCACGTTGGCCGGCAACACCCGGCCAGAGGAGTCGTCCAAGGGGGCTGGCCGGACGCGCGGAAGAGGCTGACTGCCGCCGTTCAACTTTGGCCGGTCTCCAGCCGCAGGCGACCCATGGTGAGCGCGCGGCACCAGCCGAGCGAACGTCAGCAAGGTGCAGTTCGGCAGACATTGCGCTGAAGCTCTTTGGCGGCGGCAGCCAGCCACGCCGGTTCTCCATGACCGCCTCCTTTCGGCACAGCTACTCGCAC
This sequence comes from Candidatus Accumulibacter iunctus, assembly GCA_002345025.1. GTDB lineage: Bacteria > Pseudomonadota > Gammaproteobacteria > Burkholderiales > Rhodocyclaceae > Accumulibacter > Accumulibacter iunctus. The sequence goes on along the minus strand of DDUX01000062.1, from coordinate 18,999 downwards.
ACGAAGTCGAAGCATGATGTTCGACACGAACATGCACAATACCCGGCGGGCACGCGGATGCCGCGCGATTCCTTCGCCGGTGCGAGTGCCTTCCTGCAAGCATGACCCAATCGTTGGCAGATGAAAGTTGCGCCTCGTTCGTCCACGACCTGTGGCAGTGGGTCGTCGCGGGCGCGAGGCTGGTACGGTTCGCCATCGGCATCACTTGCCTGGCCTCCTTGCCTGCCGCCCACGCCGCCGACGCTGCGCGACCGGTACAGGTCCTGATCATCAACTCGTTCAGCCGGGAGAACTCGCCCTACGAAGTCTTCGCAGCGCACTTCCGGCGCGATCTGGCCCAGCGCCTGAAGACTCCGGTGGCCTTCTACGACACGTCCCTCGACGGCGCCAGATTCGAGCCAGCCAGGGACTCCGATGCCTTCGTGGCGTTTCTGCGCACCCGCTTCGGGACGGACCCGCCGGATCTCGTGGTCCCGATCGGTCCTCCGGCGGCACGGTTTTACGGCTTGAACCGCGGCCGGCTGTTTCCGGGCACACCCATGATGCTCGCCGTTCCCGAAGAGCGCGTCATGCGGGGCATCGAACTCGGGCCGCGCGATGCCGGGACAGTGATCTCCCTGGACGTTCCCCGCCTGTTCGCCCATATCCTTGAGGTGCTGCCCGCGACGACGACGATCGCCGTGGTGAGCGGCGATTCGCCGATCGAGCGCTTCTGGGTGAATGTCGTGCGTCAGGAGACGCAGACCCTCAGCGAGCGCGCGAGGATCGACTACCTGAACAAGCTGTCACTCGGCGAAATCGAGAAGCGCGTAGCCAGCCTGCCCGCGAACTCGGCGATCCTCTTCGTCCAGATGTACGTCGACGGCGCCGGCGTCTCGCAGGACCACGACCTTGCGCTGACCCGCATACGCGCTGCCGCCGCAGCGCCGGTGTTCGGCCTTTTCGGCAGCCAGCTCGGCAAGGGCATCGTCGGGGGGCCACTGATGTCCGAAGTGGCGGCGGCGTCGAAGACGGCAGACCTGGCCCGCGCCGTGCTGGCCGGCGAAGGCGGCGCCAAGCCGACGGTTGTCCGTTTGGAACTCGCGGCGCCGGCGTACGACTGGCGCGAGCTGCAACGATGGCGGATCCGGGAGAGCAACCTGCCGGATGGAAGTACGGTCCTCTTCCGTCAGCCGACGCTGTGGGATGAGCACCGATGGGCCATCGTGACGGGCGCCGCCGCGTTGCTGCTGCAATCGGCCCTGCTGGTGGCACTGCTCGTCCAGCGATCGCGCCGGCGGCGTGCCGAGAACGAAGCCCGGCGCCTGAGCGGCCGCATCCTGACGGCGCACGAGGACGAACGTCGCAAGCTCGCCCGCGAGTTGCACGACGACTTCACGCCGCGGCTTGCGCGTCTGGCCATCGATGCGGCACGCCTTCAGCCGGTGACGGCAGGTCCGGATTCGGCCGGGGGCGCTGCCATGCACGAGGAACTCTCCAGGCTGAGCCAGGATGTGCATGGCCTGGCCTATCGACTTCACCCGACCGTTCTCGAGGATCTCGGGCTCGGCGATGCGCTGCACTCGGAATGCGAGCGTGTAAGCAAGGGCCAGGGGCTGGCCGTCGACCGGCATATCGACGCCCTGCCCACAGGCATTGCGCCGGCCGTGACGGTGTGCCTCTTCCGCGTCGCGCAAGAGGCACTGCGAAACATCGTCCGACACGCTGGCGCGCACTCGGCGCGTGTGTCGCTCGCGCCGAAGGACGGCGGGATCCAACTGCTCGTCACCGACGACGGGGTCGGCTTCGAGCCAAGGATTGGCCACAGCGCCGGATTGGGCATCGCCAGCATGCGCGAGCGCGTGCGAGAGGTCGGTGGCAAGTTCAGCATCCGCAGCGAACCGGGCGCAGGAACGACCGTGCAGGCATGGGCTCCCCTCGCAGGGGAGAACGGATGAGCAACCGGCCGCGCGTCTTGCTCGCTGACGATCATCGGATGTTCGCGGAGGGCCTGCGGACGCTGCTCGGCGAGGAGTTTGAACTGGTCGACATCGTTGCGGACGGCGTGGCGATGCTGGAGGCGGCGCAGCGGCTGCGACCGGATGTCATCGTCGCCGACATCACGATGCCGCGCCTCAACGGCATCGACGCACTGACGCAGTTGCGAGCGGTACTGCCCGATGTGCGGGTTGTCTTCCTGACGATGCACCACGATGCCGCCTATGCGCGCAGGGCGCTGGCCGCCGGAGCATTTGGGTTCGTGCTCAAGCACTCGGCAGTCCAGGAACTGGTTCTTGCCCTGCGCTCTGCGCTGGAGGGGCACATCTTCGTCGCGCCCCTCCTTGGCGCCGATGTGCTGGCGGGCGACCAGACCAACCCGGCTCGACGCACCGACCCGTTCCGCGCACTCACGCCACGGCAGCGGGAGGTCCTGCAACTGCTCGCCGACGGCAAGTCGGTCAAGCAGGTCGCGTCCAGTCTCTCCATCTCTACCCGCACCGTCGAATTCCACAAGTACACGATGATGGAGACGGTGGGCGCCAAGGGCATGGCCGACCTGGTCCGCATCGCGATCAGGCACGGTCTCGTAAGCGACTAGACCTTTCCCAGGTGTGGCTTCCATAGCGTGAGCCGCGCCCTCGTAAATTTGCGAGGAGCTTTCCTGGCGGCCCTTCGGCACACTGTATGAGTTGCCGAGGCGCATGGCGACTGCACGATCCCGACAGATTGCGCCCTGGCGGAAGGCTATGGATTCCAGGAAACGACTCATCGGTGTTGATTGGCAACCATTGTCGGTGCGCCCTCGCGGCTACCCGGCAAGGCGTGGGCACGGCTTGCCGCCGAAGCCGTGCAAAGGTATGCGTCGATCCACGCGTCGTTTCCCGACCAAGCAGGAAAGACCGAGTACCCGTCTGGTAGTGGCGGGCCGAGCCCGCGCGGCCGGGGGGCCCTGCTGGCTGGTATGCACAAGCCGCCTGAATCTCGAGAGTCGGGTTCGGCTGGCGAATCGCCGGGGAAGCTGAACTTGCACACTGGACTCTGCGCGCTTCTGGGGAATCGCCACGATGCGTTGAACGAGGGCTTGCGCGGTCTGCTCGAGACCATGTTCGATGCAGTCTTCACCGCGGGCGACGGAGCGTCGATGCTGGAGGGGGCTGAGCGTCTTCGACCCGATGTCATCGTCGCCGACCTGGCGCTGGTGCAGAGCGACTGCCTCGACCTGATTCGCAGACTTCGAGCCAAGGCAGATGAAGCGCAGTTGATCGTGATCACTTCCCACGAGGACTCCAACGTCGAAACGGCAGTTCGGGCGGCCGGTGCGGACTGCGTGATCGTCAAGCGAGCGATTGCGACCGATCTTTTGCGGGCGATCGACCACATGCGGGCCTGTCGCACGCTTCATTCGCCAGCCGAATCGCCGAACGTGCTCGGCCGGTCGTGCGCGCGCTCTTCTTCGACCCCAGGAAGGAACAAGAGATGATCACGAGCAATTCCAGAGCTCTGCGGATGGCCGCGGCTCTTGTCGCGGCGCTTGCACTGCTGCCAAGCCAGGCGCAGGAAGCCCGGCTCGACGAGACCAAAGCCACCGCCGAGGAAGCCTACCTGTACGGGTTCCCGATGATCGTCGGCTACGCCGCCTTGTACAAGTTCTTCATCGACCGCGACTCGGGACAGTTCAAGGCGCCGATCAACACTCTCAGCAACGAGGCACGCGTCTTCACGCCGAAAGACACGGCGATAAGCACCCCCAACAGCGATACGCCGTACTCGATGGCGATGCTGGACCTGCGCGCCGAGCCGATGGTGCTCTGCATGCCGGAGATCGAGAAGGCGCGCTATTACGACGTGCAGCTCATCGATCTCTACACCAACAACTATGGCTACATCGGCAGCCGCGCCACCGGCAACGGCGCGGGTTGCTACCTCGTCAGCGGACCGCAATGGCAGGGGGAACAGTCGCCTGGAATCGCCAGCTCATTCCGCAGCGAGACGCAGTTCAGCCTCGTCATCTACCGCACGCAGCTCTTCAGCCCCGCCGACATGGACAATGTCAAGAAGGTCCAGGCGGGCTACAAGCTGCAGCCGCTGTCGGCGTTCCTCGGCAAGCCCGCGCCGCCCGCCGCACCGGCGATCGACTGGCCGAAGTTGACGCCGGAAATGTTCACGACCGGCTTCGCCGCGTACCTCGACTTTCTGCTGCAGTTCGGCCCGCCGGTCGGTACCGCGGCGGTCGAAAAGCCGTTGCGCGAGAAGTTCGCCGCGATCGGCATTGGCGCGGACCGGAGCGTTCAGCCGAAGACACTCTCGCCGGAGGTGAAGGCGGCGATCGACGAAGGGGTCAAGGCCGCATTCGCGAAGATCGCCGCAACCGCTGACGGCGTGGGTACCACGGTCAACGGCTGGCAGATCGGGTCCGCCGCCGGCAGCCGCGAATTCTACAAGGGCAACTGGGCTTTGCGCGCCGCCGCCGCCAAGCTCGGCATCTACGGCAACAGCGAGGCCGAAGCCGTCTATCCGTTCACGCGCAGCGACGCCAACGGCATCGTCCTCGACGGCAGCAAGCACACCTACCAGATGACCTTTGCGCCCGGTCAGCTTCCTCCGGTCAATGCGTTCTGGTCGATCACGATGTACGACGGCCGCACGCAGTTGCTGATCGACAACCCGATCAACCGCTACCTCGTCAATTCGCCGATGCTCCGGGATATGAAGAAGAATCCGGACGGCTCGCTCACGCTCTTCATCCAGCGCGACTCGCCGGGCACGGACAAGGAATCAAACTGGCTGCCGGCGCCCGACGGCCCGATGTTCGTCGTGATGCGCCTGTATTGGCCGAAGGACGATGCACCCTCGGTCTACCCACTGGGCAAAGGAACCTGGAAACCGCCGGCCATCGTGCCGGTGCGCAACCTCAACGCGCTGGCCGTGACGCGCTTCGGTGACAAGTCGCTGGAGAACATCGTGCGCACGGACGAGCGCTACGGCCACGACGGCGTGTTCCAGGGTCCGCGTGGGTGGGCCTATTGGAGTCATCTCGAATACCCGAAGCCGATCCAGGACCCGAACCTCTGGCCCGACACGCAGTCGACCTACTTTCTCGGGCGCCTCGAACTGCCCGCGGGCAGCGTCATGACGATGGACTTCAGCTACCCGCAAGCCCGCTACTTCCAGTTGGCGCTTTACCGCTGGGAACGCAACACGTTCGTCGCCGCCGACGCGATCTCCGGGCCCGAGATCGAGCCAGAGCCAGGGTCCACGAACCCCTTCCGTGTCGGCGCAAATCGACTCGCCGAGCGGCGCGACTTCAAGCTCAGGATCGTTGCCGATGACGCCCCAGTGGCACCGAACAAGCGTGCACAGAACACGGTCTATGCAGGCAAAGGCGGCGGCCAGATCGAGGGTGTGATCCGCATCTACCTGGCGGACCAGGGCCGCGACGGCGCCGGATGGGGGCCGGCGGATGCGTCTTATGGAAGCCGCGGATTCCCGACGTACTCGGCGACGCTTGCCGACGGGACGAAGCTGACGGCAACGGATGTCGTCAAACGGATGGCGCGGCCCATGACCGGCGCCACGAAGCAGCCGGTAACGGACGAGCAGTGGGAGGAGATCGTGAACGCGAAGACCAACGATCCGACGCTCGACCCGGCGACCGCGCCTGCGCGCAAGGATCCCAAGTGGGAGAAGTTCTGGACGCTGCGGTACTCCGTGGTCGGTGCGTTCAAGTCGCCCGAGGAGCGCGCCAAGATTCCGTTTGCGGGCGCGATGGAGGGCGGCGGCGATCCCTCGACCCAGTACCTCGTCACCTACCTTTCGCGCAGGTTCGGCCCGGTGTACGTGATGCGCGGCAAGATGCCCACCTTCCCGAATACCTACGCCGGAGCGGGCGGCAGGGGCCTCGAAGTGATGCCCGATGCGCAGACCCAGTATTGGTCGCTCGTCAGTTGCGAGGCCGCGCCGTCCGGACAGATCGTCGACGGCCTGACCGACATGCAGGTTCCGCTGGATGCCGACCGCAATTACACGATCGTGGTCAGCCGCAAGGAAGACCGCCCGAACAACGCGACGCTGGCGAACGGCGTCGCGTGGATGGAGTGGAGCCCGCGTGGCGAGGGGATCGACGGGCCGAAGAACCGCCCGGACTTCGGCATGTTGATGCTGCGCATCATGGCGAACAACCCAAGCTGGACGCAGAGCCCCGACAGGGTGACCAAGCCCGGCATGGAAGAGGCCGTCATGGGCCCGTATCTGCCCCAGGGCGAGTACACGACCAAGGCGGCGTTCGAGGCGAGTGGACTGAAGAAGTAGTGGCTGGCAGAGCACTGTGCCAAGCAACAAGCAAGGGAAACATTCAAATGACCAAATCCGGAATCTTCAAGCTCGTTGGGCTCGTTGCATTTGTCCTGCTGGCAGTTGCGGCCTACCGGCTGTTGGGTACGGCGGTCGAGCCGAAGATCGAGCACCGCATCGGCGAGATCGGCCTCACGCCGAACGAAATCGCAGCGAACGGGCCACTGCCTGGCGATGTAAGCCAGTACGCGAAGGAACTGGCCTGCGCGCAGAGTTTGTCCACGCCAGGTTATTACCCGTCGATCAACGGCGCGGAGATCGCCGATGCCCAGCGCAGCGGGATGTTCCCCTGCGCCACGTTCACTGGCAGCTTCGACGGACCGAACAAGGTTTTCGCGTGGCGCAGCGCCGTGGAATACGACACAACGTCGTACATCAACAACCGCCGCCCCGGCGAGCTGCTCATCTCGGGGGGTCAGGCGCCTCCCCCCAAGGGCGCGATTCCGGCGGGGCCCTTCATCGCCAAGGCCGATGCCACCACGGGCCGCGAGATTTGGCGCACCTACCTCGACAACGGCAACGTGTCGGGCGCGTGGATTGCCAATACCAATCTCAACATCCTGCCGAACGGCCGGATCGTCACCGCGTGGCAGAACAAGGTCGCCTTGCTCGACGGCGACACTGGCCTGCTCCTGAGGCAGGCCACGCTGCCCACCGGTCCGACGCCCGCCGTCGACGCGAGCTACAAGCACCTGACGATCGCGCCTGACGGCACGCTGATCCTGAAGGACCAGACGCGGCCAAGCGGCTGCAAGCTTCAGGGCACGATGGCCATCATCCAGTGCAACGAGCCGGGCATGAAGCAGGGCAATTCGAACGTGGTCGCCGTGCACCCCGACACGCTCGAAGTTCTCGACAGCATCGCGCTGCCCGAGCCGGCGACGGTGCCGCACGTCATCACAATGTTCGAGGACAGGGTCGCGATCTACATCGGCGTGAACAGCGGGGCGCTGCGCTACTTCTGGGACCCGCAGACGAAGAAGCTGTCGCAGGACACGAGCTGGGTGGTCAAGCCCATGAAGGAGGGCCAGACCACGTCCGATGCGCCGAGCATCCTCGGCGACTGGATCGTGCTGCAGACGAACGGCCTTGGCAGCGAGACGGTGGCATCGAGCATCGTGGCGGTGCACCAGAACGATCCGAAGCGCACGCAGGTGATCTTCCCGTTCGGCGAACTGAAGAAGGGCGAGTGGAGCTGGGCGCCGCCCAAGCCGCAGACCGATCCCGAGAACAGCATGATCTACTCGGCGGACATGGGCGTGGGCAAGGTCGCAGGCATCAAGATCGACCAGGCCACCGGCGAGTTGAAGACGGTGTGGGTCGTCGACAACACCACCAACGCCTTCCAGCCGCTGATCGGCCCCAAGGAAAGGCGCGTGATGCTGCTGTCGAACGCCAGGAAGAACGTCGAGCAGGAGCCGATCAAGCTCGCGCTGTTCACCGGCAACTACAAGGAACAGGTGACCTGGCGCGACGCGGCTACCGGCCGCATCATCGCGGCGTCGGACTTCTTCGAGCCCCTCTCGATCGGCGCGCTGATCACGCCGGGCTTCGGTGGGCGCGTGTATTTCCCGACCGGCAAGGCTTTCATCGTCCTGCAGGTCATGCCGGCCGCTGCGCCACCGGCGAGCAAGTGACGCATGACTTCGAAGCGGCCTTCATGGGCATCACCGCTCGCGCCACGACTTCGCCATGCTGGCGAGGTTCGGGGCTGAGGGGCCTTCCAGCGACTCAGGTCAGCCACCCACGGCGCGCAAATGCGCGTCTACCCCATAAAGGAAGAAGCCATGAAATCAACCAGCAAGCTGCTCAGCGCCATTGCTCTGGGCGCGGCGATGGCCCAGCCCATCCATGCCCAGACAGCTGCCGCCAAGCCGGCGCAGGTGATGGACGTCGAAGGCATGTCCAAGCTGGTCAAGGTGACTGCGGTCGTGCAGGCGGTGGACCAGAAGAGAAGAACGGCGTCGTCCCGCTGACCGGTCCGGAAGGCAACACATTCTCGGTGCTGGTCGATCCGGCCGTGAAAAACCTGCCGCAGGTCAAGGCCGGCGATTCGCTAGTGGTGGCGTATTACGGATCGCTGGCGCTGGACTTCCAGAAGGGCGACGGCATTTGCATGGCGACCACGTTCGACGACTCGGCGCGCGCCAAGGCGGGCAACAAGCCCGGTGACGGTGCGCGGCCCCTACGGCCACTTCACGGAGGTGCGGCTGAAGTACCCGGCGTTGCTCAGCGGCGTGCAGGTGGGTGGCCAGATGAAGCTGACCTACACCCAGGCGCTGGCGGAGCTGTGCCTGCCGGTGCGGGCCGAGATGTCGGCCGGGGAACTGGCCAAGATGGCGCAGAACCCGGTGGGCAACCTGGCCAGTGTGCCCTTTCGGAACAACACCAACTTCAACACCGCGCCGTTGTCGGGCACGCAGAACATCCTGAACATCCAGCCGGTGATCCGGATCGACGTCAAAAAGGACTGGAACATCACCACCCGCACGATCATGCCGCTGATCTGGCAGCCGGCGTCCGTGCCCGGCCAGGGCAACACCTTCGGCCTGGGCAACATCCAGCTCTCGGCCTTCCTGTCGCCGTCCGAGTCCGGCCCCGGCGGACTGATCCGGGGCGCCGGCGCGATCGTGCAGATGCCGACCAACACCGACGACGTGCTGGGCAACAAGAACTGGGGCCTGAGGCCGACCGCGGTCGTGTTGAAGCTGGAGAAGGGCAGCCCCTGGGTCTACGGCGCGCTTTTCAACAACATCTGGTCGTTGTCCAGCGACAAGCAGGGCGGGCGCTACAACAACTTCCTGCTGCAGCCATTCCTGAACTACAACTTCCCCGGCGGGCTGTACCTGACGACCTCGCCGATCATCACCGCCAACTGGGAGGCCGCCAGCGACCAGCGCTGGACGCTGCCGATCGGCGGCGGCATCGGCAAGATCTTCCATCTGGGCAAGCTGCCGGTGAACACGCAGCTCAGCGGCTACTACAACGTCGTGCATCCTGACGAAGACCCCAACTGGCAGCTGCGGCTGCAAGTGCAGTTCATGTTCCCGAAGTGAGTGTCTAGCTCTTTCTATTTTCAACACGCTTCAAGAGGATTCAGCCATGGGACAGCGCATCAACACCCGGTTCGTGAACTGCCTGCTCGCCATCGGCCTATCCGGGCTCGCGTCCGTCGCGGCCCAGGCGCAAGCCGCAAACGACAAGTGGCAATGGGAACTTGGCATCTACGGCTGGTTCCCGGCGATCGGGGGCACCACTTCGTTCCCGAGCGGCGCCAGCGCGAGCATCGACGTCAGCGCGCGCGACGTGATCGACTCGCTGAAGATGACCTTGATGGGCCAGATCGAAGCCCGCAAAGGCCAGTGGGGCGTCTGGAGCGACCTGGTCTATGCCGACCTCGGCGGCTCGAAGGACGGTTCGCGCGACTTCACCGTGGGCGGCCATCCCGTCGGCGCGTCCGCCCGCCTCGGTTTGGACGTGAAGTCGACGGTATGGTCGCTGGCTGGCATCTACAATCTAACCTCGACGCCCGACAACACGACCGACCTGCTGTTCGGCGCCCGCATGCTGAACATGACGCAGACGCTGAACTGGTCGCTGGCCAGCAGCATCCCCGAGTTGCCGACGCGCAGCGGCGAGGCCAGTGTCGACGGCACCAACTGGGACGCCATCGTCGGCCTCAAGGGCCGCTACTACTTCGGCGCCGAGCGCAAGTGGTTCCTGCCGTACTACGTCGATCTCGGCAGCGGCCAGTCCAAGCTCACATGGCAGATCAACGCCGGCGTGGGCTACACGTTCGACTGGGGTTCGGTGCTCGCCACCTGGCGTTACCTGGACTACAACTTCAAGTCGGGCGATGCGCTGCAGAGCATGACCATGAATGGCGCGCTCATCGGCGTGGCGTTCCAGTTCTGACGGAATGGCAAGACCGCCCGCTTTTCTTCAACTCGTATCGACCTGAGAACTCACCATGATCAAGCAGATCGCCATCGCTACCGTCGCTCTTGCTGCCGGCGTCGCCATCGCGCAGCAGTTTCCGATGCTCGACAACGTCGCCAACAAGGTAGTGCAGAAGTACCAGGGCATGAGCTGCGAGCAGCTCTGGGCACAGAAGGCGCAGCCCAAGTCGGCCGAGGAGCAGCGCGTCATCGGTCTCCTCAAGAGCGATCCCGCGATGCGCACCGAGTTCCTGAACCGCGTCGCCGGGCCGATCACGAACAAGATGTTCGAATGCGGCATGATTCCCTGAAGGCCCGCCATGAACTCCATCCCTAAAGCGCCGAGTGCCGGCCGCTGGGCGCTGATGTTCGTCAGCGCCGCCCTGCTGAGCACGGGGGCCTTGGCCCAAGGCAGCCCGGGCACGGCGGCCGCGCCGGCCAAGCCGGCGGCCAGCGCGCCGGCGGCGAAGACTTCCTGAGGAGCCGACGATGATCCGCACCCCCGCCCGACTCGCCCTGGCCGTCGTCGCCACCCTGGCAGCCGGACAGGCCCTGGCATGGGCCAGTGCCAACCGCTTCGGCGGCAGCACCTCGCACAGCTTCGGCTCGACCAGCCACGACAACCGCTTCGGCGGCAGCAGCACGCACACTGCCGGCGAGGGCAGCGAGCACACCAGCACCTACGGCGGCAGCACCGCGCACGGCGAATACGGCGGCACCGAGCACACCAACGTCTATGGCGGCAGCACGGCCGGGGCCTACGGTGCCGGCGCGACGCACAGCACCTACTACGGCGCGACGGCCTACCGACCGCCAGCCCACGGCGCCTACCCAGGCTATCACCCGCCGGTCTACGTGCCGACCTACACCAGCGGCTGCTACGGCTGCGCGGCGGCGGCCGGCGCGGTGGTCGGCATGGCCACCGGCGCCGCAATCGCCTCGGCCAACACCGCCGCGGCCACGTCCAGCGCCTACTCGGCGGGCGTCGCCGCAGGCACGGCCAGCAGCGGGGCTGCGTACTCGTCGGGCTATGCCGCCGGTACGGCGGCCGCCACTGCGCCGCCGCCTGGCACGACCGTGACCACGACGACCACGAGCTACGCCTTGGGCGTCAGCCATGCCGCGCTGCCCGCCGGGTCGATGGCGGTGACGAAGAACGGCGCCACGTACTACCTGAGCGGCAACACCTGGTTCCAGCCGATGTACGGCGCCAATGGCGTGCACTACCAAGTGGTCGCGGCACCGTGAGCGTGGCATCCCGGCGAGGTGACTGCGACGCGTTCTCCGGCATGCCTCGGGCGCTCGCCCATGGTGCAGCGCCGGCAGAAGTACAAGGTGCTGCTCGCACTGCTGCTGGTGTCGATCGCAATCCAGGCCTATGGTCTGCACACGGGCTTCGTCGGCGTGCTGTCGGACGTGTTCCGCACCGTGCTGTCGGCGACGATCTATCGCGTCGTCGTCCGCGGTACGGGCGAGCGCGTGCCGGCTGCGCTGCTGCTTTTGGCGACCGTCTTCATCGGCTGGGCGCGGCACTTCACCGGCGGCAGCGACGGCGGCGCGCTGGCGCTGGCGTTCAACGTGCTGTCCTCACTGTTTCTCTGGGCCGCCGTGACACTGGTCCTGCGCGATCTGTTCCGCACGCCCGAGGCCGGCACCGGCATAGTGCTGGGCGCGATCTGCGGCTACCTGATCGCGGCCGACGCGTGGACGGGCATCAACAGCTGCGCCTTCCTGCTGGCGCCGCACTCCTTCGCCTTCGACCCCGGCGTGCAGGAGATGTTGGGGCACTGGCATGCGAGGCTCACGCTGTTCTGCCATTAAAGCTTCGCCCAGATAACGTGTTCGGCTACTCCGACATTACGCCGGTGCGCGCGCCGGCTACCACGCTGAGCCTGCTCGTCGCCCTGTTCGGCCTGTTCTACACTGCGATCGTGGTTTCGCAGTTCGTCGGTCTGGTGCAATTCGCGTCGCGCGACAGCGCGTGACCGGAAGTGTGCGTGAACAACCATGACCTGCCAGCAACCCCCTATCCCCGGACCATCATGACGAACCAACGATTCCTGTGTGCAGCTGCATCCGCTGCGCTGCTCGGCCTCGCCGGCTGCGCCAGCCGCCCGGTCAACCCGCCGATCACGCAGGTCGATCCGAACGGCGGCTACACCTTCCAGACGCGCCAGAAGCACTTCAAGAGTCAGGACACTCTGGTCGTACTTGCCTTCTCCGGCGGTGGCACACGTGCTGCCGCGTTCTCGTATGGGGTGCTGGAGTTCCTGCGGCGCACCGAGGTCGTGGCAGCGAATGGCGCCAGGCTTCGCCTGATCGACGCAGTGGACATGATCACCGGCGTCTCGGGCGGCAGCTTCACTGCGCTCGCTTATGGTCTGTACGGCGACAAGTTGTTCACCGACTACGAGCACCGCTTCCTCAAGCGTGACGTGCAGGGTGAACTGATCGCTCGTGCCATCAGTCCCAAGTACTGGCCCGACTACATCGGCGGCACGGCCGGGCGCTCGGAACTCGCGGCGAATTACTACGACGAGATCCTGTTCAACGGCGCGACCTTCGGCGACCTCGACCGCAGCGATGGCCCCTACATCGTGGCGTCGGCCACCGACATCTCGACCGGCAGCCGCGTCCCCTTCAACCAGAGTGTCTTCAACCTGATGTGCTCGGATCTCAATGCCGTGCGGCTGTCCCGCGCTGCCGCCGCATCGTCGGCTGTCCCGGTCGTATTGTCCACCGTCACCATCGACAACTATGGTGGCAGCTGCAGCTTCGATGTGCCACCCTGGGTCAAGTTGTTCACTCAATCCGACGATCCACCGCGGCCTGCAGCCCGTGCGATACGCGAGCTGAATGAAGGCCGTGGCCTTGCCGACGGCGTGAAACGGCCGTACGTCCACCTGGTGGACGGCGGCATTTCCGACAACGTGGGCATGCGCGGCGTGCTCGATGCGCTGCAACTGCTCGAAGCCTTGCACGCTGCCGGCATCCCGACGCCGCTCGACCACGTGAAGAGAATCGTCGTGATCGTCGTCAACTCGTTGTCGTCGCCCCCGACCGCGTGGGATACCTCGGAACAGGGGCCCGGCGTGGTGGATGTGTTGCTCAAGTCCAGTGGCGTGCCGATCGATCACTACTCGTATGAGGCGGTCGAGTTGCTGAAGGATATCTCGGCGCGGTGGGAGACGGCCCGGCGTCTGCGCGAGCTGGCAGGGTGCGACGTCAACACGGACGCTCCGGTCTGCGCCGCCATACGCGTGCCGCAAGCGAAGATCTACGCCATCGACGTGTCGTTCCCAGCGCTGCAGGACAAGGCCGAGCGCGACTACCTGAACCAGCAACCAACGACCTTCGTGCTACCGCCCGAGGCCGTGGATCGCCTGCGCGCCGCGGCAGGGACGATCATCGCCGCGTCGCCCGAGTTCCAGCGAATGCTGAAGGATGCCGGCGTCAAGGTCGTCGTCGCTCCGACCGGCACCCCATGAGGAGTCTTTGGCGCGCGCCGCATTCGATGCTCGCCGCTGCCGCGCTCGGGCTGGTCTGTGTTCCGGAGGCAGGCGCGCAGACGATGGAGCCGCTGTCGTACACCAATGTGCCGATCGGGCTGAACTTCCTGATCGTGGGCACCACCCACCAATGGGGCAGCGTCCTGGTCGACCCGACCTTGCCCGTCAAGGACGTCAAGGCATCGGTCGATACCGCCACGCTGGCCTACATGCGGGTCTTCGACTTCTGGGGGTAGCCCGGAAGCCTCGCGATGGTGGTGCCCAACGCTTGGCCCGCGGCCAGCGGCGAGGTGTTCGACCAGTGCCGCAGCATCAGTCGTACCGGGCTCGCGGACATCACGGTGCGCCTGTCGGTCAACCTGTTTGGCGCACCGGCGCTTTCGCTGCCGGGGTTCGCCAAGTACCAGCCAGACACCATCGTCGGCGTCAGGCTCATGGTGTCCGGGCCGACCGGGCACCTGCTCATCCACATGCTGCGGGCCACGAGGACTTCTCGGCAGTCGGCGTTTCCATCGTCGCCCATCATCGACTACAGCTAGAGGCAGCCCTCGCGGAGCTGCGGTCAGGAAGCGAACATGCATCGGAGTGGGGTACATTTTGGGGTATGAGTAGCCAGAGAGGACCTCTATCCATATATTTCTATGATGTTTTTGACCTCTATTCGATTCCTGTCGAGGTACTTTCCGGCAGATCGGGACCAACTGCATCATCGGCCACTCGGCGGCGCTCGCGGATCGCTCCGCTCGGGCTCGAGCCGATGCCCCGCCAACATGGTCCGCACCACCGGAAACAGAGCGAACACGATCTGACCGGCCAGCCCCAGCAGATGCGCCGTCTCCGAATAGAGCGCCAGATGCGCCGGAAGCGTGCGCTTCGCAAGCAGGACGGAGAGCGACAGCTCGGCAATCATCAGCAGCACAAAGGCACAAGCGCCGGTCACGACCGCCTCGCCCGGAGAAAGCGGTGACCGCCGCAGGATGCGTCCGCAGATCAGCCAGGAAGCCCCGAGCATGATCGGAAGCTCGACGAGCACCGCCGCGGTTTCGCCAACGCGCGGCACCAGCAGCAGGGTGCGCAAGACGCCGAGAACAAAGCCGACGGCGAAAGCCGCGGCAAAATAGTGGCAGCCGGCTCGCAGCGCCTTCGTCATGGCTTACTCACGCCGCGACGATCACATCCCTGACCGGGCGGCGCAGGGAACGGGGCATCGCCGCAGCATGGCCGTAACGGAGCAGCAGATCGACACGGCGATCGCCCACCCCCAGCAACGCTCCGAGCTGGCGACGTATGGGCGCTACTTCCAGCGGCTGATTCAGATGTGCATGGCGAATGCCGAGCGCGGTCGCCTGCAAGGCAAAGCGTTGATAGCTGCGACCGGCCTGAACCCAGTGCGCCCTATCGTCGAGGTCGGCAACAAAGACCGCCAACCCGGCACTCGAGCGGACCTGCCGGGCGTGACGCTCCCTTTCTGCGGCCGGCTTGAAGAAGGCGGCAAACAGGAGGGAGCCGAGCCAGGTGGGCAGCGTCGGAATACCCGAACACGCGACATACAGGCCGTCGCCGCTGTCGACCGCCGCTCCGGCATTGAAGCGCAGCCAGGAGCGCAGCTCCGCGACGAAAGCGGGGTCGGAAGCCTGCAGCGCCGTAGCCAGCAGTATCAGCTCAAGCACCTGTTCGACGCGCACCAGATCCTCGATCAGCAGCAACTCGCATCCGTCGACTCGTGCCGCTTTTTGCAACAGCATCCGGTCCGCCGTGCCAATGGCGCGGCCGTCATAGTCGCACCGGGTGCACTGCCGGTCGGGAATGGCGTCGAACAGGGCATCACGCGTGGCGCCGACCACCCCTGCCGCCACCTGGACTCGCCCTGCGCCCGACGGATCGAAGGCGATTTCGCTCGATCTCCCGGCCGCCCGCGTCGCCAGCATCAGGTTTTCGGCGGCGCAGCCGAGCGAGGCGAAGAGATGATGGGCGTCGCCATCGACCACCGGCAGCGAGCGGCTGAAGTCCGGCGAGATCAGAACGCCGACGGGCGTGTGCTGGAAAAGCCAGGGCTGGGCGTTATGGCTGTTCGCCGCAAGAGTCGCGTAGTGGACGAGATCGGCGAACTCCAGGCTGCCGGTGGTCGAGCGATGCGACCACAACGTGGCCGCCGCGGCGTCATGATCCGGACCGCGCGTCAGCCAACGAATTCCTGCGCCAGCAGCCACCGCAACCCCGGCGCCGGCAAGGAGGGTTCGATGCTTCATGCTGATCACCCCCGGAAGAAAGTCCCTTGGCTGACCGAGCATGCGCGCCTTTCCGGAACTGGCTGTTGACGACCGTCAATGACGCCGTGAATCGTGGCATCCTTGAACCAAGGTCGCCGGAACGGCGAACCAACAGGCACCTCTTGACCCCCGGTACCCGACAGCCATGCAGCCCGACACGAATTCCTGTCCCGATCCTTTTTCCCTGCCCATGAACGACCTGGCCGAGGCACAGACGCTCGTTCGTGCGATCGAATCCTTGCTCGGCCATCGGAGCCTCAGCCTGCGCCCGCCGCCACCCGTGCCGACCACCTGCTGTGGTCGGGGCTGCGCCGGTTGTGTCTGGCAAGGATACTACGCAGCGCTCCGGTATTGGCGGGACCAGGCCCGGGCGCTGCTGAGCACGCGCGGCGATGGTCGCGAGGATGAAACCACGGCAGCCGAAGAAGCGCAGACCATTTCGCCACCAGAGTGATCTGAACGAGACACACGCACGATCCTGGCGATGGAATGAAGCTCGCTGAAACAACGAGCTTCCCGGCGAGCGGACCTGCCGGGAGTCCGCCTTCCCCGGCACCTGGTCAAGGCGCAGGAAAGACAATCGCCGAAGTCACTGCAGTCAAGGCGACCCCAGCAGCCCAGCAGACTGGCCGCTGCCGGGCGGCCGCCGCGCGGAATTGAATCGCCGAAACCTCAGACGCTGCTCGTGGCGCTGGCGTGTCGAGCAGCGGACTTCCTGCGCCAGCAGGCGGGCTTGTGCAGGGCCGAGACATCGAGCGAGCGCGTGCTGTAGACCTGCTGCGCGAGAAACCAGCGATCGCGTTCGTTGCGTGACACGCCAACGACCTGTTCGAACCACTTCTGGATGGCATTCATGTTCGCGAACTCCTTCGTAGGGATGAATGGATCAGCACCTGCGACAACGGAGCGAACAATAACGCATTGCTGTACGAATGTACAGTCTTTTTTTCTCTAGCTCTTCAGGCGATACCCGGTCCTGAAGATCCACGCGACGATGGCAAGAAAGATCAGCAGAAAGAGCAGCGTCATCGCCAGGCTGATCGCCACACTGACGTCGGCGACGTCGTGGAAGCTCCAGCGGAAACCGCTGACGAGGTAGACCACCGGGTTGAACAGGCTGATCGTCTGCCAGACCGGCGGCAGCATGTCGATCGAGTAGAAGCTGCCGCCGAGAAAGGTCAGCGGCGTGATGATCAGCATCGGCACGAGCTGCAGCTTCTCGAAGTTGTCTGCCCAGATGCCGATGATGAAGCCGAGCAGGCTGAAGCTGAGCGCCGTCAGCAAGAGGAAGAGCAGCATCCAGAACGGGTGCGCGATGCGGAGCGGAACGAAGACGGCCGCCGTCGCGAGGATGATCAGCCCGAGCATGATCGACTTCGTTGCCGCCGCGCCGACGTAGCTGGCGGCGATCTCGAGATACGAAAGCGGCGCCGACAGCAACTCGTAGATCGTCCCCGTGAAGCGCGGAAAGAAGATTCCAAACGAAGCGTTGGCAACGCTCTGCGTCAGGATCGACAGCATGATCAGCCCGGGAACGATGAAGGCGCCATAGCTGACGCCGTCGATCTCGTCGATGCGCGAGCCGATGGCGGCGCCGAAGACGACAAAGTAGAGCGAGGTCGAGATCACCGGCGAGACGATGCTCTGCAGCAGCGTGCGGCGGGTACGCGCCATCTCGAAGAGGTAGATCGCCCGCATCGCCGGCAGGTTCATTGCCCCTCCTTCACCAGGCTGACGAAGATCTCCTCGAGCGAACTCTGCGTCGTGTGCAGATCGCGGAAGGCGATACCGGCAGCACTCAGCTCCTCGAGCAGCGCGAGGATGCCGCTGCGCTCGCCCTGTGTGTCATAGGTGTAGGTCAGCTCGCTGCCATCGCGCGACAGGTCGAGCCGGTAGGCAGCGAGGGCCGGCGGAATCTGCTGCAGCGGCTGCTGCAGTTGCAGCGTCAGTTGCTTCCTGCCGAGCTTGCGCATCAGCTCGGCTTTCTCCTCGACGAGAATGAGCTCGCCCTTGCTGATGACGCCGATACGGTCCGCCATTTCCTCGGCCTCGTCGATGTAGTGGGTGGTCAGGATGATGGTGACGCCGGTCGCCTTGAGCGCGCGCACCAGTTGCCACATGTCCCGCCGCAGGTTGACGTCAACACCGGCGGTCGGCTCGTCAAGGAAGAGGATCTGCGGTTCGTGCGACAGCGCCTTGGCGATCAGCAGGCGCCGCTTCATGCCGCCGGAGAGGGTGCGGATGCGGCTGTCCTTGCGGTCCCACAGCGAGAGATCGCGCAGCAGCTTCTCGAGGTACTGCGGATTCGCCCGCTTGCCGAACAGCCCGCGGCTGAACGATACCGTCGTCCAGACCGATTCGAAGGCATCGGTCGTGAGTTCCTGCGGCACCAGTCCGATCATCGAGCGCGCGGCACGGTAGTCGGCGACGATATCGTGACCGCCGACCCGGACGTTCCCCGAACTCGCCCTGACGATGCCGCAGATGATGCTGATCAGCGTCGTCTTGCCGGCGCCGTTCGGGCCGAGCAGGGCGAAAATCTCGCCATGGCGGATGTCCAGGCTGACGCTCCTGAGCGCCTGGAAGCCCGAGGCGTAGGTCTTGCAAAGTCCGGCTACGGCGATGATGGTCTGCATCGCCGCGACGATAGCAGATCCGGGCGATCCCGGGCAGTGGCCGTCACCGGTGCCGCCCTGCCCGCTCAGCCCGGCAGTCGCTGCCCAAAACTTCAGCAGGCGAGCAGTCCCCTTGCCAGACGCCGCCCGGCGGCAGTTTTCCACAGGCTGTGCAGCACTTTCCCACACGTTGTCCGCAGTTTCCGGGGACAGCCCGAGCCGGCCGCAGACTTGTGCACACGACTGCCGGAGGCCGCCGCCGATCCGCCTGCCGCCTCGAACGGGAATCCGCTGCGCCGCCCCCGTAAATCCGCCCGCCTGGCCGATCAGCATGCCT
>DDUX01000118.1:12265-32153 GCA_002345025.1 Candidatus Accumulibacter iunctus | reverse complement strand
CAGACGACTCAAGGTACAGGTTCACCGTCGCCGGCAGCGACTCGCCGGCGCCGTCGCTGAGCGTGTAGGTGAAGCGCTCGTGACCGCCCCAGTCAGCCGCCGGCGTGTAGACGAGGCGTCCCTGCGCGTCGCGGCTCAACGTCCCGTGCGCCGGCTGGCTAGTGAAGGCCAGCGTCAGCGGATCGCCATCGGCATCGAAGCCCAGCGCCGGCAGGTCGAGCGCGAGCCAGCCGTCCTCGTCGAGTTCGGACACGTGGTCACGCGCCAGCGGCGGGTCGTTGACGGCGGTGACCGTCAGGCGGACGAGGCCGTCCACCGAGGTCGCGCCATCGCTGGCGCGGATCGCGAAGAAATCGTCGCCATGGTAGTCGGCTGCCGGGCGATAGGCGTAGCGGCCGTCGCCCGTCGGCGTCAGGCGGCCGTGCTGCGGCGTGCCGGTGGTGAGCGTGAGCGGATCGCCGTCGGCATCGCTCGCCATGGCCAGCAGGTCGAGAACGATCGCGCCGTCCTCGGGCAGGCTGACGGCCAGCGCGGTCAGCCGCGGCGGGTCATTGACCGGCGTCACCGTCAACCGCACCTCGGCCTGCGCCGCCAAGCCCGATGCGCCGCGCAGCCGGTAGCTGAAGCGGTCGTCGCCATGCCAGTCGGGCGCCGGCTGGTAGAGCAGGCTGCCGTCGGCATTCGCCACGACGGTGCCGTTCGCCGGCGCGCCGACGACTTCGACAGCGCCGGCGCCGGCAACGCCGGAGTCGTTGGCGAGTACGTCGATGCGCAACGGGGTGTCCTCGGGCGTCGTGGCGGCGTCATCCTGCGCGCGTGGCGCCTGCGGAGCGGCTCCGAGATGCAGGTCGCGGATCGTCACGCGGCTGTTGCGCGCCTCCGGGCCATCGCCGGCAGCCGAGGCGAAGCCGACCAGGTCGAAGGCGAGGTTGAGCACGGTGCCGGCGGCGATGCCGCGCAGGTCGACGAGGTAGCGGACGCTACCGTCGGCGTTGGCCGTGACGCTGATCTCGCTCGCCAGTGCTTCGCTGCCGTCGGCCTGGCGGTTGAGCGCGGCGTCGCTGCGCGTCAGGCCGCCGGCGCGCAGCAGGGCCAGCCCGGTATTGGCGTCGATCAGCGCCAGCTCGAACGCGTCGTCGGGACCGCGCAGCTGATCGCCGATCGCGAGGTCCGCCAGCGTGAAGGACAGGAAGTGGTCGTCGCTGCCGAGCACGAAGACCTGGTTGAGACGAGTCTGGTCTTCGGGCGATTCGAGCAGGGTGGCGGCGCCATCGCCGAAGTGGACGTCGCCGGCCGTGCTCCAGCCGCGACCATCGCTGAAGGACGGGTTCTCCAGGCGGGGGTTGGCGGCGATGTGGAGTTGCGGGCGGTTCGCTGCGGGTTCAGTTCCGGTGGTCCGATTCTGGCTGGCGCCATCAGCGAGGCTGGTCACGCGGGTGAAGGGGAGGGGAACGCCCGAGGAAAAGGCCGAATAGGCGTCGCTTGGGCTGTCGGGCGGCGGCAGGTAGCCGGCGAGTTGCAGCAGGGCGAGCTGGTCGGCGATGGAGAGTGTCCGTCGAATCCCCGGGCTCAGCGTCGCCGCCATGAAATGGTGTGGATCCGCGCTGTGCTCGAGCCCGAGCGCGTGCCCCTGCTCGTGCAGGAGAACGGTCAGCAGGTCGATCCGGCCGTCGGCGGCCGACCCGGGCCGCGCCACCCACTCGCCGGGGTTGCTGGTCGGCAGGAACTCCTCGTTGAGCAAAGGCGTTGCGTCGACGAACCAGCCGTGGCCGGCGGCATCGGTGTCGAGGGTGATTTCGGCGGCGGAGCCGGTGCCGGTGGTGTGGCCGAGGGCGAAATCGGGGAGGTTGCCGAAGGAAAACGCGCCGGCAGGGCTTTCATCGATGGCGATCCATGCGCCGGCTGGCTCGACCGAGAACGCGCCAACGGTTGGCTCTGAGCTGGGAGTCTCGGAGATCTTCCAGATCAGAAGCCCTCCGGGGCAGTATTTCTTGTAGGCAGAATCATTGTACAAATCAAACTTTCCGGCTGCCGGCGTCACGTGAATATAGTAGGAAAAGATAATCGACAGGCCATTCTGGCTACTCACCAACACCGTCACTCTGTCCTTGCCGGTGTATCCTGCCTTTGGAATGTACTCGACTGATGTGCCTGGGGCGAAATCGGTCCCCAGCTCACCGCGGTAAGCAACGAGCTGCCCGTGTTTCGGCATTTCCAAAACGCTGGCTTTCGCCAGTCGATTCTCATCGATGAACTGGGGCTCGAATCCTCTCCACTTGTTATCTTTCGGGGCGAAGTGGTCTTCAGCGTCCATTCTCGGGTCGATCACTCTGCTGATTGGATGACGGCTCTCCAGATCCCTTATCTGCTCATGAGTGGGCGAAATTACGCAGATGCCAATTCTCGGTACTCTTTCTTGAGCTTGCCGAGTTCGCTGCGCGTCGGCCACGAGGAATGCTGTCGCCGGGGGCTGATGCGCGTCTTGAAACAAGTGGTCGACAGCAAACATGCCAAGTTCTCCATGGTCGAATGAAAGGCCACCCGGTAGGTGTTCGGCGGCTGCAGCATCAAAGGTTGGAATACTGGAAGACCGATCTTCAAGGTGCCGAACACGTTCTACAGCGAGCGGCGACTGGCTCGCCAGTGATACTCCGAACTTCGCATTGTAATCCCGACGGCCCTCGGGAGAAAATCCCAGATCAACTAAGACATGCTTGAGGTTTCCCAAAGCGTTCTGATTCCCGATGGTTTCGGTACTTACCTTGTTCCAGTAGGCCAAGCGAGCGCCGCGGTTCCTCTGGTGTTCGAGAGAATCTCCGTGACCTTTTATTCCCTTCGTGGCGTCTTCAAAATTCTTCTGGTCGACCTTGGTCGAGCGATCAATGATCTTATTCAGGTCGCCATCGACCGGCTGTGCTCCGTAGCGCCAATACCAGGCGCCAGACAAGGCTGCGATGCCCTTGTTCGCGACCATGTCGCCAGGGTTCTGGACGAAGTCATAACGCGTGCCCAGGATTTCGTTCAAACCCGGCACCTTGTTGGCCTTGGGTTTATAGGGAACCGGGTCCTTGTGGGTCCAGCCGCGATATCCGCCTTCTGCAAGGACCTCATAGCCCCATTTGAAAGTGATCTGCATGATGCCGCGCCCCTTGTACCGCGCGCCATCGCCGGGTCTATCATTGCCGTTCCTGTTGCCGTAAGCAGTCTCTGCCGACTGGTCACTACGATTCTCTACCAGATCAGAGTCAAAGAAGGCTTCGAACCGTGCATTGACCAGGAACGCGGAGACTCGCTTGGCCGTATTGATATCGAACTTGGCGAACGCGGAGTTCAGTGGTTCGACCCAATCTCTGACGGATTCCGAAGAGGACTCCATGATGGCTGCGAGGCCCGCAGCGGTCAGTTGCGAGTCGAATCCAGCACCCTTGTCCCCCACACCCCCCAGCAACAGCTTGTCGGTGGCGATCAGCCCCGAAGACTGGCTTCCCCCGCCAAACAACGCCCGCTGAATCGCCCGCCTGGCGTCATCTGATCCTCCCGATTTGATTGCCGCGAGCTGCTCGTCAAGGGATCCGTTCGCCGCCACCGTATCGTTCTGTGTCGCCGTATAGACGGCGAGGAAGTCCTTGAGCGCCTCGACCTGGTTGTTGGGTGATGCCGCGGCCGGCGGCACGCGATTGATGTGCTGCAGAAGGCCGGCGAGTGTCTGCGCCCTCTGGACGTCCCAGGTGCCGTTGCCGGGCTGCTGCCGCAGGCGTGCCAGCTCCTCGAGCAGGTACTTCAGCTTCTGCTGGGGTGTCGCCGCACTGTCGTTGCTGGCCGTCACGGCGCGCAGATCGACGCTGTCGGGACTGCTCAGGCCAAGAAGCCACTCGTCGCCATAGATGCCCTTCTGATTCTGCAGCGAGATGTAGGCCGTATTGATCCCGAGGTGCAGCCGGTTTCCGAGCTGGTTCGTTCCGGCAAACCACAGCGCCTGCCGCGCCTTGCCGTCAGGCGTCTGGTTGGCGCCCTGGCTGGCCACCATCAGGTCGTAGACCCAGCTCGTGCCCATCGTTGCGCCGGGTTTCTTCGCGTCGGTGCGGTCGACCCAGCCCGGCAGCGCGCTGCCGTTGCCAAAGCGGTACTGCATCCAGTGCGGGGCGTTGTAAGCGTTCAGCCAGTTCACGTGGTCTGCCGACAGCGTGATCGGGGGCAGTGGCTTGCTGACGGTCGTGCTCTTGCCCTTCCTGTCCTTGACCGTTTCGCTCGTGCTGTCCTGGTAGTCGTCCCGGTTATGGACGATCTGGTCGAACTGCCGCAGGTTGATCAGCTCCGTCTGCTCGAGTGTACCGTTGACCCGGATTTCGCCGCTCTTCGGAATCGCCGAGAGACCGTAGCCGAGATACTTCAGTCGCTGCTCGACACGCGCCACGTCGAGCAACCGGTTGTCGCTCCGGGCGTCGCCACCGACCGACCCGTCGAGCGCGAACTCGTGGTAGCCCGGGTTGTTCAGCGGCCGGTCGCCGAAGAAGGTCGCACTGGCGGGGCGGTCGTAGTCGACTACCCGCAGCTTCAGGCTGAGTCGGTCGTCAGGCTTGCCGCGGTCGAAGCCGGCGAGGTGGACCGTGATCTCTCCGGGTTTCAACGCCTCGCCCTTGCGCAGGCGCTCGATGTCCAGGGTCGGTACGAGGAAAACGATGCCGCTCGCACTCAAGGTCTTCTTGCCGGCGTCGCTGCCGACCGTCTGCAGCCCCTGGTAACTGCGCCGGCCCGCTGCTTCGACCGACTGCATGCCGTTCTCGCGCTCGGCCGTCAGGAGATGCCCTTGGCCGTCGCGCAGGAGGATGGCGGCGCCGCTGACCTCGATGTTTGACCAGTTGACGTTGAGGTCGGCATCCGGCACCCGCGCGAGCGTGCTCGCATACTGGCTGCGGATCAGCTTGAACAGGTCGACGCGGGCGATGTCGCCGTAGTTGAAGCTGGGAACCTTGAGGTCCTTGTCGGCTTCGATCGTCTTCAGGAAATGCCCGCCGTCGACCGGGTCGGTGAAGCGGACCGAATCGGGACGACGCAACGGGCTCGCCGCCATCCCGAAAACCCAGCCCGACGTCAGCCGGCTGCCGTCGCCGAGCTCGTATCTGGCCGGGATCACGACCTGCTGCACCGTGCCGCCGACGAGCTCGCGGTCGACCGGCAGCGGGCGTGCCGATGCCTGCGCGGCGAGCGAGTTGCGCTCGGCGGCCGCGATGAGCTGGCCGAGATCCCACTTCAGCAGCCCGGCAGGAGGCGGCGAGGAATCGAGCGTTGGCCAGTAGCGCAGGTCGGCCCAGAGCGTGCCGCCGTCATCGCCGACCGCGAGGCGGGAGAGGTTGGCACCGGCGATGGGCGAAGTGGCACCAAGGTACTCGGGCCGCGGACCGAACGGGTCGCGGATGATGCCGACCTTGCCACCCAACCGCCGGGCGCCGCCTGCGGCCTCTCCGTTGCCGTGCAGCGGGTCGAGGAAATCGAAGAAGTAGTCGGCAACCAGCGCGTACTCCTGGCCAGCACCCGTCTCGACCAGCACCGGTGACTGGGCGCGCTGGATGTTCAACTGGTACTCGCCCTCGGTGCGGCTGTGCCCGGCGGACGAACCGAGCAGCGGCAGCCGCCTGAATGCGGGCGATCCCTGCAACCGCCCGTCAGCGCCCAGAGCCACGGTGACGGTGGCCAAGCCCGCGTTCTCGTCCTGGGCGTCGCTCAGCAGGAAGCGCAGCGTGTCGTCGCTGATTCCCGCTGCGGCAATGAACTGCGGCGCCTTGCCCTGTCCATCGGGCACGGTGACCTGCGCGAAGGCGCCGGTCACCGTTGCGTCGAGGCGGCCGGCCGACTCGCGCGCGGCATCGAGATCGACGATGAAGATTTCGCCGCCATCGGCAGTGCCGTGGGTATTGCCGATGCCCAGGCCCTGCTGGCTGGCCGTCACCGCGAGATAGCTGTGCAGGCCGTGGTTGATGGCCAGGTCGACGTAGCCGTAAGGGGCGTTCGCACCGCTGACTGCCGGTGGCAGGTGGATCTGCTGCAAGGCCAGGAAACGGCCGTCGGCCGGGTCGATGTTCACGCGCAGCAGGCGATGCCCGCCGGCAGGGTCGTGCGAGCCGCCTTCGGCGACGTAGAGCCACTGCCCGGAGACGGCGAGACTGCTGATGTTGGCGGTGCCGATGTTGAGGGTGTCGGCGAGCGTCATCGTCGCCGTGTCGAGGATGTGGATCTGCCCGCCGGCGCGGGCAACGAATGCCAGTCGGTTGTCGAGGCTGAAGGCGATCGCGTCGGTCTTGCTGCCGGTGGCAGGCGCGGCTGTCCTGCCGGCTTGCGCGTAGCTGATCTCGCCGATCTGGACGTCGCCGCGGAAGACGCGCATCGTGTCTCCGCCGGCGACGAGGTTGAATCCGGTTGGTGCCGGCAGCCGCAGGCTGGCTGCCTCGCCTTCGGCGACCCAGCGGGTCTTGCCCGGGTCGTTCGGGTCGAGGGCCTCCAGCATGCGTTGAACGCTGATGACGTGCAGCCCGCTGGCGATGCCCTGCGGCAGATCGAGTTCGAGCGTGACACTCGGCGCGTCGCCGGCGACCGGATGGAGGTCGACCAGCCTCTGCCAGACGAGCAACCGATCGCGTTGCACGCCCTGGTCGTCGCGCCATGGGCCGGCCGTCGCACGCCCCGTGCTGTCGATGTCCGCTACCTCGGGCGTCATCCAGATGCGCAGGGCGACTGCTGGTGCCGGGGTGGACGCGGCCGGCGGCTGCAGCCTGTCCAGCGTCAGTTCGAGCTTGCCGGAGGCCAGCATCTGGGCGCGCAGCACGCGCGGTGCGCTGTCGCTGCTACTGTTGCTCGAGAGGCTGCCGCTGTCGCCGGGCAGAGTGAGGACGCGGCTCGCCAGGTCCGTCTGCACCGGGACGGTCCGGTAGACCCCGCCGGCAACCCGCTTGATGGCGTAGAGATCGGCGGATGCGGCAAGCGCTCCGATCAGATCGCTGGCGGCTCCGACCCCGGCCAGGCTGCCGCTGCCGAGGTCGGCGGCGAGGCCGAGGACCAGGTCGTTCGCTCGCAGCGCCGTCGCGTCGGCGCCGAAGCCCGCGAGCGTCAGCGCGCCGCTCTGCCGATCGAAGGTGGTGCGCACGCAGATGACGTCACCCGAGCCGCTGATGCCGCTGTAGGGCGGGCTGGCTGTCCTGGCGACCAGCCCGGCTGCGGGATCGCTGGCGATGAAGCCGTTGTCCAGGATCCACCAGACGTCCTGCAATCGCCCATCGCTGCCGGGAGCCAGGCCGCGGCGCAGGAAGAGCACCTCGTCGCCCGCGCGCACGCCGGTCGTGTCCTGCAGCGGGATCGAGAGCTGGACGGGCGCCGCGGTCGGCTGCTCGCCCAAGTCGAGGTGGAAAGCCGCCAGCGTCTGCAGCAGTTCCGGCGCGGGCGCGGCGAGGCCGGTTTCGGTCTGCAGGCGGGCGAGTTCGATGCGGCGGATCGACACCGGCGTGTCGCTGCTCAGGGCGCCGGCGCCGATCAGCAACCGCTCTCCGCTAGCGGCCTGCACGACGCCGCCGTGTGCGGCCGCGATCAAGCCCGCCGCCGGGATCGGCGTCGTCGGGTCGTCGTCGAGTTCCTGCGGCAGCTGTACCAGGAGCGCGATGTCTGCCTGGCCGATCACGCGCGTCGTGATCGTGCCGGTGTCGTCCACCTCGTTCGCCAGATGGACGACCGAGAGCGTCACCCGCCCCGGACGGTGGGCGCTGATCAGGCCGTCCGGACTGACGCTGGCGATCGTCTCGTCGCTCGAGAAGTAACGCGTGCCGTTGCGCACCTCGGCGATCGCCGGGGTCACCGAGACCAGGATGTCGCCGGTGTCCGGGTCGAGGGTGATGTCGCCGGTCGCCGGATCGATCAGCACCTCGCCGGTGCCGGGGTCGCGCAGTGCTTCCTGCGTCCACGGATCACGACCGATTTCCACCACTTCGGGCGAGCCGGGGAAGCTGATCTGGCTCGCGCTGTGAATGTCAAGCCGCTCGCCGGAAGCGGGGTCGAGGCGATGCACCCCGAGCTGCCGCGTGGTGCCGGGGACGAGGCTCAGGCTTCCCGGGTAGACGTCCGGTTCGATGCTCGGCAGCGCATTGCCCGCGCCGCCGTCGTCTGCCCCGGCGCCCGTCAGCGCTGATGCGGCGAGAGCGTTGAGCGCGGCAACCGCCTGCACCGCCTGTCCGCTTGGGTCGCGGCGGCTGGCGACGAGCAGCGCCGGCCCGGCATGGGTCGCGCGCAGCCGATCGCTGGTGTCGTCCACGACGATGCGGCTGCTTCCCGTATCGCCCATGCCGGCGAGATCCACCGCCTGTAGGGTGAGGTAGGAGGGATCCTGCAGAGCGACGTCGAGTTCGTCGGCAAAGTCGAGGGTCGCCTTGATCTCCTGTGTCTGACCCGTCAGGAGGCGGCCCAGCGGTGCGAGGTGAATCTGCTGCAGGCGGGCGCCGCTGACGTCGATCGCGAGATCGACCGGCTGGCACGCGTGGTAGCCATCGTCGACCTGCAGGCGGACCGTGGCCCGGCCGGCAAAGCCTGCCTGCGGGGTGAAGAACAGGGTCTGTCCGTCGCTGCCCAGGCGCGCACTGCCGTGCGTCGCCTGCACGACGTGCCAGAACAGCGTGTCCCCTTCGGCATCACGCGCGATGCCCTGCAGGGGAATCGTCGTCGACAGCTCGCTGTGGGTGCGCAGTGGCGGCTGACCGAGAAAGGCAGGGGCCCGGTTGGCGCTGAAACCGGTGTTGGCGAAGACGATCTGCCGATCGACAGCGTCGGTCGCCCCGTCACCGTCGACGTCGCCCGTGTCCTGGCCGCCCCGCTGCGCGGCTTCCCAGGCCACCGCATCGGCGGCGTCGACGCGGCCGTCGAGATCGAGGTCGCCGGCGACGCGCAGGCTGACGCTCGCGGCGCCGCTGCCCGACAGTCGCAGGAGTTTCACACCGCCCTCGCTGACCTGCAACAGCGTGGTGCGTCTGTTGCCGTTCTCCTGACTGCCGAGCACCTGGCCGCCGACCAGCTCGATCGTCGCGCCCGCGTCAGCCGTTGTGCTGTCCACAGCGACGATCAGCGATCCGCTGCCGCCCGGCGCGTGTGTGACGGAGGCGATCTCGCTGTCGCGGATCGTGAAGCTCAGCGTGGCGCCATTGCCAATGTCTCCCTGCCAGTTGTTGGTCAGCCCGTTCCAGGTCGCAGGAGTGCCGAGGTTCGCCGCCGGTGCAGTGGTCAGCAGAGCGCCTGTCACATCATGGACGTAGGCGGTGCCGCTGCTGCCGGTACCGATTCCGCGGACGAGGCTCAGCTTGCCGGCACCGTCGTACAGGTAGGCCGTGCTGGTCGGTTCCGCTTCTCCCGTGACGGTGCCGCTGATGCGGCTGATCCGCCCGCGGCTGTCGCGCAGCAGAGCGAGTCGCTCGGCCGGGGCGCCATCCGCGGCGACGGCAGCGACGCCGGCATCCGAGACCAGCCACTGCGCGCCATCGGCGAAATCGACGTGCTGCAGCCGGCCGCGGGAATCGAGCTGATAGCGATCGCCGTCAGGCGAGACGAGGGTGTACCACTGCGGTACCCAGGGCAGACCGCTGACCTGGTCGTAGAGCGAGTTGCCCTGGCGGACCAGGCTGTCGGGGCGGGCGCTGGCAGCCGACGCCTGCGCCTGCAGCTGCCAGCCGCGGTCGCTGCTGAAATTGGGCTGCCAGACCAGTGGTGCCAACGGGTCGCCGCCGAGCCGCTCGCCGACTGCGGCCAGGCTGAAGCGCAACGCCAGTTCGCCCGTGCCAGTGGCGGCCAGACCGCGCGGGACGTTGACCCAGACCCTGGCTCCGTCGCGCCAGCCGGCGATCGCTCCCGAGGGAAGCGTGGCCGGCTGGTCGCTTGTCAGCCACGTGCTGCGTATCGGCAACTCCCAGTTGCCGAAGTCGCCGTCGGCGCTGGCGTGGTGATCGGCAGCCGGGTGCGCTGGCCGGAGTCCTGCGGGCAGCACGCGCGTCAGCGCCAGCGAGTGACCGCCCAACTGGTACAGCGCATCGGTGGCGATGGCGGCCGGCGGCGACTTGAGCGCGCTATCGATGATGACTTCTGCATCGATCTGGCTGCTGCGGCCGGCGAGGTCACGGGCCAGCAAACGCAGGTGCCAGACGCCGTTGGCCAGCAGCCCCGGGTCGAGGGTGGCCAGCGGCAGCGTCTGGTCGATCGCTATCGCGCGGCTCTCGTGTTCGGCGAGCGTCGACCAGTCGTCCGTGCCTACCGGTGCCAGCAGCAGGTGCCAGCTCATCAACTGGGCTGCGGACAGATCGGCGGCGATCGCCAGCGGCGCGTCCACCCGGAGTGCTGCCCGGCTGGCCGTCATGCCGGTGAGTGCGCCGCTCCAGGCGATGCGCGGGGCAGCGGAATCGGCGGGATCGAGCACCGGCAGTGCGTGGATCCGCTGGGCGCTGAAGCCGTCATGGTCGGTGGCCGTCACCCGCAGTTCCATCAGCCCGGGCTTCTCCGGGGTGAAGCGAAAGCGGCCGGCAGCGTCCAACGCGACGGGCCGCCAGGGCTCCGCCTCGTCGCTGCGCGTTTCGACCGTCAGGTCGGCGATGCCGCTCCACGCCTGCGCACGGGCGCTGGCGATCACCAACTGCCCGGGCCTCGCCGACCGCTCCGGGGTGGTCGATACGACGATGTCGGGCGGGTTCGCTGCGGCACTGGCCAAGACCCGCACGACGAAGCTGTGCTCGCCGCGTGCGTTCTCGTCGGGACGGCCGTCGGCGACCGCAACCGTCAGCAGATGGTCGCCGATCTGGCCCGGACCCGGCGTCCAGCGCAGTTCTCGGCTCTGGCTGTCGTAGGTGGCGCCGGCCGGCAGGTTGGCAAAGCTCGGCGTCAGCGCCTGCGTCTGCGCCACTCCGTCCGGATCGACGACGGCAATCCCGGCGCTTGCCGGGCGGCTCGCGCTGTCCGCGAGCACCGGTATGAGCAGCGTGTCGCCAACGACCACGGCGTGATTGCGGGCGACCACCTGCGGCCGGCGGTTGCTGTCGAGGACCAGTACCCGTACCGACTGGGTACTGATCGCCTGCCCGTCGCTGGCTCGGAACGTGAACACGAAGCTGCGGTCGGCGTCGGTCGCGTTGTCGACGACCGCGTGCCCGGGCTGCCAGTTGAAGTGACCGCTGGCGGGATCGAAGCTCACCGCGGCCGGCGTCGTCGGCTCATGCAGCAGGGCGAGCTGGATGGGATCGTTGTCGGCATCGGTGGCGTGCACGCTGAAAGCCAGTGCCTCCCCTTCGCTGACCAACTGCAGCGGAATGGGTGCGAGGCGCGGCGGATGGTTGCGGTTGCCCACCTGCAGCTCGATGTCACGCGTGCAGTGCGCCATGCCGTCGCTGCCGCGAAGCGACAAGCGCCACAGTCCGGCGGTACCGCTGTTTCCCTCCTGCGCAGCGAACAGGTCGGGGGTCCAGGAGAGCGTGACACGCTGGCCATCCGGCGTCACCGACATGCCCGGCGGCAGGCTGTCGAACTGCCAATGCACGGGGTCGGCATCGGCATCGCTGGCGTCGATCTCGATCGCCAGTGGGACGCCCTCGGTTGCCGTGAGCCGCAGGATGCCGCCGGTGTCCGTGACGTCGGCCGTATCGACGCGTACAGCCGCAACTTGTGGCGCGTTGTTGTCGTCGCGGACGACGACGCGCAATGCCTGCCGGCTGACGTTCGGCTGCGGCTGCTGCGGCATCGGATGGCCGCTCCCTTGCGGTGGCAGGCCGCTGTCGCTGACGACCAGTTCGATGTCGTGGCTGCCGCTGTCGCTGGCGTCCGGCGTCCAGCTCAACGACGCTTCTCCATAGCGCGGTCCCGCCGACAGGCTGGCTCCGGCGGGCAGCCCGCCGGCAGCCCAGCTCAGGGGATCCTGATCGAGGTCGCGCGCCCGCAGGGCGAGCGAGAATGGCTGTCCGGCGACGGCGACGACCTGCCGCGGGCTGTCGATCACCGGCGCTTCGGTCGGACTGCGGGCGCTGATGACGAAGCTCCGGCTGCTGGCGAGAATCTGCTGCGAGTCACCGTCACCATCGTCGCTGGCAGTGACGGTAATCAGGTAGTCACCGCGGTCGCCTTCGCCCGGGGCAACGCGCAGCCATCCGGAAGCCTCGCCGGCTGCGCTGGCGGCATTGGCGATGAAGCGGGCGAATGGCGGCAGACCGGCGAAGCCGAGGCTGATGGGCGAGCCGCTGCGCCGCGAGTCGACATCGTGTGCCGTGACGGGGATGTCGATGCTGCCGCCACGGTCGACGGTGGCGGCAGCAATGTCGCTGATCACCGGCGCGCGGTTGGCGTTGGCGACGACGATTGGCAGCGTCAGTACGCTGCTCAACGCGATGCCGGTGCCGTCCCCGTCGTCGCTGGCAGTGACCTCGATGGCGTAACGCCCCGCCTGATCGTAGTCGGGTGTCCAGATGATCTCCAGCGTCTCGGCATCAAAGCGGGCGCCGACGGGCAGGCCACCGACGCGGTAGCTGACCGTTGGCGCGATGCCTGCCGGGCCGATGGCGGTGGCGCCGGGCCGCAGACGAAGTGCTGGCTGAAAGTCCGGATTGTCCGGGTCGAAGGCGAGGACGCTGAAGCGCAACGGCTGCCCTTCGCGGATGTGCAGGCCTTCTGCCTGCGGCAGGATCGGTGCCGCGTTGGCGTTGGCGACGTCGAGGATCAGTTCAGCGCCGGCGCGCGTCTGCGCGCTGCTGCCGTCGGCTGTGGTCCAGATGGCGCTCAGCGTCAGCGGGATGCGATACTGGCCGTGCTGATTGTAGCCAGGAGTCCACGCCAGGTAGCCGGTTTCGGCGTTGAGGGTCGCCCCGCCCGGCAGCCACGCGGCGCCGTACTCGAGTTGCAGCGTGCCGCCACCGGGCTGGCCGGTTCCGGTGCTGAAGCCAGGAACGCCGCCCGCGAGCTGCAGCGTCCACGGATCGCCCTCGCGCAGGAAGTGGGCGGGTTGTGGGTCGAACTTCGGCGTGGCATGGGCCTGCTCGACGGTGATGCTGAAGCTGCGGCTGGCGATCCGCTTGCCGTCGCTGGCGCTGATCCGGATGTCGCGCCAGACACCGGCCTGGTCATGTCCAGGCGTCCAGAACAGCATTCCGCTGCCGGAATCGAAGCGCGCTCCAGGCGGCAGAGCGCCCGGCAGCAGCGTCAGGTCGTCACCATCGGCATCGGCGGCGTGCAGCGGCAACGCGAGCGCCTCGCCTTCCCTGATCACGATGTCGTCGGCCACGTCGAGCAGCGGTGCGTGGTTGCCGCCGCTGACGGGAAGCTGGAAGCGGCGCAGGGCGGAGCCGCCGCGGCTGTCTTCGACGCGGATGACGATCGTGCTGTCGGCATCGGCGGTCGCAGTCGGCGTCCAGGCGAGCGTCGCGACGGAACTCGTTTCGGCGGGCGCGCTGCCGGTCGCGGCGGCTGCTTGCAGGCTGACTCCGGCGGGTGCTTCGAGCAGTTGCCAATGGAGGCGCATGCCGTCGCTGTCGATCGCCTCGATCGCGGCGCTCCAGGCTTCGCCGACGCGGGCCGGCGGCAGCTCGTCGCTGTCGGGAGCAGCGGCCAGTCGCAGCAGCGGGGGCCGGTTCTCCCGCGGCGCGGCGTAGACCCCGTGCCCGAGGTTGGCCTTGACGATCGATGCGATGCCGGCGTAGGCGGAGAAGCGGCTGGCGGGAACGATGCTGATCGTCTGTGCGGCGATCGTCGCCCCGGCAGCCAGCTTGCCGCCGAGATCGTTCAGTGCGTCGCCGAGGTCGATCAACCAGAGATCGGCTTGCTCGCCGCCGCCGGCAACGGCGCCGGCGACCGTCGCGCCGAAATGACGGCCGGGGTCGAGCAGCAGCGCCAGTGGGCCGGCGATCTCGTCGCTGCCGATGTTGGTCAGGCTGAGGTCGTAGCTGAGCTCGCCGGTCGCCCGGTTGGCGCGTGTGTTCGAGAAGTCGAGGCGCAACTGGTGGCTGAGATCCTCGAGGGCCGTGAAGCGGCTCTCGAAGTCGTTCGCCAGCGGCGTGTGCGTGCTGCTCTCGATCCGGCTCGCGATCTGCAGGCGATAGCCGCCGGCAGCCAGCCCGCTCACCTCGAGCCAGGCGGTGCGGCTCGCCCGGTCCCAACTGACGCTCGCCGGTTGCTGCCCGGTCTCGCCCATTGCCCCGGGCTGCAGCGCCAGCAGGCGGTAGTTGCCACGATGGAGCACACTGGCGGTGTCGCCGGCGTCGCCGAGGTGCATCTCCTGATCGAAAACGACGCCGATCGCGTTCAGCGGCAGCGGCACGAGCGCGCCGTCGGGGACCGTGACCGCGCTGACCGTCGGCGCACGCTGCAGGGCGATCTCGTCGATGCTGCGTGTCTGCGCAATCAGGATGCGGCCGTCGTGCGTGGCGACGATCGATTCACCGCGGCTGCCGCCGCTCGCCAGTTCCAGGCTGCGGCGGCTGGCGAGTTCGATCATCCAGACGCTGCCCTGGCGTGCCGCACTGACGCCGCCGCCGGATGGCTGCTGGCCCGGCTGGCTGCTGGCAAACAGCAGCCCGGCGAGGTGGCTGTCGGGTGCGGCAAAGGCGATGCTGTCGATGATGCCGGCGAGGCGGTATTCGAGTTCGGCGCGGCCGGCGTCGCGGCCGCTCATCGGAAAACTGAGGATGTCGCTGCGGGCATTGGCAGCCACACTGGCGAACTCACTGCCGGCGCGTTTGACGGCCCACAGCCGCCCGTCGGGAGCAAAGGCAAGATCGCCAACGCGCTGCCGGCTGAAGCTCTTCCAGGCTCGGCTCGAGTCGCTGGCCGCCGGGTTGAAGACGAGGATGCCACTGCCCGTGGAGACGTAGATCTCGCCGGTGCCCGGGTCGATCGCCAGTGCATGCGTCAGCGGCTGCTCACCCGGGGCCCGCAGGCGCTGCAGCACGCGACCACTGGCCGGGTCGAGCTGCAGCAGTTCAGCCCCGGTCATTGCCCAGAGCTGGCCGAGTGCATCCACCTGCATGTCGATGACCGGAGCGTCAAGGATGAACAGCGGCATGCTGGCGCCGTGCCCGGCTGGCAGACCGTCCGCGTCGTAGCGGTGGATCTCGTTGCGCAGCGCGCCGACGCTTGCCAGGATGCTGCCATCGGGCATCTCGACCAGCGCCTGGGCGCCGATATCGGCGGCGCTCACGGCATGACCGCGGGCGAAACTGCGTAGCGCGAAGGGGGCGAGGACGGTCTCAAGGTCGCTGCGCGCGCCGCCGGCGACCGCCCCCGGCAGTTGCCGGGCGGCCG
Organism: Candidatus Accumulibacter iunctus; assembly: GCA_002345025.1. Classification (GTDB taxonomy): domain Bacteria; phylum Pseudomonadota; class Gammaproteobacteria; order Burkholderiales; family Rhodocyclaceae; genus Accumulibacter; species Accumulibacter iunctus. The sequence goes on along the minus strand of DDUX01000118.1, from coordinate 16,862 downwards.
CCGCGAAGAGGTCGCTGGCCGGATAACTGCGGTCCTCTGCGGCGGCCGGGGCGGCCGGAGTCGATGCGACGGTCTCGTTGGCACCGAGAGCCGCGAGGATCTCCTGCCGCGCGCCATCCTCCGGCAGCGTCACGTTGGCGAGGACCTGTGCCTCCGAGTTGCCGGCGTGGTCGGTGGCGACGGCGATGAATTCGTACTGTCTGCCCGCCCCGCCGACGAACACGGCCTGTTCCGTCCCGGCCGGCAGCCGGCGTTGCCAGAGACGGAAGCTGCCACCGTCCTCGGCGACGTAGAGACTGACCGTGCGTACCCCGGACAGCTCGTCGCTGCTTTGCCAGCGCAGGTCGAAGCTGACGACGCCGGCAGCGCTGGTCGCTCCAGCCGGGGTGACGGTCAGATGCGTCCGGGGTGCCGTGGTGTCGAGCCGGATGGCGTGCGTCTGACTGTCGACCGGCGGCAGCGCGTCGGCCAGAAGGCGCGCGGCGCTGTGGATGTTGCTACCGGACAGCGCGTCGTCGTCGGCGCGAACGCTGTAGGAGACGAAGCCCTGCTGCGTCGTGGCAGTGCCGGAGCCGGCATCGGCAACCGGTAGTAGGCCGTGGCTGCGGTCGCGGACGACCTCGCCGGTGGCGGGGTCGATGGCCTGCAGGAGCCAGGTGGCGACGCGGCTGGTGGTATCGACGCCGGCACTGACGCGCAGGATGAATCCCTTGCTGCCGCTGAAGTCGAAGTCGCCCTGGAAAGCGGCCCGGTCGGCCGGCAGGTGCACCGCCAGGTCGCCGATGCGCAGGTCGCCAAGACGGAACGAAGCGGGATCGAGGCTCGGGTCGATCTGGCTGATGATGCGCAGCTGACCCGCCGGCGAATCGGCGGGATTGGTGAAGGCGAGCTGGTAGGGCAGGGCAACGCCTGCTGCGACATGCAGTTGGCCATCGCTGCCGCGCTGCGCCTGCGGACCACGGACACGCAGCAGGGCGGACTCGCTGGCGGGCAGGTCGACCGACGTCGGCAGGTGGCGAGCGAAGTCGAGTGACTGCGCCGCGACCGGCCGGAAGTCCTCGTCGAGAACGCCGACGTGGCGCAGGTATTCGAGTTCGGAGCGGTCGCCGACGAAAACGCTGAAGTCGAGGAAGTGGCTTGCGTGCGCGGCGCCCAGGTCGAAACGGTTGCGGTCGGCGAGATGCGGAACGGGCACGGCGACGCTGCCATCACGATTCTGCCGCGTCTCGAAGTAGTCGACCGGCGCCTTGCGGGCGCTGGCGTCGCCGATATGGCGGGCGGTGTCGCCGTACCACTCCTGCACCTTGGCAAAGAACGCTGCGAGATCGGCGTGCGTCCGGTAGCGGTCACCACCCCGGCTGAGCAAAATGCCGGCGCCAAGGGTCGCGTTGAGGCTCAGCACTTTCGCCTGCGCGCGGATCGGCGCAGCCTCGTCGGCCGGTCGCAGGATGCCGGCAGCCTCGAGCGCAGCGAGCCATCCCGCCTGCCACTGGTCAGCATCGGCAGCGATCACCGACAGGCTCGCGGGTGCGTTCGGGTCGGCAAGGATCGCTGTGCGCAGCCTCTGCGCGTGCGCCTGTTGTTCGGCGATGAACTCATCGCGGCTGAGTGCCGTGGCGGTGGCGACGATGTCGAAACGGAAAGGCATCGCCAGCGCTTCGAGACCGGTGACATGTTCGCCGTCGACCCGCGACAGGAACTTGCGGCCGAGATCGGCGGCGATGCGGTCGAGATCGGCAACCCCGCCATCGAGGAGGCCGAGCGCCTGCCATTCCGGATGCTGCATGTAGAGCCTCGCACGCAGGCCGCCGAAGTCGTGCGCCAGCCACTCACCGAGGCCAGGGTAGGTCTGCAGCCTGACGGCAGAAGCGGCGAAACCGCCACCTGCGAGGTCGAAAGCGTAGCCCGCGGCGAGGTTGTGACCGTCGCTGTTGTTGACGCCGTCGAGCCGCGCCCAGGGGATGTCGCTGCGGCCGATGCCCAGCGTCGGGGTCGGACCAAAGCTCAGGGTGTTGCCGGCGGCGTCCGCGGTCGGGCCGTCGGGTTGGCCAGCGAGCGAGCTGGCAAACACGAGATAGGGCAGGGGCAGGCCAGCGAGCAGATCCGGGCTGTAGCCCATCTCGGGCACGCCGACGGCGAAGTGGACGTACGGCGTATCCAGGTTGCCCAGGCTCTGCAGCGCGACGCTGTAGGTCGCACCATCACCGGGAGCAAGGCTGCGCGGGCCGCCGACGGCGATCGTCACTTCCGTTTCGACCGCTGGTTCGACGAGAAAGCATTGCGCCTCGGTCACGCGTTGGCCGTCGGGGTTGAGGACGGTCAGGTCGTAGAGCCCGGGCGGCAGGCGGCGGCTGTCGAAGATGGCACGGATGTGGCTGCTGTCGAGAACCTGCCAGCGGTCCGCCTCGGCTTCGAACACCCCGGGCCGCGAGAGCCGGACCAGCGCTGCGGGATGGAAATGTGAACCGCTGATGTCGATCGTGATCCAGGGTTGCGCGTCGTTGCCGATGCCGCCATGGTCCGGACTGACGCCGGTGACCGACAGCGGCAACAGGTCCGCACGCAGACTGACCGTCTGCGCCGAACCCGCTTGGCGCGCTCGTGCCAGCACGTAGTAGTCGCCGGCACGCGTACTGCTGACCACCGCCTGCTGGTCGGCGGCAACCGGGTTGCCGTACGCCGCGTCGAAATGATGGCCGCTGGGCGCGTCGGCGAAACGAAGGTACAGCTCGTTGTCGCCGGCGTCGCTCGCGGCGTCGAGACTGACCCGCAGGCTTTCCCCGGGAGCGACGGCGACCCGGTAGAGGGCCGGCCGGCCGGCAACGAGGGTCGTCACCAGCGGACTGCCGAGTTGCAGTTCGGGAACGCTGACCAGCAGGGCGGTGCCCGACGCACTGCGGTTGTTGGCTTCGCCTGGCGGCAGACCGAGCCCGCTCGCGGCGTCGCTGAGGCTGCCCTCGAAGACCTCGTTGTACAGGTCGGAGCGGACGATGACCCGCCAGTTGCCGTCCCGCACCGGCGGCAGGCTGGCCGTCAGTGCTGCGGAGTAGGTGGCGCCGCCGGCAAGATCGCCGCTGTGGGCGAGCTTGCCGATCAGGATGTCTCCGGCATCCCAGTCGCTGTCGGCCGAGAGATAGAGGGCGTCGGTCCATTGGCCACGCGCCGGGTTGATCGAGTCGTTGATCACCGAAAACTCGATGCGAATCTCTTCGCCCACCTCGGCTCTGGCCGGCAGCAGTACGGCAGTCGGCTTGAGGTCTGCGGCTGGTGGCGTTTCGACGACGATCGGCTGCGGCGCAGCGCCGGTGTTGTTGTCTTCGTTGCCGGACTCGCGCAGCTTGCCGCTGTTGCCACTACCCCAGGCACGTGCCGGATCGCTGACGACGAAGACGTAGTACGCTCCGGCGAGATGGGCCGGGACAGCGAAACTCTCGCGCGCATCGTAGCTGTCACCCGCCGCCAGGCCGTGATCGTGGACGCGGTAGCCGAGGTAGTGATCCTGGTCGAGGTCGAGGAAGCGGTCGCGGGAAAGGTAGACGAGGTCGTTCCAGGTCGCCTGGCTGGCTGGAGTGTCACCGCCACGGTTGGCAACCCGCCAGTCCACGACGAGCTTCTGCCCAGCAAGAACGCGCGCGGGCGCGCCGACTTGAGCCACCTGCAGGTCGGGTGGCACACCGGGCGTGATCGACAGAAGCGTCGAAGCCTGGTTGTTGCCCTCGTCACGGAACTCGCGTACCTGGCCCGTACCGTCGCCGAGAATCACCAGCCCGGGCAGTCCTTCGCGGATCGTGCTCCGCTGGCGGCCATCGCTGTTGATGGCGGTGTCGGTGCGGATGATGAGATGGAAGTCGCCGCTCAGCGAATCGGGCAGTTCGAAGGTTGCTGAGGCGCTGTAGGACTCGCCGGGGCGGAGGAACTTCGGTCGTCCATCCTGGCTGAGGCTGATGCGCTGCGCAGCCGGCCCAATCTGTGCGGCGTCGGCGAGCAGCGCGAAGTCTCCCTCGTCGAGCGAGGTGTCGCGTGACAGGTAGAGGCCATCCAACCAGGAACTGGTTCGCGTTTCCCGGCTGCCCCGGTTGCTGACCTGCCAGCTGACGGTCAGCGGGCTGCCGGCACCGACACTCGTCGTCGAGAGGCTGATGCCATCGACCTGCAGGTCGGCCTCGCGGTAGGCGACCGTCAGCTCGCCGCTGCCGCGGTTGTTGTCGTTCGCGCTGCCCTCATGGACCGAATGCACATAATATTGATCACGCGCGCCGCTGTTGTCACCGCCGTTGTTCAGCTCGGTGCGCACCCGCTGCGGATTCCCGGGAGCACCGTCGGTGTTGGCGTCGGTGATGACGTAGACGTAGTGCCGGCCATCGCTGCCTGCTGGCAGGCGGACCGTCGCCGAGTTGCTGTAGCTGCCGCCGCTGTCGAGTTCGCCGCCGTTGGCGCGGACGAAGGTACCGAGCAGAAGCACCCGGTCAGCGATGAAGACCGGGTCGCGGCTGAGGTAGACGGCGTCAACCCAGGAACGCGTTCCCGCCCAGACGTCGGCGCCGAAGTTGCCGACGGTCCAGCTGACCCGCGTCGCCTCGCCCGAGAACGCTGCGGA
>DDUX01000118.1:11478-12220 GCA_002345025.1 Candidatus Accumulibacter iunctus | reverse complement strand
CGAGGAAGCGGCCGGTCACCGAAGGTGCCAGCAGCAGNNGTCCGGGTTGTCGGTGAGATAGACCGAATCGACCCAGTTGCCGCTAAAGCGCTCCCCGCGGTTGGCGACGCTGTAGCTGTAACTGTAGCTGCCGCCGGCAGTCGCCGTGTCTTGCGTCACGACATCATCGAGCACCAGATCGGGCGGTGTCGCACCAAGGACGCTGATCGGTCGCGCGCGATGGTTGTTGCCGTCGATCTGCTGCGGATCGTCCGGGTTGATCTGGCTCGCCAGCGTGTCCTCGAGGATCAGGTCATGGGTGTCGCTCCAGACGCTGATGTAGTACTGCCCCGAAGACAGGCCATCCGGAAGAACGACCTGGACGCTGCGGCGATAGTCCTCGCCCGGATCGAGTTTGCCGACGTGCGCGAAGGTGCCGAGCAGGATATCGCCCTTGAACGCGCCGGGGCGGCGCTGATCACGCGCCAGCCAGATGCTGTCGGTCCAGCTGTCGATCGCGTCGGCTTCGCCACGGGTCCGTGCGCTGCCGAGGTTGGCAACGCGGTAGCGGACTTCGATGCTGGCGCCGTGCACAGCCTGGCTGGGGGCGACGATGTCGCTGGTGACCAGGTCGGCGAAGGGCAGCGGATCGATGGTGAACGGGGCGGCGAGGACGTTGTTGGCCTCGTTCGGGTGCTCATCGACCTCGCCGTTGCCGTCGGCGACGACGATCAGGAAGGCATCGCCGCGCAGGCGCAGCGGG
>DDUX01000118.1:0-11179 GCA_002345025.1 Candidatus Accumulibacter iunctus | reverse complement strand
CCCGGGCTGGCGATCTCGCCGACCAGAGCGTCGTCGCTGCCCAGGGTGGCATCGAGCGAGAGGTAGAGCTTGTCGGTCCACCTGCCGCTGGTCGCGGCATTGCCGAAGTTGCCCGTCGTGTAGCGGATTGCCGTCGTGCCGCCGGCAGCGACGTGCTCGGCCACCTCGACCCGCGTCAGCCGCAGGTCGGGCCGCTGCTTCAGGCTGATGTCGATCAGCCCGGAGGACAGCGCCGTGTTGTTGCCGCCGGCGCTGCCGTGCTCGTACAGCCGGCGGCCTTGCGCGTCTGGCCCGGCGTTGCTCACCACCTGCAGGCGATGCAGTCCTTCAATGCGGGCTGGCAGGCGAAGCTGCTCGCTGCGGGTGTAGCTCTGTCCGGCGGCCAGACCGCGGTCGTAACTGAAGCTGCCCAGCTCGATCGGCGCGCCGCCGCCCGCCGGCAGCAGCCGGAGCGAGTCGCGCCATGCTCCCGTGGCGGCAACCAGGCCCTGGTTGACGACCGTCCACCCGAGGTCGATCAATTCACCTTCGACAGCCGACTGCGGCAAGCTGATGCTGTCGACGACGAGATCGGCCGAGCTGGAGAGGGTGACCGGTATCGCCGCCGAGCTGCCGCGGTTGTTGTCGCCGAAGATGAACTCGAAGGGGCCGCCGCTGCGGACGTTGAGGTAATGGTCGCCGGAGATGCCATCGGGCAGCGTCAGCTCGACGCTGCGGCGGTAGCTCTCGCCGACGGCAAGCTGGCCGATGTGCTGCGCCCAGCCGAAACTGGCGACGCGGTCGCTGCCGTCGGCGTTGCGGCTGAGCCAGATTTCGTCGCGCCAGTCGGCGCTGTCGGTCGGGCCGATGCCGCGGTTGGCCACCTCCCACTCGACGCGCAGCGGTTGCCCGCTTTCCGGAGTGCCGTGAGCCGCGACGGAGACGACCTGCAGGTCGGCGTAGGGACGCGGCATGAGGTCGAGCGCCTGCGGCAGACGGCCAACGTTGTTGCCCTCGGAGAAGTTCTCGAAGACTTCAGCGTGTCTGTCTGCGACGACGAACAGCCGGTAGCGGCCGGAGGTCCCGGCGGGGAGTGCGACCTCGACGGAACGGCTCACCGCCTCGCCGGCTGCCAGAAAGCCATGCTGGCGATACTCGGCAACGACGCGATCATCGCCGTTGCCGAGCAACTCGTCGGACGACAGGATCGCCTGCTCGCTCCAGGTGTCGCCGACGCCGGGTCCGGTGCCTTCATTGGCGACCGTCCAGCCGATGGTGAACCGCGCCGGGTCGCCGATGACCTGCTGCGGCGCGCTGACCGAGGTGATCGCCAGATCGGCCCAGGGCAGCTGCGCGATGCTGATCATCTGCGTCTGCCGGTTGTCCCGTCGATCGCGGTCATCGACCCCACCCTCGGCGTCGGTGGTGACGACGACCTGATAATCGCCGCTGCATTCGAGCGGAATCGCGAAGTCCGCGACTGCCGTGTAGCTCGCAGCGGCCGCCAGACCCTGCTGGTGGACGTGCCTGACAAGCGGTCGGGTCGTCGTTCCCTGAACGAGCTGAATGCTGTCAACCCAGTTGCCGGTAGCGATCGCACCACGGTTCTCGACGCTCCATTCGACGCTGATGCGGTCGCCGGAGCGGGTGACTCGTGGTGCCTGCAGGCTGGCGACGCGCAGGTCAGGGCGGGCGACGCGCAGCGAGGCGAGCGTCGCGTTGTTGTGCTCGCCGTTGCGCTCATGAACGGCATCGGCGACATCGCTGCGCACCAGCCAATGATAGTCGCCCTCATCGAGCCAGTTGGGCAAGCTGACGCTGATGCTGTGGGTGACGCGGTCCTGCGGCGCCAGAGCAACGTCGTTACGCACGGCGGCGACCTCGAGCAGGCCGTGTCGCGCGCCACGATCGACGTAGATGCGGTCCCACCAGGTTGTCGGAGTACCGGCGTTGCCGACGTTGCTCAGCGTATAGTTCAGCGTCGCGGTGTCGCCGGGCCGCAGCGTCGCCGGTGCGGTGAGGTCGCCGGGAATCAGGTCCGGCGTCGGGCTCAGTTCGACGCGCAGGCGGTCGCTGCTGGCGAGCAGATTGTTCTCCAGGCGCCGCTGGTCTCGCGCCGCCGCTTCATCGACGCTGCCGCCGACGTCCACCTGCAGCAGAACGAAGTACTCGCCAGCGAGGTCGCGCGGCAGAGACACGGTGCTGCTGCCGCCGTAGCTGTCGTTGGCTGACAGCGCTCCCGCGTGCGGTACTGCCGCGGCAAGGACGATGTCGTCGGAACTCGGCAGCCGGTCCTGCGAGAGCAGCAGCCGATCGTTCCACTCGTTGCGATCGGTGACCGCGTTGCCCTGGTTGAGGACTTGCCAGTCGACGACGATGCTTTCGCCACTCCAGGCCGTGCCGGGAACGCGCAGACTGACCGGACGAAGGTCGGCATAGTCGATGGCGAGTGAGTTGATGACGATGCGCGCGCGGTTGTTGGCTTCGGCATCGCCGCTGCCATTGGTTTCAAAGACCGTGCCCTGGCCACTCGCGTCTTCGTCGATGGCGACGCTGAGCTCGATCCGCCCGCTGCCCCGGACGCCGTCCGGGAGTCGCAGCGTGTGGCTGCGCGGGCGCGATGAACCGGCGGCGATCGGGTCGTGGCGCGCCAGCCGAGCTTCATCAGGAAGCACGAGGTCGGCCAGCGACTCGCCGGTGTCGAGGTTTCTCAGTAGCAGCCGATTGCTCCAGCCGCTTGTCGTCGCGACACCGCCGCTGTTGGAGTCCTCCCAGAGGATGGTCAGTTCTTCACCGGCAGCGGGCGGATCGGGCTGCACACGCAGGTTGGCGATGCGAAGGTCAGGCCCGTTGGCGAGCCGGTGCACCAGTTCATTGTTGTCGTCTGCCGTACCCTGCGGGTTGTTTTCGGCGATCGTGTCGAACGCATCGACGATGACCCGAAAGCTGAGGTTGCCGGCGCCGCTGCTCCCGGCCGGCCACGGCAGGATGGACGAGCGGCGGAAGGCCTCGCCGACGGCCATGCTGCTCCTGCCCGGGCCGGGACTGCCGGTGAGTTGCAGCCGCAGGATCGTCTCGCCGGTGCTGTCGTTGCGCACCTCGAGCAGTTCGTGCCAGGTGCCGGTGACGTCGCCCTGGCCGTGGTTCGAGGTGGTCCACGAAACGGTCACCAGACTCGCCGGAGCGAGGTTCGCATCCGGTTCGACGCGCAGGTCGCTGGGCACGAGGTCGGGCAGCAGTTGGCTGGCGCCACCGTCGCTGTCCGCGAGGGCTTGCTGGAAGTGGATTGCAAAGCGCGTGTCGTCGACCTGCTGCGCCGCCTGCACGAAGTGCATCGGCGGTGGGCTGCCGGCTGTCGACGGCTGGCTGTCGCGACTGCCGACGACGAATCCGTTGCGGTAGTTCCAGACTTCCAGCGTCGCGACACCGCTTGCCTCGACGGTGCTGCGCACCAGGTCGGACTGCCCCGACGCGTACCGCAGCAGGATGTGATGGGCGTCGTCGATCCAGGTACCGAGAACGCTGTCCGTCGACCAGGAACCGCCCGCTCCATCCCAATGCCACGTAGTGGCGACTGCCTGGTTCCAGGAGTCGCGCCAGATCTGCACGAGATCGTCGAGGCCGTCGTGGTCCACATCGGCGGCCAGGAACTGCTGCCGCAGCCGGGGACTGCCGAGGGGGATCGTCTCGGCGGCGGCAAAGTGGCCGCCCTGACTCCGCCAGAGGGTGAGTTGCAATTCACCCTGATCGTCCTGCCAGATGCGCAGCAGATCAGGGCGACCATCGCCGTCGGCGTGGCCACCGAGCAGCGCGACCTGCTGCGCCCAGATGCCGAGCCCCTGCTGCGAGACATCCCAGGAACCGTCGTCGCGAGGGCTCCAGGTGCTGAGCCAGGCACTGTAGTCGCTGGTCAGCGCGTCGACCCCGGGGAGCCGTTGCAACACGACGAGGTCGCTGCGATCGTCGCCCATCACGTTGAGCGAGAGCCTGATCGAAGTCGAAAGATCCTCCCAGTCAGCATCCTGGGAAGCGCTGCGCCGAAAGCCCGTGCCGTCGCTCTCCCAGAGCGTCACGCGGGTTCCGCCGGTGCCCGGCAGCCAGCGGACGACAAGATCGGCGCAACCATCGCCGGTCGCCTCGCCCAGGCTGTAGTCGCTGCCGGCCGGATGGCTGCCGAGATCACTGCGGCCCATCGCCTGCAGGCGGTCGCCGCGCGTCAGCCAAGTGCTGGCCGTGACCGTGCCGTCGGGCTGCCGTCGGATCTCGGTGAGGTCGCTGCGGCCGTCGCCATCGAGGTCGCCGGGCAGGTAGTGCGAGTCGGCTCGCCAGGAGCCCAGCTCGACCGCATCGCTCGCGGTCAGCCCTCCGGCCGTGGCGAACCACTGTCTGCCGATCGCCATGCCGTCGCTGCGATGGCCGACCTCGAACAGATCGTCCTGGCCATCAGCGTCGAAGTCGGCAGCAAACCAGGCGAGATCGGTCAGCCAGCCGTTCTGGCCGACGAAGCTCGATCCATCCGAATGCCAGACGCCGACCTGGGCGCGGCCATCGGATTCCCGCCAGGTGCCGATCAGGTCTGCCCGCCCGTCGCCGTTGTGGTCGTTCATGTGCCACCTGGTGGCGTCGCCGGCAGCGTCCAGGACGACTTCGGTCCGCTGCTCGTAATGAAAGTGTTCGCCAGCCTGAACGGCCCGCCACGTGCTGGCGATGCTCCGGCCTTGCTGGTCGCGCCAGATCTGGATGAAGTCGCTGTCGCCATCGCCGTCAACGTCGGCAGCATGGAACTGCTGTTCGAGGCGGGCAGTGCCGAGATGGCTCGTGCCGGCATCATCGAAGCTGCCGCCGTTGCTGCGCCAGACGGTGAGCTGCAGATCACCCTGGTCGTCGCGCCAGACGCGCAGCAGGTCGTCGCGGTCGTCGCCGGTGGTGCTGCCGGCGAGCAGCGCGACGTGCTGTTCCCAGAAGCCGATCCCCTGCTCGGCGACCCGCCAGGAGCCATCGGCGTGTGCCTGCCAGGTCGTCAGCCAGGTGCTCCAGTTGCTGAACCGGGCGTCGAGCCAGGGAGCGCGCTGCACGGCGGCGAAGTCGGTGCGCCGGTCGCCGTTCAGGTCCAGGGACAGTCGCGTCGCCTGCAGCAGGTCCGCGCCGTACGCCTGACGGTCGCTGAGGTGCCCGAAGGTCCGGCCGTCGCCCTGCCAGAGCGTCAGCGAGCTCGCGTCGTTGCCCGATTGCCAGAACAGCAGCAGATCGGCGAGGCCGTCGCCGGTGTTGTCGTGCAGGCGATACTCGCCGCCGGACCGGTAGATGCCCAGATCGCTTCGTCCGGTGTGCAGCAGGCTGCCGCCAACGACCAGCCAGGTGTCGGCAACGACCCGGCCGTCGGCTGCCTGACGGATCGTGCTCAGGTCGCTGCGGCCGTCGGCGTCGAGATCGCCCGTCAGGTAGCGCGTTCGCACGTGCCAACCACCCAGCTCGGTCGCGTCGCCCTCGGCAAAGCCGTCGCTCGTCGCGAGCCACTGGCGGGCGATCGCCTGGCCATCTGCCCGATGGTCGATCTGCAGCAGATCGCGCCGGCCGTCGCCGTTGAAGTCGGCGTCGAACCAGGCGAGATCGTTGTGCCAGCCGGTCTGGCCGGCAAAACCCCGACCGTCGGACAGCCAGGCCTCGATCTGCGGCCGGCCGCCGGCATCGCGCGAGCTGGCGAGGAGATCGGCGCGGCCGTCGCCGTCGTGATCGTGCAGTCGCCAGACAGCCTGGTCGCTCTTGCGGCCGAGAATCGTCTCCGCCTGCTTGCCGTACTGCGTGCCGCTGGCGCCCGCCACCGCTCGCCAGACGGTGGCAACCGAGCGGCCGTCGCCGTCACGCCAGAGCTGGACGATGTCGCCAAGCAGGTCGCCATCGACGTCGGCGGCGAGAAACTGCTGCGCCGGCCGCGGGCTGCCGAGCGGGCTCGTCGCTGCCGCCACCACGGAGTCGTCTTCGCCCCGCCAGAGCGTCACCTGCAACGCACCCTGATCGTCGCGCCAGATGCGCAGAAGGTCGTCGCGGCCGTCGGATCTGCTGGCGAGCAGCGCCACGTGCTGTGCCCAGAGGCCGAGCCCCTGACCGCTGATACCCTGGCTGCGGCCGTCGCGGATGGTCAGCCAGGTGCTGGAGTCGCTGCTGTTCGCGTCCCGCGACGGGTCGCGCTGCACGACGACCAGGTCGCTGAGGTCGTCCGCTTGAACATCGACCGCCAGCCACACCGAGTCCGTCAGGTCTTCCCAGGGGGTGTCCTGCGAGACCGACAACCGGAATTCCGAGCCGTCTCGCTGCCAGACGCTGAAGCGGCTGCTGCCGTCAGCCAGCGGCTCGTGCACCGTCAGGTCGGCGAAGCCATCGCCGTTGGTGTCGCCGAGGGTGTAGTGGGTGTCCGCGGGATAGGCGCGCAGCAGGCTTCGGTCTGCCTGCCACAGGCCGCTGCCGGTCGTCAGCCAGGTGTGCACGGTGGCAGGGCCACCGGGTGCCTGCCGGATTTCGGCGAGGTCGCTGCGACCATCGCCGTCGACATCGCCGACCAGGTAGCGGGTACCGGTGAGCCAAGCGCCGAGGACGACGGGTTCGCCGCCGCTGAAGCCGCTGCCGCTGGCCAGCCATTGTCGAGCGATCGCCATGCCGTCGGTGCGACGGCTGATCTGCAGGAGGTCGCCGCGGCCATCGGCGTTGAAGTCGGCGTCGAGAACAACATCGGGCGGATCGCTTTCGCCCGCAGCGGGGCCGCCGGCTGGCGCGGCGATGACGACGCGGGCGGCGGCGGGCTGGGCTTCGCCGCCTGCCGCGTGTTCCGCGGGCGCGAGGGCGGCGGAGGGCAGATCGGCAGTCACCGGCAAATCGCTCGCGAGCAGCAGCCGCGGTTCGAGCGGCTCGCAATGCAGGCGGCAGGCGGGACTTGCTGGCGAGGGGCGTGCCTTGCCGGCGGCTGTGCGTCCGGCGTCGGTCGCCGCTGCCGCGAAGGCCTGACAGGCCTTGCGGATGGCCCGGAGCAGCGGCCTGAGTGGCGGCCACTGCGGGCGGAACACGGCTTTGTGCTGCCTTGCAGACCGGCGCATGGCGACTTCCCCCTGATCGCAACGCTCACTGCCAACGGACGACAACCACGCTGCTTGCTGCCGCGGCTGCTGTTCGGGTCCGGCGCCCCCGGGCCACTGGCGCACGGGGCGCCGGCCCGACTGGCAACGTGGGCCAACGCGAACCGCGCAGGCTGGTTGTTTCCTGCTATGCTGTCGGCACTCATTCTCGACAAGATGTTGCTGCTTGTCAACCACTTCTTGCGTTTTTCCTGTGATTGCCCGACGATGACTGACAGCGAGCCTCATGCGGGCGCCACCGACGATCCGCCGGCGCGAGCGGCGAGCGCTGCCGACGCGCTGCCGACGCGCCTGCACCTGCTGATCGGCAGGGAATCGGTCGCCGCTTTTGCGCGCCGCTGCGGCCTGGCGGAATCGGTGCTGCGCACCTACCTCCGGGATGGCCGCATGCCGCCGCTTGACAAGGCGGCGGCGATCGCTGCCGCGGCCGGCGTCAGCCTCGACTGGCTGGCCGGCGGTGGTGCGACCGTGGCGGCGGAGGCGCGCGCGCGTTACGGCGCGCTCGGTGGTCCGGCGGCAGGCGATGGCGTGGCGATCGATGCGGCGGTTCTGGCCGGCATCGTGCAGGCAGTTCTCGAGGCATGGGGCGGCCGCGGGACGCCGCAGCAGCTTGCGGCGCGGATCGCCGATCTCTATCAGCGGACGATCGAGCGCGCGCCGGCGGTCGGCCCGGCGGCCAGCGAGTAGTCGGCGCTGCCGCGGCAAATGCTGCGACAGCAGGCCCTAATGGACGTTTTTCTTTCGAGCGAAGGAGGGAGTCAGCATGTTCAGGGGAATCCTCATCAACAAGGACGAGGCGGGCTACCAGGCGCGCCTGCAGGAGATCGACGATGCCATCCTGCCGGCCGGCGATGTCACGGTGCGCGTCGCCTGGTCGACGCTCAACTACAAGGATGGCCTGGCGATCACCGGCAAGGCGCCGGTCGTCCGCCGCTTTCCGATGGTGCCGGGGATCGATCTCGCCGGCAGCGTCACCGACAGCGCGGACCCGCGCTGGCAGTTCGGCGACCAGGTGCTGCTGAACGGCTGGGGCGTCGGCGAGACGCATTGCGGCGGCCTGGCGGAGAAGGCGCGCCTGCGCGGCGAGTGGCTGCTGCCGCTGCCGCCGGAGTTCACGGCGCGGCAGGCGATGGCGATCGGCACCGCCGGCTACACGGCGATGCTCTGCGTGCTGGCACTCGAGAAGCACGGGCTGCAGCCGGGCCACGGCGAGATCCTGGTGACCGGCGCCAACGGCGGCGTCGGCAGTGTGGCGATCGCGCTGCTCGCCGGACTCGGCCACCAGGTGGTCGCGTCGACCGGTCGCCTCGGCGACGCCGATCACCTGCGGGCGCTCGGCGCGACGGCGGTGATCGATCGCGCCGAGCTGTCGGCGCCCGGCAAGCCGATCGGCAAGGAACGCTGGGCCGGGGTGGTCGATACCGTCGGCAGCCACACGCTCGCCAACGCCTGCGCGACGACGCGCTACCGCGGTGCGGTGGCCGCCTGCGGCCTCGCCGGCGGGATGGATTTCCCGGCGACGGTGGCGCCGTTCATCCTGCGCGGCGTGACGCTCTACGGCATCGACAGCGTCATGGCGCCGCTGCCGGTGCGGGCGGAAGCGTGGCAACGCCTGGCACGCGACCTCGATCCCGGCCGGCTGGAGGCGATGACCACCGAGATCGGCCTCGGCGAGGCGGTGGCGGTGGCCGGCGAGCTGCTCGCCGGCAAGGTGCGCGGGCGGGTGGTGGTCGATGTGAATCGCTAGTTCGTGGGCGGGGCGGGGGACGGCGGGGCTGCTGCCGCCCTTCGGCTGCCGGCGTGCCACTCTGGCGATTCTGCTGACGCCCGGCAAGCGCGATGCAAACGAATGGGAGGATGGTGCCGAGCAGGGTCAGGCGGGACCGATCTCGCCGACCCGCTGCAGCACCGCCTGAATTACTTCTTGCGATGGTCGAGAATCCCGGCGCGCAAGGATCCTGGCAGAACGAGCGTGCCGAAAGGCACCGGGAGCCAGCGAAGCCCGCCCAGGCCCGCCAGGGCGATCAGCGGGCTGGGGTCGGCAAGGACGAGCCGAGCCATGCGGCGAGGGTTTCCATGTCGCGGTTGGCTTCCTCGGCCGACCCGCCGATGGCGGGGATCCCCAGGCGGGAAAGATGCTGCAGGAATGCCGGTAGGCTCATCTCCGCCAACCGCGCGGCGCGGCCGAGCGAAAGATTGCCGTCCCGGAACAGGGCCGTGGCCAGCGCAGCCCGGACACCGGGCAGCGACAGTTCCCTGTCCGGATGTACCAGCAAGGCGTCCGGCCGGTCGCGGTTCATGACCACCACCATGCCCTGGCGCGCCTTGCGCAGCGCCTCCGAGGGATTGCTCTTGAGGCTGCTGACATTGACGACATCCACGCTGGCCTCCTCATGGGAATCTGATCCGGGAATTCATGATGGGAGTGTTGACACGGTTAACACGGCAACCAGCCTGGCCAAAGAAGGAAGGGATGAATGGTGGACCACACTGTGCCGATCGTCATGCTCGTCGTCGTCCTGACCGTCGTTGCCCTGGCGTTCGCGTTGAGTTGGCGACACGGTGCCGGCGCGGAGTCCGCCGGCTGGCAAGGGCCGGGCGGCGCGGCACGAGGGACGCTGGCCGCGGCCGCAGCGCTGCCAGTCGCCGCCTTCGTGGCGCTCACCTGCGGCTTGCTGGCGCCGCAGGCAGCCGTCGCCGACGATCTGCCGTCGTGTCTGCGACGCGTGGCGGAGCAGGCGCCGCGGGACGTGCTTCTCGCCGTCCGGCCGGGCGACGAGGAACTGCTGGCGCGGCTGGTGTACGCCGAGGCGCGGTCGACCGGCTTCGCCGACGATCCGCGGGTGGCGCGCGGAATCGCCTGGGGCGCGATGAACCGGGTGCGTCTGGGCGAGGTGTCGGCAAGCGCGCGTCGGCGATACGGCAGCGGGGTCGCCGGGGTGATCTTCCAGCCGCAGCAGTTCAACCCGGCCGTATCGCGACGTTCTCCCTTCGCCGCGGACTTCCTCTGCCCGCAGGACGCGGCGGCGTGGCGGCTCGCCGTCGAAGCCGCTGGCATGGCGCTGCGCGGCCACCACAATCCGCTGCTCGACACGGCGTGGGAGCGGCGCCATGGCCTTTCGCTGGCGGTCAATTTCTACTATCCGCAATCGCCGCAGGCGCGCGGTCCGCTCGCCCCCTGGGAGGGTAGCGCCGGGCTGAGCTTCATTGGCGAGCCGGAGTCCGCCGACCTGCCGCCTGCCGCGCGAGTCCGTTTCTATCGCCTCGAGCGACCGCCGGCTGATCTCGATCCCGCGGCGCGCCGTCCTTTGCCGCCGGCTGCGGCACGAGGGTTGAAGAACTCGCCTTGAGGTGCGGCGCAAGGGCTGGCTGCCGGGTTCGTCGGCGGATTGCTTGTCAGAGCCAGTCTTGCCAGGCAAACGGCAGCGCTGCGCGCGCTACCGTGGGCAAGTGCTGACATGATGCTCCCGGCCGTGCCGACCGAGCTTCGCGGCCCTCAGGCCTGCCCGCCCGGCATCGCCTCGATCTGCTGCCGCAGATCAGCCGCCCGCTGCCGCCCAGCCTCGTCGCCGACCACCGCACAGGCTTCGTCCACCCGCGCCAGCACCTCCAGCGCGGGCGCGAACGCCTGCCCCACTGCCAGGAACTGCGCATAGAGCGGCCCGACGGTCGAGATCCCGTCGGGAATGCGCATCTGCGCGGCGATGTCGTAGGCCTGGCGGAGGCTCTCGAAAATGGCCAGGAAGCCTTCCTCCGTCTGCTGCTCGTTCCTCTCCAGTCGCAATGAAGCGATCTTGAAGTGCGTCACCGCCTTCTCGCGCACATCGCCGAGCTTTTCATAGACCGGCAGCTCTTCTTCCAGCCGGATGCGCAGCGCCTCGTCGAGCTGCCCGCGCGCCTGCAGGATGTCGGCAATGTAGCCCTGCGTCACCGCCTTCGAGCGCACATCGCCGAGCTTTTCATAGACCGGCAGCTCTTCTTCCAGCCGGATGCGCAGCGCCTCGTCGAGCTGCCCGCGCGCCTGCAGGATGTCGGCAATCTTGCCCTGCGTCACCGCCTTCTCGCGCACATCG
>DDUX01000128.1 GCA_002345025.1 Candidatus Accumulibacter iunctus | reverse complement strand
CCCCGCCCCCCGCCCCGCGGCCGCCCCCCGCGGCGCCCCCCTCGCCAAAGGGCACCCCCGCCAGCCGCCGCCGGCGGCGGTCGTCGGCGATGTCGTAGACGATCACCCAGAGACGCAGGTGGTCATGGGTGTTTTCCGGTGGTTGCTTCAGTCTTCGGCGGGGGCGCCGGCGGCGTCGATGGCGTCGTAGCGCACCGCCGACGGCGGCATGGCGAGGCAGTAGCGGTGTGGCCGCTTGCCGCCGTCGCTGATCAGGTACGGCGTCGCGGCGGCGCCGAGCTGCCGCTCGAGGATGCGCCGCAGTTTGCTGAGATGCGCCGAGAAGTAGCCGCCGTCCATGCCCTTCTTGAGCGCCGCTTCGGTCTTCTCGTGTTCCCGGAAGGGGCCGTCGATCCAGTGCAGCTCGATGCGATAGCGCTGCCGCCATTCGGGGTCCGGGACATCCTTCGGCGGCGCCGGCAGCGGCGGCTCGCCGCGCAGGGTGCGACGGGCGAAGACGCTGAGCAGCGCGAGTTCGGCTGGCGGCAGCGCGAAGACCTTGCCGGCGGCGCGGATGCGGCGACCGGCGAGGTCGATCGTCAGTTGCGCCGGCGCCAGCGCCAGGCGCGCGGCGGCGACCGCCTCGTTGTAGCTGGCGTGGCCGGTCAGCAGTGCTTCCGGCAGCCCGTGGCGCAGGCTGACGAAGGGCAGTTCGGCGAGGGTGATCCGTGCGCTGGCGGCGTCGGCGAGGCGGCCGCCGGCGAGTTCGATGACCTGGCTGGCCGGCGTCGGGTAATAGAAGGCGCTGCTCGACTCGAAGGGCTCGGCGACGAGGACGTGCGACAGCCGGTCCTGCGGCCGGCCGTAGAGCGACAGGGCGTAGCCGAGGAAGAAGCCCATCGTCTTGCGACCGCCGGCGATCGAGACGTGCAGCGCGCAGTCGGGATCGGCGGTGAAGTCGCGCACGAGTTCGGTGATGCCGTCGGCGGCGCAGCGGTTGTCGTCGGGCGAGCGGATGTCGTCGAGCGGATCGCCGTCAGCGTCCGCGAGGACGTGGATGTGCTCGGCCGCGAAGTCGATCGGCGGCAGCGTGTAGTCGCGGCAGAGGCGGTGGAACCAGCCCGGCTCGTCAGAGAGCAGCGCCAGGCGCGCCTTCTCGGCGCCGCTGCGGGTGGTGATCAGGTGGATTTCGCTGGGGACGAAGGCGGCTTGCGCCGGAGCGACGGCGAGCGCGTACAGGGTTTCGGTGACGATCTGCGGCGACAGGCCGGTGACGGCGAGGAGGACTCGTCGCGGGTAGGCGCCGGGGTGTTCGCGGGCGTAGGGCATGGTTCGACGGGTCGGTGACGGGGTGATGCGCATTGTCGCCGTTTTCTGTCGCCGGCAGGGTCTTTGGCAAGCTTGCGATGCCTCGACCAGCCTCGATGCCGGAGCGGCCGGCACGCTGCCGCAGCGTGGCGATCATCGAAGTCTTCGGGTGTGCTGCTGCCCTGCGCTCTGCGCGCTCTGCGCGCTCTGGAGCGATGGAGCGCTGGACATCTGCTCGTGGACATGCGCCGCGTCGATGGTTGGCATGCGACCCATGAGGGCGAGACCCATTGCGCACACGAAGGAAATCCGCGACGACGGATCGATCATCGAAGTCGTGATCTGAGGCTTCCCGAACCCTTGCCGGCGAGCCGGCATGGCTTCAAGTACCGGCTCCATTACCGCCTGGCCGGAACGGATCGCATTCGTTACGATAACGAACGGGGCAAGGGGGATCATCGGCACGTTGACGGTCAAGAGAAAAAGCGACGGTCAGGCTCACAGCCTGATCTTGTCCAAGGCGCCAGCCTTGACTTCACTCCAGGGAACGACATCATCGGGGTTGGCAAGGTGGTCCACGCGGCGGCGGTCAAGTTCCGTCCCTTGAGCTTCGGTCAACGCCGGCACCGCGCCACGGCTCACGATGCCGTCCCAGATGGCCTCGACCAGTTCGATCTGCTCGTCGATGTCGAGCGCGCGCGCCTGCTGCAAGAGTCGTGTATTCATGATCCGGACCCCATTCAAGACTGGTGCGTTGATTCCAGCGCAGCGTGCCCCTGGCGCGCGACCACGAATTCGGCGGCGATGTCGGCAGTGGTCATGACGTTCCGGCCCAGGTGTGTGCCAATGGTGATGCCGGTTGGCGACGATCTCTTGCTTCCATACGAGGCGCTGGAAATCGTCCTCACGGCGTTCCGAGAAAGAGATAGAGGTTCTGGTAGCCGCCGACGTCGCCCGAACTGGAATAGCCGTAGCCGAGGAAAACCGGTCCGAGCGGCGTCTCGCCGCCGAGGTAGAGGGCGGTGGAGTTGATCCATCCCTTGAGCCGGGTCTCGGTGTAGGGCGTTCCGACGCGGGCGGCCTCGAGTAGCAGTCCCATGCGCAGATCGCCGCGCAGGCCGAGCGGCAGACGACCGATGATGCGTTCGGTGCGCAGGTTGCCGTAGGTCATGTCGTCGCCCTTGAGTTGGCCGACGCCGAAGGCAGTCATGTTGAACATGCCGCCGAGCGAGCCGGCGTCGTAGATCGGCAGTCGGCCGACGGGTGAACCCTGGTAGGTCGCGCGGCCGCTCAGGACCCAGTCGCCGATGCTGTGATAGGTGCCGGCGCGGGCGTCGAGCCGGCTGTAGTTCTCGGCCGGCGAGTCGAAGTAGCGCGCACCGGAGTACCAGCCGGTCGTCGGGAAGTAGAGGCGGTCGGTCTGGTCGAGGTCGATCTGGCCGAACCAGCCGCCGTAGATCTTCGATTCCTGCGGCAGGAACGGCGAACCGATGCTGAGCTTGGGATCCCAGAGGTTGTGTTCCCAACCGGCCCGCATCTGTCCGACGGTGCCGAGATTGATGCCGCCGGCGAGCTTCGCGCTGGCCCGCGTGACGCGGTACTGGGCGATCTGGTTGTTGTCCTGGTAGAGCGTGCTCAACTGGCTGCCGTAGCGCAGGTTGGTCTCGAGGAAGTAGCGCTGCGCGGGGTCGAGCGGCTGGTAGTAGTCGAAGTCGAGATAGTTCGTCGAACCGATTTCCGCGCCGAACACGAGTTCGCCGCCAAGCCGGTTGATCAGCGTCTTGTGGTAGGCGGCGCGCAGGGTGTAGGTCGAGTCGTTCTTGAAGTTGGTGTCGAGGTTGATGCCGTAGCGCAGGTAGTCGGGCCCCCAGCTCTTCTCCTGCGGCGTCACGCGCAGGATGTTGCGTTCGCGCAGCGTGGTGATCAGCGAGTAATCGACGTTCTCGTAGTAGCCGTCGCCGTAGGCCTTGTTCAGCGAGTCGTTGAGCCGGGCCGTGTCGAGGACCTCGCCCGGCCCGAGGCGCAGGTGCTTCTCGAGCATGACGGGGTTGACGCGCTGCAGGCCGACGATCTCGACTTCGTCGACGCGCGGCAGCGGGGCGGGCGCGACGCGTTTCTGCGCCACCCAGGCGGCGTAGTCGGCGTCGCTGACCGACAGCCGGCGGAGCTGTGCGGCGACGGCGTCGGTGGCGGCAGCACCGCGATCGGCGGTTTCGGAAGTGCGCTTGAAATCGCCGGCGCTGATGCCTTCGAGGTCGGGCTTGATGTAGACGTCGGTGGGCTTCAGTGTCGCCAGCGAGCGGACGACGTTCTGTTCGGTGAGGATGTTGACCATCTGCGCCGCGACGCTGAGCAGGCTGCCGATCTCTTCGGCCTTGAGCAGCGGCGAGCCGACGTTGACGGCGATGACGACGTCGGCCTGGCAGCGCGCACGCGCTTCGTCGATCGGCACGTTGTCGACGAGGCCGCCATCGACCAGCTTCTGGCCGTCGATGTCGACCGGCGACATCAGCCCGGGGACCGACATGCTGGCGCGCATCGCCGACGACAGCGGCCCGCTGCGAAAGACGACCCGCGTGCCGTGCACGATGTCGGTGGCGATGATCGACAGCGGCAGCGAGAGGTCCTCGATGCGGCGAAGGCGGCGGTCGTCGCCGACAAGCTGATTGAAGAAGAGCTTGATCTTCTGGCCGGTGACGATGCCGGTCTGGTAGCGCAGGCCGCCGGCGCCGACGCCGGTCTCCGATGCCGGCAGGAAGCGTTTGTCCTGCAGCTTGTTGCGGAAGCTGCGGTCGGCAAACGGCGGGTCGTCCTGGAAGAGGTCATCCCAGTCGGCACGCGCCAGCTCGGCGCGCATTTCTGCCGGCGCCATGCCGCTCGCGTAGACGCCGGCGACGAGCGCGCCCATGCTGGTGCCGGCGACGCAGTCGACCGGCACGCGCAGCTTCTCGAGCACCTCGAGGACGCCGATGTGCGCCGCGCCACGCGCGCCGCCACCGCCGAGAACCAGGCCGACGCGTGGCCGCGTCGGCGGTTCGGCGGCAAGGGCGAGGCCGCTCAGGAGAAGCAGCGCGAGCAGAAGCAGTCGTTGCCGGATCGGTCGTTGCATGGCCTGGGTCTTCCTGTCAGCAAGTGGGCGTGCGCTGCGCGGCGGGTCAGCGGCAGGCGTCGCCGTCGAGCGTCCGCCGGCGATCGGTTGCGGTGCTGCGCGCCGCCGTCAGCCGGTGGTCGGCGGCGGCAGCGAGGTGAGGATGGTCAGTGCCGCCTGCGCGTGCTCGACGGCGTCGCGGCCGAGGCTGGTCAGATAGCCGCCATCGACCAGCGTCACCAGGCCCTTGGCATGCAGTCGCCGGGTGGCGGCGATGATCGCCGGATCGGCGTTGCTGTGGATCTTGATCCCCTGCTGGGTGCTGCCGAGATCGAAATGGATCAGCGTGTTGAGTTCGGCGACGAGATCGGGTGTGAAGGACATGGCAGATCCTGGGCAGCAAGAAGAAGGCCGTGACGGGCAACGTCCGTCATTCTAGCGCCTCGCGCGGCTGTTTTTCAGGAGCTGCAGGAAAGCATCGAACAGCCGGCGCGATGGCGCGCCCAGTCCGGCCGTTTGGCGCTGAAGGCGTCACGCCCGGGTTGTTCGTCGTAGGGTCGGCGCAGGACCTCGAGCAGGTCGTCGATCATCTGCACGTCGCCCTGCTCGGCGCGGTCGATCGCCTGCTGTGCGAGATAGTTGCGCAGGACGAAGCGCGGGTTGACGGCGTTCATCGCGGCGATCCGCAGTTGCCGCGGCCAGTCGTCGCGTTGCAGGCGAGCGGCGTAGCGCTGCAGCCAGCGTTCGAGCTGACCGGCATGCCGTTGCCGCAGGTCGGCGCGGTAGAAGGCGTCGTCGAGCAACTGCGGCTGTGGTTGCCCGGGGTCGAGCAGCGCCAGGGCGCGGAAGAAGGTGCTCATGTCGATCTCTGCCCGGTGCATCAGTGCGAAGAGATCCTCGAGCAGTTCGCCATCGTCGTGCCGCCATTGGCGCAGGCCGAGCTTGGCGGCGTAGGCGGTACAGAACTCGGCGGCGTAGGTCTCGTCGTAGCGGTCGAGGCCGGCCGCGAGGTCGCCGGGTTGCGGCAGCAGCGGCGCCAGGGCGTCGGCCAGACGTTCGAGGTTCCAGCGCGCGATCGCCGGCTGGCGGGCAAAGCAGTAGCGGCGGCTCGATGCGTCGGTGGTGTTCGGCGTCCAGCCGGGGTCGAAGTTGTCGACCCAGCCGTAGGGGCCGTAGTCGATCGTCAGGCCGATGATCGACATGTTGTCGGTATTCATCACGCCATGCACGAAGCCGACGCGCAGCCAGTGCGCGATCAGCCGCGCGGTTCGTTCGCAGATCTCGGTGAACCAGGCAACGAGCTTCGCCGGTGGGTCGCCGGCGAAGCCGGGGAAGTCGCGGTCGATGGTGAAGGCGACGAGCCGCCGCAACAGGTCGAGATCGTTGCGTGCCGCCGGCAGTTCGAAGTGGCCGAAGCGAATGAACGAGGGGGCAACCCGGCAGACGACGGCGCCCGGCTCGGCGACCGGATGGCCATCGTAGAACATGTCGCGGATGACCGTCTCGCCGGTGCCGACGAGGCTCAGCGCGCGCGTCGTCGGCACCCCCAGGTGGTGCATCGCCTCGCTGCAGAGGAACTCGCGGATCGACGAGCGCAGGACGGCGCGGCCGTCGGCGCGTCGGGCGTAGGGAGTCGGCCCGGCGCCCTTGAGTTGCAGCTCGTGGCGCTCGCCGCGGCGATTGACCGCCTCGCCGAGGAGGATCGCCCGGCCGTCACCGAGCTGGCCGGCCCACTGGCCGAACTGATGGCCGCCGTAACAGCTGGCGTAGCCGACCATGCCGGGCAAGAGGCGGTTGCCGGCGAGCGCCGCGAGCAGTTCGGGATCCGCCATCGCCGCGTCGTCGAGGTCGAGCGCCGCCGCCACCTCGCGCGAATGGGCGAGCAGGCGCGGCGCCGCCACCGGCATCGGCTCGACCGGCGACCAGAAGGCGCCGAAGACCTGCCGCGGCAGCGGGCTCTGCAGCGGCTCCCCCCGCCGGTCGCGGGCGGAGCGGGTATCGAAGTTCAGCATCGGTGGCCCCGGCCGGGGGGGGGGCGCCGCGCCGGGGGCGGGGGGGGGGGGAGGACGCGGGGGCCGGCGAAACTTGCATCCCCCCCCCCCCCGCCCCCCCCCTGCTCCCCCCCGCCCGCCAGGCCGCGCCGCACGTCGCTCACCTCT
>DDUX01000031.1:8811-9298 GCA_002345025.1 Candidatus Accumulibacter iunctus | reverse complement strand
CACATCGTCGCCCTCGACGCCCATATCGACCATCAGCAGGCCTGCGGCGCGACACCGGTCAACGGCCTGCTGCTGGCCGCGCGGCGGCACGGCCTGCGGGCACGACTGATCGACCTGCGCAACTCCGGCGACACCGCCGGCGATCGCTCGCGCGTCGTCGGTTACGGTGCCTTCTGTTTCAGCGAGGAGGCCGCCAGTGCCCATTGATGCCGCCGACCGCCTCGGCGATACCCTGCTGACCGCCGCCCGCAACGCCATCGCACACCGTTTCGGCCTGGCGACGCGGCCGCTCGGCGAACTGCCCGAACTCGGCGAGCGCGGCGCCACCTTCGTCACGCTGACCCGCAATGGCCAGTTGCGCGGCTGCATCGGCAGCCTCGAGGCGCACCGGCCGCTGCTGCTCGATGTCGGCGAGAACGCCCTCGCCGCCGCCTTCCGCGACCACCGCTTTGCCCCGNNCCCGCCACATCGTCGCCCTCGACGCCCA
>DDUX01000031.1:0-8547 GCA_002345025.1 Candidatus Accumulibacter iunctus | reverse complement strand
CGAACTCGGCGAGCGCGGCGCCACTTTCGTCACGCTGACCCGCAATGGCCAGTTGCGCGGCTGCATCGGCAGCCTCGAGGCGCACCGGCCGCTGCTGCTCGATGTCGGCGAAAACGCCCTCGCCGCCGCTTTCCGCGACCACCGCTTTGCCCCGCTGACCGCCGACGAGTTCGCCACGACGCGGGTCGAGGTCTCGCTGCTGACGGCACCCGAAGCCTTCCCGGTCGCCGATGAGGCCGACGCCATCGCCCGCCTGCGGCCGGGCGTCGATGGCCTTGTCCTCGGCTATCGAGAGCGGCGCGCCACCTTCCTGCCGCAGGTCTGGGAGTCACTCCCGGATGCGCGCCAGTTCCTGGAGCAACTGAAGCTCAAGGCAGGGCTGCCGGCCGACTTCTGGCATCCGGAAGTCGCTCTCGCCCGTTACGGAGTACGCAAATGGAAAGAGAAGTGACGCATTCGCCGAAGGTACCCGAATCGGCTCACCCCGGTCGCTGGTGGCATGCCATCGCGGACGAGCGCATCCAGTGCGACCTCTGCCCACGCGACTGCAAGCTGCACGCCGGTCAGCGCGGTGCCTGCTTCGTCCGCCAGAACGTCGACGGCCAGATGGTCCTCACCACCTACGGCCGTTCATCGGGTTTCTGCATCGACCCGATCGAGAAGAAGCCGCTCAACCACTTCTATCCCGGGTCGGCGATCCTCTCCTTCGGCACCGCCGGTTGCAACCTGGCGTGCAAGTTCTGCCAGAACTGGGACATCTCGAAATCGAAGGACATGGACCGGCTGCTCGATGCCGCCAGCCCGCAGGGCATTGCCGGCGCGGCGGTCGCCTACGGCGCGCAGTCGGTCGCCTTCACCTACAACGACCCGGTGATCTTTGCCGAGTACGCGATCGACACCGCCCTCGCCTGCCACGAGCGCGGCATCCGCACCGTCGCCGTCACCGCCGGCTATATCCACCCCGAGCCGGCGCGCGAGTTCTTTGCCGTCATGGACGGCGCCAACGTCGACCTGAAGGCCTTCACCGACGACTTCTATTTCCGCCTCTGCGGCGGCCACCTGCAGCCGGTGCTCGACATCCTCGCCTACATCCACCACGAGACCAGTTGCTGGCTCGAGATCACGACGCTGCTGATCCCCGGCAAGAACGATTCGCCGACCGAGATCAAGGCCCTCGCCGACTGGGTGGCGCGCGAACTCGGGCCGCAGGTACCGCTGCACTTCACCGCCTTCCACCCCGACTGGAAGATGGACGATCTGCCGCCAACGCCCGCATCGACGCTGACCCAGGCGCGGCGAATCGCCATAGACGCCGGCCTGCATTACGTCTATACCGGCAACGTCCATGACAGCGAGGGCGGCACCACTTTCTGCCCGGGCTGCCAGGCGGCGCTGATCGAGCGCGACTGGTACAACATCCGTCACCACGACCTGCCCGCCGACGGTCGCTGCCCGCACTGCGGCACGCAGATCGCCGGCCGCTTTGCCCGCTTCGGCAAGCCTTTCGGGCCACGCCGGGTGCCGGTCAGGCTGTTGCGTCCTTGACCGGCGCGTTCGCCTTCCCGGGCCAGACGCCGATCGCCATCGCCGCCGGCCACGGGTCGCTGCAGGGATTGCTGACGCTGCCGGCGCGGCTCTCCGCACTGGTCGTCCTGACGCACGCCGGGCCGGCGCCGGCAGCACGCGACGATGCCCTCGCCGTCATCCTGCAGCATGCCGGCATCGGCACCCTGACGCTCGATCTGCTGACGCCGGCGGAGGAGCGTTTCGCCGATCTGCAGCACAACGTCTCACTGCTCGCCCGGCGTCTGCTCGACGGCCTGGCGCTGCTCAAGCAGCGCATGCTGCTGGGCGAACTGCCGCCGCTGCCGATCGGCCTCAGTGCCGCCGGTGACTGCTCGCCTGTCGTGCTACGCGTCGCCGCGCTGCGCGATCACGAAATCTACGCGCTCGTCTGTCGCGGCGGGCTGATCGATCTCGCCGGCGTCCTCTACCTGCGCTCGCTGGCAGCGCCGCTGCTGGTCCTCGTCGATGAGGACGACGAGCGCAGCACGACGAGCAACCGCCGCGCGCTGCGCGAACTGGCCTGCCCGCACGAACTGCAGACGCTGGCTGCCGAGGCCGACTCGCCCACTTCGGCCGCGGCTTTCGAGCTGGTCGCGCGCGCCACCGCGCGCTGGTTCATCGATCGCCTGCCCGCCGTCAACCCGGCAACTGCCACCGTCACGCCGGCGGCCGGCTAGTCTGGCGGCAACGCCGGATCCGGCGGCACGGCGTCAGGTGAAAGCACCGGTGATGCGTCGGTCTCGTCGGGCGCGAGCGCCCTGTCGGGCGGCACCGCGCCCGGTGACCACAGCGGTCCGGAATCGGTCTGATCGGGCGCCAGCGCCTTGTCCGGACGGACTGCCCCCGGCGAGAGCGCCGGCTCGCCGACGCTTTCATCGGGCGACAGGACCCGGTCCGGACGCACCGAGCCATCACGGCGATACTCCTGCGCCTGTAGCGGCGGCAGACCGGCGACCGCGATGGCCGCACACAACAGCACCCGCGACGGGATGCAAGGATTCAACCGCATGCTCATCCTCCCTTGACGGCAGCGCCGACGCGACGGCCGGCGCAGTGCCTTCGATGTTTGCTAAAACGGTGGCGAGATGTGCACTTCATCCGTCGCATGGCTGCAGCGGCTGAAGTGCCCGATGTGCCATCACCATTCTGGCGCTGAATCCACCTACGGAACCTCATTTTCAGCAAGGAACGAGGAGACGAGGGAGAGCACCTGCTCTTCCCTCTCGCGGTGAGGAGTGTGGCCACACGCATCGAGAATCTCCATTCTTGCCGGCCCGCTGACACCTTCCGCGATGCGGCGGGGGAACGCACCGGATCCGAACTCATCCGACTCGCCGTGAATCGCGAGCACAGGGCAATGCACCTGGGCCAGGTATGGATCCAGGGACCACGCACGAAACTGCGGAGACAGCCAGACCTCGGTCCAGGCATCCAGTACCCAGCGCGCGCTCTGCCCGTGCCACCTGACGATCCTGGAAAACTGGCGGTCGTCTGCAAAGGACTGCATGGCCTCCCGGATGCCGGACAGGGTTCGCTCCTCGACGAATGCCTGGGCGGACTCGGTGATGACCGCCACGCAGCGATTTCCCGCAACAGAGGCAGCGACCAACGCCATACCGCCACCGACACTATGCCCGAAAAGCACGTACCGACAGAGCCCAAGAGCATCGGCAATGGCCGGCCAATGAACGCGTGCCTCGTCATCGATGAACCCGCGGTCCGCAGGCGTCGTCCGGCTGCTCGACTGGCCAAATCCAAGACGGTCATACGCCAGCACCGGGCGGCTTGTCCTCTCGGCCAACGTCGCCGGGAAACTGCGCCACTGTTCGACGGAACCCAGCGAGTCGTGCAGCAGGACGATCGGCGCATGCGTGGCGCCATCGGGCTGCCAGTGGCGAACGAATACTTGCCCGCCAGCCACCTCGACAAAGCAATCATTCACTGCGACAGCCATCTCGTTGCCCTTCGCGCATGATCGGGATGGGGAAAAGCCGCACGGCAGCCGGCTCCGACTTGGATTCTGCGCTTCATGAATTCAGTCTCTCCTGGAAACCTTGGACTGTCCCCCAAAGATTCCTGCCGTGCTTCGATTGATTTGCAATGTCCTCGTCTGGGTCGAACTCGATGCGCATTCTTCAATCCAGCCACACCAGAGTCAGCGCTCAAGGTGCGCGCGGGTTCTTGCCTATGGAAGCCGAATTGCAGGCTCAGCGGTGAGCGGAGCGAGTACGCTGCAATGCCATGCTTGTGCAAGGCCCGGTTGACTGCAGGGTCGGGCGTCATGCGGCACCGCTGCGGCGTGGTAGGTTGACTACTCACGATAGGACGACACTTCTATGAGGTTGCCATCGGGGTCGCGAAAGTAGACCGACGTGATCGGGCCAAGAGCACCAGTGCGAGGAACTGGCCCCTCTTCGATAGAGATGCCGCACTTGCGCAATTGATCGATGACTGACTGCGGCGAATCCGTGGTAACGAAACACAAGTCGGCCGAGCCGGGAACGGGATGGCTCGCGTGCGGGGCAAGAGGCGCATTTGCCGGATGCAGATTGATCTTCGATTGCCCGAAAACAAGCGCTCTCCGCCCCGAGCCAAAGGTAACAGGCGCCATGCCAAGAACGGTTTGATAGAACGAAACCGTTGCATCTACGTCTCGCACGGTCAGAACGAAATGATCGAGACGCTCAATCTGCATGGGGACTCCTGGAGCTTGGCGCCCAATCGGGATAGGGAGCAGCCTCACGGCTCCCCCCTCCCCACAATGCCCATGGGGTCAATCCAGAAAAGATATTTGCAGGAGGGCGCCCCGTTCTCCGGCCCGGGCTCGTCCAACAATCGGATAGATGGTGGCTTCGCACGATCTATCCTTACTCGTTAGACGCCACTCGGCAATGCCTGAGCATGAAGCCTCACTCCCAGTGCCTTGGCTACCTTGAGAACGGTTGCGAAGCTAGGATTTCCTTCCGCGCTCAGTGCTCGGTACAGGCTCTCGCGACTGAGGCCAGCATCTTTGGCTACTTGTGACATACCTTTGGCACGAGCGATGTCGCCAAGAGCACGGGCAATTCCTGCTGCGTCTTCAGGCGCTTCTTCAAACCATGCGTCCAGATATGCGGCCATCTCTTCCGGCGTGCGCAGGTGTTCCGACACATCATAAGGTGTCGTCTTTGTATTGCCAGATTTCTTCGTACTTACTTTGACCATGACCACTACTCCAAATATTTCCGATTGAGCAATAGTGCTTTGGCGATGTCCTTTGCCTGGGTTGACTTGTCGCCGCGAAGAGAGTGGTCAACCCTGTATTCAGGACCAACATCGATCTTGAGCTCTGAAACACCCTCAGTGAGATTTCGATGTGTACCGGGATTTCCGTGAATCAGACGATCAACGCGCATCAGCACGCGAGCCCTTGCTGCCAGATCCTTCAGGCCGTCGATCCAGGCGCGGTAATCAGCGGTCTTCTCGACTCGCATTGCTGCAGTGTAGCCCAAAGGCTACACCATGGCAAGCACGCCGAGAATTCGTGTTTGTGGCGTCCAATCGGGATAGGAGAAGGCCTCACGGCCTCCCCCTCCCACACCACCGGACGAACGGGTCACGTATCCGGCGGTTCGATGAAGCAAATTCCTACCGCGGCGCAAGGCTCGGTAGTCCCATTTGTTCGAAGAAGGGCAACGGGAGGGCGATCGACAGAGCCGGCGTCTGCGACACCCGCCATGGACCGTGTGCGGACTTGCTGGTATTCAGATTTTCCCGCACTGTGGCGGGAGGCTGCGCTGCTGTGGTGTGCTGTTGCCGCGTCCCTTGGGCAGTCGGGACTTGTCGCGCCCTCGCGCGATCGCTGGCAAGCCGGTTGGGGCGAGTGCGGGTTGCGGGTCGGGATAGACGCTCCGCCAGCGCGCCACTTCATTTCCTCTTCGTTACGCTCGCCCTGCCGCGGTTTCCGCGAGGGGCGCAGGGAGACTGTCGCCCGTTGCCCGAAAAATGACCGGGGCAACCACTCGCCGGCTCTTGCCAAACCGTCGATCGAACCCTGACAACCGCCCCTATGGGTTTGATCAGCGAGTTTTCTGACGCCATATTCCGACGCGCACCCTCTGCGTGCCGCGCTTCGACCGATCCGCTCGAGGCATTCCCCATCTCTCTCTGTAGCCAACCGTTGCTCTGGCTTTGGTACGAGGCTTCTTGAACAACGGATTGAGACGACCCTGCGGGTCGGGTCAATCCTTAGGGGTTCGCTCGACACCCCCAGAGACTCCTGCGGTTCAATCTGTGTTCTGGCCGATGCGCCACAGAACTCCCGAGGGGTCTGAGAGACAGAAGTCTTTCATGCGCCAGGGCTGGGCCTCAATGTTGGTGCACGTGACTGCGTACTTGGCTACAACGCCGCTCGCTTGGACGTGGTTCCACCAGGCTGCGACGTCTTCGACGAGGAGGTGCATCATGAAGTTCTCGGCCAGACCTTCTGTGCAGAAGTCTTG
This sequence comes from Candidatus Accumulibacter iunctus, assembly GCA_002345025.1. GTDB lineage: Bacteria > Pseudomonadota > Gammaproteobacteria > Burkholderiales > Rhodocyclaceae > Accumulibacter > Accumulibacter iunctus. Next base: position 2,500 of record DDUX01000031.1, on the reverse strand, counting down.
AAGCAAGAAGCTCACATGCTCGAAGTGAAAGTAGGCCACGCCTCCTCCGTCGGAGGCCATGGTGAAGCCAAGATCCTTGTAGAACTGCTTGGAGGCCTCGAAGTCCTTGGATGGAACGAAGGCCTTGATTTCAGTGACTCTGAGATTCGCCATGGCCGCTCCCTGCGAGGCCTAACGTTGGAATTCACCGGACCTGCGCGGCTTTTCGCGCAGGTCCGGTGCAATGATGGGTTGGGCATATGCCGCACATAGCTAGTTCCTAGCGATGCGTACCGAATACGACCGTTCGGTGAATTGGTGCGGATGTCTTTCCACTCTTCTTCAAATAGAGACTCAACTCCGAGAGCAGTTTCCCTACAAAGGCGAAAGCATCTGGGTCCCACGACTTGCCCTTAACAGGGTGCATAACGGCATTTCTGATTGAGTTCAGTTTCTTGAGGTCAGCGAGAAGTTCCTGCCTATTGGCAACGAATGTTCTTGGAAGATTTACGGAGAACAGCTTCCAGTTCTTTTCAATAACTTCTGACAAGTGGATGAAAGTTGTATAGGCGAATGGGCTATCCACGGGTTCGGCGTCCTCTTCTCTGGTCTGAACGCAAGCTTTGCGAACAGCTAGCGGAACGCCGTTTCGCCACCAAGCCAACTCAGCGTCGCCAAACTCCTTGATGAGAACATCCTTTATGTGTTGATGGAGACCCACTTCGAGGTCAGCAACCCGCTCGTACATGTCTCCGCGGTTTGCTGTCGAAAAAGCCATAGCCCAGTAAAGATTGGCCTCGTCCCAGGATATTCCCTGAGCGGCTGCGTCTCGGTAATACGACTTGCTGGCCTTGCCATCAGATCCTTCTAACAGTTTGTGAAGTTGATTCCGGCGTTCGGGATCGATTCCGAAGAACACTTCTGAAGCTGTTACGCCGCCTTCGGCAACTTGTAGTTTCATGTAGCGGACGATCGTTTGGAACGATACATCCATTTCTTGCGCAATCAAGTGCAAGGGTTTTCCTGTCCGCAGATGACCAACTGCTACTTGGCGTTTAGTCATTATTCAGAGGCACAACGTTCAGTCGACACCAAATCCGGTGTAGACCCGGCCGCCCCGCGGGGCATTCGCCGGTGCAGCTTGCGCGGCGCGCCGGTGTATAACCCCGAGTCTCCAGCGCAACAGTCGGAAAAAAAACAACTTTCTTGCATGAACACCCCCAGCCGTTCCGCGGTAGACACCACGGTCAGCGGAATATGCACCACACTCGACCGGGAACGACCCCTCGCTGTCGCGGCGGAGCCAGCATCCGTGGACGGAAAACCTCGTTGCCGGCGCTAGCATAGTCAGCGGAGCGCGGGTTGTCCAGATGCTCGATCCTCTGGCGCCCCGCGCTTTCCCCGGCAGTCTGCACGCCATCGCGAATGGCGCGCCCATCGTCGGGTGCTTCGATTCCCGTAACGACCCGAAGCGCAGCGCGCCGCAACCTCTCAGCGGGTGATCGGCCGGTAGCGGATCCGTTTCGGGCGCGAGGCTTCCTCGCCGAGGCGGCGTCGCTTGTCTTCCTCGTACTCGTGATCTTTGCCGCTCAAGAAGGTCCATTGCGGATCGCCCTCGCAGGCGAGGATGTGCGAGCAGATGCCGTCGAGGAACTCCGAGATCTCCTCAAAGACCGTCTTGTTGCCGTCGAGACAGTCGCGGCTCTGGTCCACGTAGGCGAGGCGGACGGTGTCGCCGATCTCGATCTCGCCCGAATCGGGCTGCTCGCTGCCGGTGAGCATGCGGAAGAGCGTCGACTTGCCGGCGCCGTTCGGGCCGATGATGCCGACGATCGCTCCCGGCGGCACGCTGAAACTGAGCCGGTCGAGCAGCAGGCGGTCACCAAAGGACTTGCTGACGTTGCGGAACTCGATCACCTTGCCGCCGAGGCGCTCGCCGACCGGGATGAAGATCTCCTGTGTCTCGTTGCGCTTCTGGTACTCGACGCTCGACAGTTCGACCTGGTGGTCGAGGTCGGCGCCGCTGCTGGCGATGATCGCCTCGAGCCGCGTCTGCTCCTCCCCCCGGGTGGCCAAGCCCCGCAGCATGCACACTCGGCCCGGTCGATCCGCCGCGCGCCGCGCGGGAGCGCAGACAAACGCATCAACCGCTTGCCAGAAGGCGCGCAGCGCGCTGACTCCCCTTTGGCAATCCTGCCATTGACCCTTTACCGGAGACCCCATCATGAATGACCGAGAAACTCGCCGTTATGACCTGTTCGGCCGCGTCCAGACTTTCGGAAGTGGCAACGCGGCGGATTTCGCCGCCGGCAGCAAGGCGGCCGGGCATTTTGCCCGGCTGGCGCAGATCATCTGGGATCTCGATGTCGAAAAGGCGCGGCAGGGGGGCGGGTCGGCGACCGCCAAGGAGCTTCTGTTCGATTCGCTGCGTCTCGAGCTGCAGAGCATTTCGCGCACGGCCCGCGCCATCCATGTTGGCGAACCCAGCGTCGCCCGCCCCCCCCCCAGCCCCCCCACCCCC
>DDUX01000026.1:11147-30208 GCA_002345025.1 Candidatus Accumulibacter iunctus | reverse complement strand
CAGCCGGGGGGGGGGGGGTGGCGTGGTCGATGCCTGCCTGGACCTGCTCGACCGGCTGGCGCGCGAGCACGAGCGTTCGGTCAGCCTGGTCGGCTGGAGTCTTGGCGGCATCTACGCGCGCGAGCTGGCCAAGGCACGACCGGATGTCGTGCGGCAGGTGATCACCATGGGCACCCCCTTCACCGGTCATCCGAAGGCGACCAACGCCTGGCGGATCTACGAGTGGGCGACCGGTCACAAGATCGGCGCGCCGGACATTCACGAGCCGCTGCGGACGCCGCCACCGGTACCGACGACCTCGATCTTCAGCCGCAGCGACGGCGTTGTCGCCTGGCAGTGCAGCCTCGAAAGGGAGAGCCCGCATACCGACAACATCGAGGTGCAGGCGAGCCACCTCGGCATGGGGATGAACCCGTTGACCCTGTACGCGATCGCCGATCGTCTGGCGCAGGCCGAGGATGACTGGCAGCCGTTCGACCGTTCGGGATTCAGGAGCTACCTCTACCCTGATCCGCGACGCCAGGCCAGGTATTGATGCCCGGTGACGAGGACAGCGGCTGCGGCGACGGGCTTGCCGGTGAGGCCTTTGCCACCGTCAACGGCGTCGAAATCTGCTACCAGAGCCTCGGCGACCCCGGCGCACCGGCGATCCTGTTGATCATGGGGCTCGGCATGCAGCTCGTCGCCTGGCCCGATGCCTTCTGCAACGGCCTCGTCGGGCAGGGTTTTCGCGTGCTTCGCTTCGACAACCGTGACACTGGTCGTTCGACGCGCATCGTCTGGCGGCAGCGACCGCGGCTCCTGCTTGCCATCGCTCGCGGCCTGCTGCGTCTGCCGGTGCGCGCCCCTTATCTGCTTGCCGACATGGCCGACGACGCCGCCGGCCTGCTCAGTGCCCTGCAGGTGCCGCGTGCGCATGTCGTCGGCGTCTCGCTCGGCGGCATGGTTGCCCAGTGCCTGGCAGCTCGTCACCCGCAGCAGGTGCTGAGCCTGACGTCGATCATGTCGGCGAGTGGCAACTGGCGGGTTTCGCTGGGCAAGCCGGCCGCGTTGCGGCAGTTGCTGAGCCGGCCGGCGAGTCCCGACTGCGAGCGCAGCCAGGTCGATCACCTGCTGCGCGTCTTCAGCGTCATCGGCAGCCCCGGCTTTCCGTCGGATGCGGCGGAATTGCGCCGGCAGGTCGAGCGTGGCGTTCGCCGCGCGCATTATCCGCGCGGACAGGTGCACCAGTTGCTGGCCATCATCGCTGCCGGCGACCGGCGTCGCGAACTGGCGAAGATCCGCGCGCCGACCTTGGTGGTGCACGGCGCCGACGATCCGCTCCTGCCGGTTTCGGCCGGGCGTGACACGGCGCATCACATTCCCGGCGCGCGCCTGCAGATCATCGCCGGCATGGGCCACGACCTGGCGCCCGGCGTGCAGGCGCTGCTGCTTGATGCGATCGTCGCCCATTGCCGCAGTGCGACCGTGTGCCCCTGAGGCGGGGAGCCGCCCGCGTCTCGGCGGCGATCGGCGCCCCCGGGCGGTCGTCAGTGCCGCCGCCGGGGTGGCCGGTGGCTTGCTGCAGCGGCGCGAGCCGATCCCGTCCGGGCTGACGAAGGCGCGTGCGCTGACGCTCCGTGAGAGGCTCGGCCAATCAGGCTATTGAGTATACTGTCACCGTTTTATGGGGTGGTCAGCCGAAGCGGCCGGTGATGTACTCCTCGGTCAGTTTCGACGAGGGATTGGTGAAGATGCGCTTGGTGTCGTCGAACTCGATCAGTTCGCCGATGTACATGAATGCCGTGTAGGCGGAGACGCGCGCTGCTTGTTGCATGTTGTGGGTGACGATCAGGATGGTGACCTTCTCCTTGAGTTCACTCACCAGTTCCTCGATCTTGGCCGTGGCGATCGGGTCGAGCGCCGATGTCGGTTCGTCGAAGAGCAGGATCTCGGGGTCGGTCGCCAGTGCGCGTGCGATGCACAGGCGCTGCTGCTGGCCACCGGAGAGGTTGAACGCGAGATCGTCGAGACGGTCGCGGACTTCGCCCCAGAGGGCGGCGGCGCGCAGGGCCTCCTCGACCTTCTCGTCGATCAGCGAGCGGTTGCGGACACCGCGCACGCGCAGGCCGTAGGCGACGTTCTCGTAGATCGACTTCGGGAAGGGGTTCGGCTTCTGGAAGACCATCGAGATGCGCATGCGCACCTCGATCGGATCGACGTGCCGGTCGACGATGTTGACGCCATCGGGATAGAGCAGGATCTCGCCTTCATAGCGCATGTTCGGGTAGAGGTCGTGCATGCGGTTGAAGCAGCGCAGAAAGGTCGACTTGCCGCAACCGGAGGGGCCGATCAGTGCGGTCACCTCGTTCTTCTCGACCGGGAAGTCGATGTTCTTCAAGGCCTGGAAGTCGCCGTAATAGAAGTTCAGGGCTTTCGCCTGCGCTTTCAGTTCGGTGCCGGGTTTCGTGCTCGGGGTGGTCTGGGTGTTCACGATGATGGTCCTGTCGTGGCAAGCGTCGCGCTCACCATTTGATCTTCTTGCGGAAGTGGTAGCGAATCCAGATGGCGATGGCGTTCATCGACAGCGTCATCACCACCAGCACCAGGCCGGCGGCCGCGGCATTGGCCTGAAAGGCTTCCTCGGGCCGCGAGAGCCAGTTGAACATCTGGATCGGCATGACCGTGAAGGGTGCCAGCAGCCACTCGAAGGAGAGCAGGTGGTCGGGGCTGGAGAATGGTGACGGTGGCAGGAAGGCGATGAAGGTCAGTGCGCCGATGGTGATGATCGGCGCCGTCTCGCCGATCGCCCGGGCGAGGCCGATGATGACGCCCGTCATGATTCCCGGCAGCGAGTAGGGGATGATGTGGTGCGAGACCACTTGCCACTTGCTGGCGCCGCAGGCGTAGGCGCCTTCCCGGACATTCTGCGGGATGGCGCGGATCGCCTCGCGCGTGGCGACGATGACGACCGGCAGGATCAGCAGCGCCAGCGTCAGGCCGGCGGCGGCGATGCTCTGGCCGAGCCCGAACTGGTAGACGAAGAGGCCGAGCGCGAGCAGTCCGTAGATGATCGATGGCACGCCGGCGAGGTTGGTGACGTTGATCTCGATGATGTCGGTCAGCAGGTTCTTGCGTGCGTATTCTTCGAGATAGATGCCGGCGCCGATGCCGAGCGGCACGGCGACGATCGCCGTCACCAGCATCACCAGGACCGTTCCCACCCAGGCCGAGAGGATGCCGGCGCTGGCCGCGCGACGCGAGGGAAAGCTGGTGAAGAACTCCCACGACAGGTGCGGCACGCCGTTGATCAGCATCTGTCCGAAGAGCGCGGCAAAGACCAGCGTCGCGAACAGCAGGGCGAGTGTGCCGAGCAGCCCGAAGAGCCAGTCCCAGGTCTTGTGGCGGGCGATCATGCGCCGGATCTCGGCGACCCCGGCTTCGCTGGTGGCAGCGGTGAATGACTTCGGGATCATGCTCAGTATGCCTCGCGAAAACGTTTGCGCAGAACGTGGCCGATGATGTTGAACAGCAGCGTGATGAGCAGCAGGGTGAGGCCGGCGGCGAAGATCGTCTGGTAGCCGATCGAGCCGTGCGGCAGGTCGCCCAGCGCCACCTGCACGATGTAGGCGGTGATCGTCGCTGCTGGTTCGGCCGGGTTGAAAGTGAAGTTTGGCTGCATGCCGGCGGCGATGGCGACGACCATCGTTTCGCCGACCGCGCGCGAGATGCCAAGGATGTACGACGAGGCGAGGCCGGACAGCGCCGCCGGGGTGACGACGAAGAGCGCCGTCTGCAGACGCGTCGCGCCCATCGCGTAGGACGCTTCACGCATGCTCATCGGCACCGCCCGCATGGCGTCCTCTGACAGCGAGCTGACGTAGGGGATGATCATGATGCCCATCACCAGTCCGGCCGAGAGCATGTTGAAGCCGGGCAGTTCGGGGTAGATTCGCTGCAGCAGGGGCGTCACGAAGAACAGCGCGAAGTAGCCGTAGACGATCGTCGGGATACCGCCGAGCAGTTCGAGGAAGGGCTTGGCCACCTCGCGAACGCGAAACGGTGCGAACTCGGAGAGGTAGATGGCGAGAATGGTGCCGAGTGGTACCGCCACCATCAGCGCGACGATCGTCGTCGTCAGCGTACCCGAGAGCAGTGCCAGGATGCCGAAGTGGGCGTCGTCGAACAGCGGCGTCCATTGCGTATCGGTCAGGAAATCGAGCAGCGGAACGCTGCGGAAGAAGACGACCGACTCCCAGACGAGCATCGCGACGATCGCTGCGGTCGTGAATACGGCGACCAGAGCCGCCAGCAACAGCATTGTCTCGATCGCGCGCTCGGCCAGCCGGCGGCGAATCCGTTGCGCCGGCGACGCCTGCCACGGGCGGGCGGGCATCGCCGGCAGCGCGCGGCCTGCGTGCTTCAGGGGAAAGATGCTGCTCATCGTTCGCGCTCCTGTTGGCGGCAGGCGGTGGTCGCGGGGGCCATCCGGCGTCCCCGTCGCGCCTGCCGGATTGTCGCGGGCGGGCTGTGTCTCAGAGTTGCGCCTCGCGCTTCATCAGTTCCTCGATCGTCAGGCCGGTTTCGTTCTGCCCAGCGAAGACGGTGCCGAGCTTCTTCCGGGCGATGTGATCAAGGTTGCCGCTGTAGGCTTTCGCAGGGAGCGGGATGTACTTGACCTCCTTCACCAACGGCCGCGCGTTTTTCATGTAGAAGTCGACGAAGTCCCTGATCTCGGGCTTGTCGAGCGACTTCTCGCTGACGTAGATGAAGATCGGTCGCGAGAGCGGCTGATAGCTGCCGTTGTCGACGTTTTCGGGTGTCGGCGCGACCGGCCCCTTGCCACCATCGATCGCCACCGCCTTCAGCTTCTTCTGGTTCTCGATGTAGTAGGCGAAGCCGAAGTAGCCGAGTGCTCCCTTGTCGCCGGCGATTCCCTGGACCAGCACGTTGTCGTCCTCGGAGGCGGTATAGTCGCCGCGGCTCGACTTGGCCTTGCCGACGATCGCTTCGGTGAAGTAGTCGAAGGTTCCGGAGTCGGCGCCGGCGCCGTAGAGCTTGAGCTTCTGGTCCGGCCATGCCGGGTTGACGTCCTTCCAGTTGTTGATCCGGCCCTGGGCGCCGGGCTCCCAAATCTTCTTCAGTTCGGCGACGGTCATGCTCTTGACGAAGGTGTTCTGCGGGTTCACCATCACCGTCAGTGCATCGTAGGCCACCGGCAGCTCGTAATAGCGGATGCCGGTCTTGGCGCAGTCGTCCATCTCCTTCTTCAGGATCGGTCGCGAGGCATTGGCGATGTCGGTTTCACCACGGCAGAACTTCTTGAAGCCACCACCCGTGCCGGAAATGCCGACGGTGACGTTGATCGCCCCTTTCCTGGCTTTCTGGAACTCCTCGGCGACGGCCTCGGTGATCGGGAAGACCGTGCTCGAGCCGTCGACCTTGACGACGGGTGGCGCGGCGAAGGCCGACGGGCTGAGGACAAGGCCGCTCAGCACGGCGATGGCAACGGCGGTCGATTTGCGTGCAGGCTGGTTCATCTTGGGCTCCTGGTGGTTTGTTTGCTGGCGACCGGGAGTGTGCGCCGGTGGTGTGACAGCCTGATGACGATCGGGCGATGCCGTTCTGCGCACTGCCGGATCGCCGGCGCGGCGTCCGCCATGAAGACGGTGCCGCCGCGCCGGCGTGCCGTGTCGCGCGCGTGTCAGGTCGCCTGTTGCGGTACCGGTTCGGCGGCGGCGACGTCGCGCAGGGCGAGCAGGAAGGCGGCGCGGTCGAGATGAACGAGCATCAGCAGACCTGCGCGAACGAGTTCCTGCCGGCTTGCGCTGACCCCGGCGGCAGCCAGTTGCCGCTTCAGCTGGCGCAGCTGGCGATACTCGTCCCGCGTCAGCCGCAGCTTGCACGACCCGCCGGCCGCCAGCTTGCCCTTCTTGGCCTTTCTCCCCTTGCTGCCCTTGGGGGCCTTGGGGGCCTTGGGGGCCTTGGGGGCCGCGCCGGCGCTGGTGGGCGATGGCGCGGCAGTGGCGGCGACGGAAAGCCGCCGGCGTTTCAGTTCATCGGCGGCGGCGGCGATGAGATCGGCGCTGATCGGCTTGCTGGATGAAGACATGACAGACTCCTTGTGGGATCGGTGGGATGAATCGGATGTTGCGGGCTGCAGGCGAGCGAGCAGCGCACGCTGGCGTCGGCGACGCGCGCGATCAGGAACCGTGCATCGGCGCCTTGAAGATCTGGAGCGAGGCGCTCGGCCGCATGCGTGCCCTGTCCTCGCTGCCGCATGCCTTCGTTTCCCGGTTGCGGATCGGCCTGCTTCAAGCTTCATGCTGAGCTTCCTTTGCTGGAGCGGTAGGGGTGCCGGGAGCCGACGGACGAATTGTGTGACAGCTTGTTGACGAATTGATGACAGCTCTCGTCGCCACGCGTCGCCACGATCCGCGGTCGGTCCGCGGTCGGTCCGCGGTCGGTCCGCGGCAGCCTGACGGCCATCGCCCGGCCGGGAAAGCGCTGCCGCGGTGTTCCGGTGCCGCTCGTGGCGCCGGGCGAGCCGCCGGGAACGGTTCTCACGAACGGCATGCGTTTCGGCTCGGGCGCCCGATATAATGCGCCCTGGCGCCGACCGCTGCGGTTGGCAATGGCAGGAGGTCTGGCATGGATTTATGGGCATGCCCCGCGGTCGTCACCGGGGCGGCATCGGGTCTGGGAGCCGAAACGGCACGTTATCTGAGCGAGGCGGGAGCGCGCGTGACGCTGATCGACATCGACGCCGACGGCGTGCACCGGGTTGCCGAAGAGATTGGCGCCCTCGCGATCCATTGCGACGTTGCCGACTCGCAGTCGGCCGAAGAGGCGATCACCAAGGCGCGTGCGGCACACGGCGCGGCGCGCGTGCTCGTGCACTGCGTCGGGCGCGGCCACAACGAGCCGATCCTCGGCGCCGGTGGGCCGATGCCGCTCGACGATTTTCGGAGGCTGGTGGAGGTGAACCTGATGTCGACCTTCAACATGATTCGCCTCGCCGCTGCCGACATGGCGAGTCTGCCGCCGCACAGCAACGGCGAGCGCGGCGTCATTCTGTCGACGGCGTCGGTCTCGGCCTATGAGGGACAGAGCGGCGAGGCCGCCTACGCCGCCTCGAAGGGCGGCGTCGTCAGCATGATCCTGCCGGCAGCACGCGAACTCGGCCCGCTCGGCATCCGTGTCGTCGGCATCGCCCCCGGGCTGTTCGGGACGCAGACGCTGTTCGACATGGAGAAGAACCTCGACTCGCGGCTGGCCCGGCAGATCCCGTTTCCGCACCGCTTCGGCGATCCCGCCGAGTTTGCCATGCTCATCCTGCACGTCATCAAGAACGTCATGATCAACGGCAGCGTTCTGCGCCTCGACGGTGGCTATCATCGCTGAACCGACGCTGCCCGGGAACGGGAGGAATCGCCGGTGAACAGGACGATCGTCCTTTATCTGGTTTCGCATGCCTCGGGTGAACTCGTCGAGATGCTGGCGCGCAACGCCGTCACCCAGCTTGCTGGAGTCGAGGTCAGGCGCCGGCTGTGGAAGACGGTCCGCCGTCTCGATCAGGTGCCGGAAATCCTCGGTGTGCTCGCCGCCAACCCCGGCTTCGTTCTGCACAGCATCAGCCACAGCGATGTCCGTGAAGCCCTCGAGGAGGGTTGTCGTCGTCTCGGTATTCCCTATCAGTTCGCGCTCGAACCGCTGGTCGGTCAGCTCGCCGGCTACACCGGGGCTGCCGTACTGTTGCATCACAGCTCCGGCGATGCCTTCGACGAGGACTACTTCCGCCGCGTCGAGGCGATGAAGTACACGCTGGCGCACGACGACGGGCTCGCCAGCGACGATCTCGACGGCGCTGACGTGATCATCGTCGGCGTTTCGCGGGCGACCAAGACGCCCACCTGCATGTATCTCGCGTCGCGCGGAATCAAGGCGGCGAACGTGCCCCTGGTGCCGGGATCGCCACCGCCGGTCGGCCTCCTGCGGGCGAACGGGCCGCTGGTCGTCGGCCTGACCGTCGACCCGACGCGCCTGGCGATGATCCGTGCGGCTCGCCTGACGGCGCTCAAAGACGAGTCGAACGGTGACTACGCCGATCTCGATGCGCTGCGCAAGGAGGTTCTCGAAGCGCGTCGCCTGTTCATCCGTCGCGGCTGGCCGATCATCGATGCCAGCCATCGCTCGATCGAGCAGACGGCGTCGATGATCATCGACATGCTGCGCAAGCGCGCCGGCGAGACGCACTGATCTGCCGCGGCGGCAGGCCCTGCGGGCCGCCTGCCGCCTGCTAGAACCAGAGGCGGTGGAGGAAGAACGCCGCCAGGCCGATGCCGATGGTCGCCAGCAGATTGCGCGTGACGATGCCGGCGGCGAGGCTGACGAGGGCGGCAATAAGGTAGGGGTTGGCGGCGGAGAGTTGCCAGTGGCCGTCGGGCAGCAGCACGGCGGGCACCGTGATCGCGGTGAGCACCGCCGGCGGGATGAACCGCAGCGAGTCGCTCAACCACGCCGACAGGCTGATCCGGTCGGCGAGGCCGAAGAGCAGGTAGCGGATGCCGAAGGTCACCGCGAACATGCCGCCGATCATCCACGTCTCGTCGCCAGTCATCATGCCGTCCGCTCAGCCCTTGCCCGCAGCAGGCGCTGCGCCGTCAGGCCGGAGGCGATGCCGGCGAAGGCGGCGACGAGGATGCCGAGCTTGTAGGGCATGTCCAGCGTCAGCAGCGAGGCCGCGCCGGCGGTCAGCACACTGATCGCCACCGGCAGCGTGCGGACGAAGGGGATGATCATGCCGATGAAGGTGACGGGCATGGCGACATCGAGCCCCCAGCTCTGCGCATCCGGGATGCGGTTGCCGAGCAGCAGGCCGACGAAACACCAGAGCTGCCAGTTGAGATACATCGCCACCGACGAGCCGAGCTGATACCAGTGCTTGCAGTCCGACGCGTCGTCGCGCTGGAAGCGGTGCACGGTGACGGCGAAGGTCTCGTCGGTCAACCAGAAGGCGAGGGCAATCCGCCACCGCTGCGGCAGATGCCGGAGATAGGGGAGCAGCGTCGCGCTGTACAGCATGTGACGCAGGTTAACGATCAGTGTCGTCAGGACGATGATCGCCACCGGCGTCTGCGCGGCGACGAGTCCGACGGCGATGAACTGCGACGAACCGGCGAAGACGAAGGCCGACATCGCCAGGGTGGCGGCGAACGACAACCCCGAAGTCGCGGCGATGGCACCGTAGATCAGCCCGAAGGGCAGGGCGCCGAGAAGCAGCGGCAACGTGTCGCGCATGCCGGCGACGAACTCCTGCCGGCGCAGGGATGGTGAGTCGGTCATGGGCCGCCTGGCGATCCGGGCTGTCGTTGGGGTGCCGGATCTTACTACCGAATCGGCGGCGCTTCGTCGGCAGCCCGCTACCGTCCCGCTGATCGCGCCCGACGCCGCCGGTCGGCGGCAGCACCCGCCGCCGGCCGGAGTGTCATTCGACGAGCGCGGCGCTCAGCGTCCGGATGTTGTAGCGCATCATGCCGAGGTAGCTGTCGGCCGGCGTGCCGGGCGGCGACAGCGAGTCCGAGTACAGCGTGCCGCCGATGCGCGCCCCCGATTCGCGGCTGATGCGCTCGAGAAGTCGTGGGTCGGTGATGTTCTCGACGAAGATCGCGCGGATCTTCTCGCGGCGAATCTGCCGGATGATCGCGGCGACATCGCCGGCAGACGGCTCGGCGTCGGTACTGAGGCCGACCGGGGCGATGAAGCGGACCCCGTACGCGCGCCCGAAGTAGGCAAAGGCGTCGTGCGAGGTGACCACCTTGCGCTGTGCCGCCGGCAAGGCGCCGAAGGACGCGCGGGCGGTGCCGTCGAGTTCGGCCAGCTCCTGCCTGAGGCGGGCGGCGTTGGCTTCATAGGTCGCGCGGTTTGCCGGGTCGGCATCGGCGAGCGCCTGTGTGATGTTGTCCACGTAGCGGCTGCCGTTGGCCAGATCCTGCCAGGCGTGCGGGTCGACCGCGCCGGCGTGCTGGTGGCCCTTGCCGGCATGCTCGCCGGGGTCGCGGATCGGGTTGATTCCCTTGCTGGCGACGACGAGCTTGCCGCGATAGCCGGACGACTTGATCAGGCGATCGATCCAGCCCTCGAAGCCGAGACCGTTGACGATCACCAAGTGCGCGCGTGCCAGCGTTCGCGCGTCGTTCGGGGTCGGCTGGTAGACGTGCGCGTCGGCGCCGGGACCGACGAGGGTGTGCAGCTCGACGAGGTTGCCGCCGATCCTCTGCGTCAGGTCGCCGAGAATGCTGAAGCTGGCGACCACCGGCAACCTCTCGGTGCTACTGGCGGTGGCCGACAGGCTGCCGCAGACGATCGACAGCAGAACGACTCGCAACAACCAGTGCAGTGCCGTGACGCGACTCTGGTTCATCTCGCTTCTCCTTGCTTTCAACGTTCGAAGTGCCAGCCCGATCGCCAGCGGCTGGCGAGTGGCCCGAGCGGGCCAAGCGCCAGCGACAGCAGGTAGATCGCGCCGAGGGTGAGGACGATTGCCGGTCCCGCCGGCAGGTTGATGTGGTACGACAGCAGCAGGCCGGCGAGCGATCCGGCAAAGGCGGTGGCGCTGGCAAGCAGCAACAGCGGTGCGACATTGCACACCCAGAGGCGGGCCGCTGCCGCCGGCAGAATCATGATGCCGACCGCCATCAGCGTCCCGAGCGCGTGAAAGCCGGCGACCAGGTTGAGTACCAGCAGGACCATGAAACCGTAATGGGCCAGTGGCGACAGGCGGCTGATGCGCGCCAGGAAGGACGGGTCGCAGGCCTCGAGAACGAACAGGCGCAGCCCGACGGCGAGGGCAACGATCGACAGCGAGGCGAAGGCGCCGAGCAGCAGCAGCGCCGGATCGTCCAGCGCCAGCACGCTGCCGAAGAGAACGTGCAGCAGATCGACGCTGCTGCCGCGCAGCGAGATGATCAGCACGCCGGCCGAGAGCGACAGCAGGTAGAAGGTGGCGAGGCTCGTGTCTTCCTTGATCACCGTGTTGCGCGCGACGCCGCCGGCCAGCAGGGCGACGGCGAGGCCGGCGACGAGGCCGCCGATCGTCATCGCCGGCAGCGACAGGCCGGCGATCAGATAACCGATGGCGGCACCCGGCAGGATGGCATGCGACATCGCGTCGCCGGCGAGGCTCATCCGGCGCAGCATCAGGAAGACGCCGATCGGCGTCGCGCCGAGCGACAGCGCAAGGCAGCCGGCGAGCGCACGGCGCATGAAGGCGAACTCGACGAAGGGCGAGAACAGCGGCAGGCTCGACAGGAAATCGCTCATGCCGCTTCCCGGTCGACCCGGCAGACCGCCGCCTGCGTGTCGTCGCCGTGTCCTTCGGCGCGCTGTCGGGCGCGCTGCAGGTTGGCGTCGGAAAGGACGTCCGCCGGCGTGCCGCGCGCCACCAGTTCGCGCGCCAGCAGCAGGGCTTCCGGGTATTCCTCGCGGACGTGTGCGAGATCGTGCAGGACGGCGATCACCGTCCGCCCTTCGTCGTGCCACTGACGAACCAGCGTCGCGAGGTCGCGGACGCTGGCGGCGTCGATCGCGCCGTACGGTTCGTCGAGGAGCACCAGCGGTGCATCCTGCAGCATGACGCGGGCGAACAGTGCGCGCTGCAACTGTCCGCCGGAGAGCGAGCCGATCGGGCGGTTCTCGAGCCCATGCAGGCCGACACGATCGATCGCCGCGTGCACCCGCCGGCGGCGGTCACGGCCGAGGCCGAAAAAGGCGCCGATCTCGCGCCACAGTCCCATGGCGACGAAGTCGTGGACGACGATCGGGAAGCTCTGGTCGAGGCTTGCCTGCTGCGTCAGGTAGGCGATCTGGCGGCGGTCGAGGTGGGAGCGCTCGATGCTGCCCTGCAACGGCCGCAACTCGCCGGCGATCGCCTTCAGAAGCGTCGACTTTCCGGCGCCGTTGGGGCCGACGACGGCGAGCAGGCTGCCGCTGGCGATCTCACCGTGCAGGTGGTGCACGGCCGGATGCCGATTGTAGCCAAGGGTCAGGTTGTCGAAGCGCAGCAGCGCTTCGCCCTGCGGGTGGCCGAGCAGATTCACGCGAGCGCCCAGAGGATGACGCTCCACAGCAGGAACAGCGCAGCGGCCGCCCATGCCAGGCGGGTCGCTGCGCTGGCGCAGAGCGCCGGGTTGCTGGCGGGGCGCACGCGGCGGGGCGGTGGGGGCGAGGATCGGGGCATCGGCGACTGGGACACGAAAGGGGCGTTCACGCCCGGGGGATTGCTGCGGAGGCCGAATCTTGCCTCTTTCGCAAGCCAAATGCAACAATGTTGCAAAAAATTGATTGTCGCGGCCGCGCTGCCGGCGTTTCGCAGGCCGTCGTTCGCGGCCGCGCCGGTGGCGACCGCTTGTCGAACAGCCTGCCGGTGATCCCCTGCCGCAGGCTGCCGACGAAGCTCAGGGCCATGGTCCTCGGCGTCGCGTGTTGCCGTCGGCAGCGCTGCACTGGTCGGCGCCCGCAGACGGTTGATTCAGTATACTGTCACCGAAACAGCGGTAGGTCGAGGGCGCCATGCCGCTCCAGCGGCGGAAGGCGCGGGTGAAGGCGCTCTGCTCGGAGAAGCCGAGGAGGAAAGTGATTTCGGTGACCGACCTGGCTGGATCGTCGAGATAGCGTCGCGCCAGTTCGTGGCGGGTTTCGTCGACGACGCCCTGGAACGTCAGACCGAGATCCGCCAGTCGGCGCTGCAGGCTGCGCTGGCTGAGGCCAAGGGTGCGCGCAACTGCCAGCACCGAAGGGGCGCCCGAGGTCAGGTGCTGCAGCACATGCGTCTTGCAGCGGCTGACGAGGTCGTCGTCGAACAGACCGGCGAGTTGTTCGGTGAGGATCGCGTCGAAGGTGTTGGCGAGCGGGATGTTGGCCGAAGGCAAGGGCGCGTTGGCGACCTCGCTGCTGAGCAGAAAGCCGTCCGCCGGCTCGCCGAAGGCGATCGGGCAGCCGAAGAAGGCATGCCAGGGTTCCGGGTTGGCGGGTCTCGCCCGGCGCAGATGGACGCGTGCCGGGCGCATCTGCTGGCCGGCGTTGACGCGGCACATGGCGATCAGGATCGACAGTGCGAAATCGGTCAGCAGCGGCCCGATGGCGGCGTCGCCGCGTCCGTGGTCGAAGCCGAGACGGATGCCGTCGTCGTCTTCGGCACAGCGATAGCTGAGACGGCTGCCGAGAATGCGCGAGAAGCGCTCCATCCGCTTCAGCCCGGTATGCAGCGTGCGACTCGACAGCCAGGCATAACCCATCGTCCCGAGATTCGACGGATGCCAGCATCTGGCAGCACGCAAGGCGAAGGATTCGTCGCCGATCTGCGCGGCAGCCAGCGCGAAGGCGAGGTCGGCCAGACGACTCGGCAGGCGCGCCCGCACGTCGCGCAGCGTTTCCGGAGCGATGCCCAGGGTCGTGCGGAACTGCTCCGGATCGATGCCGTGCTCCTCGACCAGACGCAGCATGATCAGCCAGATCGTGGCCAGCGTGCTCTCCGATTCCCTCATGCGTCCCCCTTCCTCCGGAATGGCTGCCGACGACGGCCGCAATGGTCATGCGATTGGCGCCTCGAGTCAAGCAGCCGGCTCTGCCGACGATTAGCCTTGACCGGCAGGGCAGACGGGACGATCACAGCGACCGCGGCTCGCCTGCTTCCGGAAAGGAGCGAGATCATCAAACGGCCAGAAGCCAGACGTGGCAGGATCCAGGTCGGCGGCACCGCGGCTGCCGCCCGTGACCCGATGACCGGCTTCCACCTGCGCAGTGCCGCGCCGCGCGTGGTGGCGCGCCTGTTTGTCGAGGCAGAGCAGGCGGGCGCGTCTCTGTGTGTGCTGTGGCTTGACCTCGATCGCTTCCGTCAGGTCAATGACTCCTTCGGTTATGCCGAGGCGGACGCCGTCATTGCCCGCGTTGCCGGGCGCTTCCGCTCGGTGGTCGGCGAGCGCGGCACACTGCTGCGCATGGGAAGCGACGAATTCGTCGCGCTGCTTCCCGCCGTCGATACGCCCGACGCCGAGCGGATGGCCGGACGGCTGCTGGCCCTCATCGATCAACCGATGCCGCTCGGCGGCATGCTCTTCCGCCCTGCGGTGAGCATCGGCATCACCTGGCGGCACGCCGCCGACGATCCGCTGAGCCTGCTCGAGCGCGCCGACCGCGCGATGAGCGAAGCCAAGGCGCAGGGCGGCAATCGTTTCGCTGTCATCGCCGCCGAGCCGCCACGCGCGACGTCCGGAGCGCGGGCGGCACGGCAGGATCTGGAGATCGAGGGCGTGCTGCACGTGTCGCTCGCCACCGGCGATCTCGAGTTGCACTATCAGCCGATCATCCGGCAGGACGGCAGCGTCGAGGCGGTCGAGGCGCTGATGCGCTGCGCCGTCGGCGGCCGTCAGGTCTCGCCGCTGCAGCTCGTTGCAGTGGCCGAGAAGACCGGGCTGATCGTACGGCTCGGCGAATGGATCCTGCTGCAGGGCGCACGCTGCGCCGCTCGCCTGCGCGAGCAGGGTTACCGGACGAAGGTGGCGATCAATGTCTCGCGTCTGCAGCTGTGCTCGGCGAGCTTTCTCAGCGTCCTGCACGCGGCGCTGATCTGCACCAGGCTGCCGGCTGACGCGATCGAGCTCGAGCTGACCGAGTCACTGTTCATGGACGTTTCTCCCGTTGTGCAGGCGAATCTGCGGGGTGCGCACGAAGCCGGCGTCGGCTTGGCGATCGATGACTTCGGTACCGGCTACTCGAGTCTCGCCAACCTGAAGGATCTGCCGGCGACGAAGCTCAAGTTCGATCGTGCCTTCATCAGCGAGCTGCCCGACGATCGTCGCGCTTTCCTGATTCTCGGTGCGATCACGCGTCTCGCCGGCGAACTGGGGATGGTCGTCGTCGCCGAGGGGGTCGAAACCGCCGAACAACTGGCTGCCTGCGAGGCGGCGCAAGTGGACGCGACACAGGGCTTCCTGCACGCGCGGCCAATGTCCGAGGAGGCACTGCTGCTGTGGATGCGAACGAGAAGGACGCGCTGATCGACGTCGGCTCGGGCGGCCGGGCGGCGGTGGAAACGGCACTCGAGAAGAACCTGCGGGCGATCGACATACCGCCGCGACCGTTGATCATCGACCGCATCAGGAGCGAGATGCTGCAGGACGAGCCGTGCTTTCGTCGCGTCGGGCAGCTGATCAACGCCGACGTCGGGCTTGCCGCCGGCCTCATCAGGACGGCCAGTTCGCCGTCCTTCGGCCTGCGTGCGCGCGTCCGTTCGGTGGCCGATGCGCTCATGCTGCTCGGTCTGGACGTGACGAGTCGGGCGGTGGCCGCGATCAGTCTGCGGCGCGCCTTCCCCAACAGCGGCCACTACGTCCGCTTCTGGGACGCGTCGGCGCGCATCGCCGCGCTGTCGGGCTGGCTGGCGCAGGAAGTCGGCCTGCCCGGCCTGCACGCAGCCGATGCCTACACCTTCGGCCTCTTCCGCGATTGTGGAATCGTCATTCTCCTGCGCCGGCTGCCCGGTTACCAGCAGACCTTGGCACGCGCCAACCTCGACGCCAAACGCTCCTTCACCGCCGTCGAGCAGGCCGACTGCCCGACCGACCACGCGGTCATCGGCGCTCTGATGGCAGTCGACTGGTGGCTGCCCGACGATATGTGTCAGGCGATCCGGCATCACCACGAGCGATCGGCGCTCGCTCCCGCGGCGTCGGAACTGCCCCGGGTCAGCCGTTTGCTGATCGCCGTCAGCCAGACCGCCGAACATCTCCTGCAGGAGCTGCGCGGCGCCAGCCGGACGCAGGAGTGGGTGAAGCTCGGAGACGCGTGCCTGCCGCTGCTCGGCCTCGACGAGGACGGACTGCGTTCGCTCCACGCCGGGGCGACGGCGATCATCGACGCAGCCGAGTGATTTACGGGGACAGTATACTAAATAGCCGCACCCACGGCTCTTGCGCGTCCTGCATTACCCTGACGCGATCCACGCTGGAGCCGCCGTGCAGGGACAGATGACAGGTGACGCGGCGCGGATCTCGCGCGGTGAGCGCGATAAGGCCGACGGTGATTCTGCCGCATCCTTCGGGCAGCTCTCTCCGGGCTGTGCTGCAGTGGCGGCCGCGAAAGCGACCCGTCCGGAAGCGGGAAACTCGCCCGGCCGGCGGGACGCTCTGCAAGCAGCCGCATGCGGCAAGGGAAAGCCTTGGCGCCACACTCCTCGTCAAGCTTCAACACGCGCCGACGCGGCCTGTGGCAGTCGCCGATACGATGGACGGGGCGCCCATCGCTGCATTCTTCCGGGCGCTACACGCAGCAGGCATGAATCCCCGACCAGCAGCGCGGTCGTGCCAGTGGCATTACCGAGGCCGAAGTCCGCGTTGACCAGGATCTTGCTCGACGAGCGTGTCTTCTCGACCACCGGTCTGGTAACCTGCGGTATCCATCGACGATGGTACGCTCGGGCTCATCGTCGAGGACCGTGCGAACTGGCGTTGCGGTGTCACCGAGCAGGTGAGCTCAGCCCTTGAAACTCATAAATAAGTATACTGTCACCGGAATGCTGAATAGCGACGACGGATTCACCGAGCTCTCCGGACAGTCGTCCGGGCTGACGATCACGCGGCGCCGGTTGCTGCAGATCGGTCTGGGCAGCGCCGCGTTGCCTTTTCTTGCCTCTTCGTGGGCGACGGCGCTGGCGGCCGCAGGCGTCCGCGCCGATTTCGGCTTCAAGCCGTTGCCTGTGTCGACCGACGACCGGCTGCACGTTGCCGAAGGCTGCACGCTGCAACTGCTGTACGCCTGGGGCGACCCGGTTTCGGCGGGGCCGGCGTTTCGTGCCGATGCCGGCAACAGCGCTGCGGAACAGGCCGAACAGGCGGGGATGCACCACGACGGGATGCACTTCTTTCCGCTGCGCGTCGACGGTCGGCCGTCGTCGACGCGCGGCCTGCTCTGCGTCAATCACGAGTACACCGACGAGGGGCTGCTGCACCCCGACGGCACCGCCGACTGGAGTCACGAGAAGACCCTGAAGTCGCAGCATGCCCATGGCGTGTCGGTGATCGAGGTCGAGCTTGCGGGGCCGGCGGACGGTCCGCGCTGGCGCGTCGTGCGACCGTCGCCCCACGCGCGCCGCATCACCGCCCGCACGCCGATGCGCATCGACGGTCCGGCGGCCGGCGCAGCCGCGATGTGCACGCGCGACGACCGGCGCGGCAACGTCGTCTTCGGCACGCTCGCCAACTGCGCCATGGGCGTCACGCCGTGGGGAACCTATCTCACCTGCGAGGAGAACTTCGACTCCTACTTCAACGGGCTGGCGCAGCCGACGCCGGCGCAGAAGCGCTACGGCATTCGCCAGCGTGCCGCCGGCTACCGCTGGCACGAACACGACCGCCGCTTCGACGTCGCGAGCGAGCCGAACGAGGCCAACCGCTTCGGCTGGGTGGTCGAGATCGACCCCTGGAATCCCGCCAGCGTGCCGGTCAAGCACACCGCGCTCGGTCGCTGCAAGCACGAGGGGGCGACCGTGACCCTCGCCGGCGACGGGCGCGTCGTCGTCTACATGGGCGACGACGAGCAGTTCGAGTACCTCTACAAGTACGTCTCGCGTGACCGGTACGACGCAGCCCGGCCGACCGGCAGGGAGCGGCTGCTGAGCGTCGGGACCCTGCATGTGGCCCGCTTCGATGGCGATGGCCGCGGTCGCTGGCTGGCGCTGGTGCATGGGCAGAACGGTCTCGACACCGGCGCGGGCTTTGCCGATCAGGCCGACATCCTGATCCGGACGCGCGCGGCTGCCGATCTCGTTGGCGCGACGAAGATGGATCGCCCGGAGTGGATCGCCGTCCATCCGCAGACCGGCGAGGTCTATTGCGCGCTCACCGGCAACAGCCGCCGGCTGACGGCGGATGCGGCCAACCCGCGGCCGGCGAACGTCTTCGGCCACATCATCCGCTGGCGCGAGCAGGGCGGCGATGCTGCCGCGACGAGCTTCGATTGGGACGTCTTCGTCCTCGCCGGCGACGCGCAGGATGCCGATCCGGCACGTCGCGGCAACATCCGCGGCGACGATTTCGCTTGCCCCGACGGCCTCTGGTTCGATCAGCGCGGGCGGCTGTGGATTCAGACCGACGTCCCCGGCAGCCTGCTCGACCGCGGCGCGCACGCGCGCCTCGGCAACAATCAGATGCTCGTCGCCGATGTCGTCAGCGGCGAGATCAGGCGCTTCCTCACGGGCCCGAAGGGCTGCGAGATCACGGGACTGTGTGCCACCCCGGATGGCCGCAACCTCTTCGTCAACATCCAGCATCCAGGCGAGGTCGCCGGTGGCCGCTCACAACCCGGCAGGCCGCTGGCCGGGTCGGGCTGGCCGGCGAACCAGTTCAGCGAGGTCACCGGCGGTCGCCCGCGTTCGGCGACGGTCGTCATCCGGCGCCACGACGGCGGCGTCGTCGGCGCTTGAGCGCTGCTGCGGTCGCCGGCAGTGGCCGGGCGGATTCAGGCGGACGGCGGATCGGATGGCGGCTGCGCGGCGGCGGCCGGGTCGTCGGTCGCACCAGGCTGTCGGCACGCCTGCCGCAGGAACCCCATCTGAACGCGATAGCGGGCGCAGCCGGCACAGAGCAGCGTGTGCAGGCGCAGCGCCAGGCGGTCGCCGGTGGCGAGATCGCGGTCCATCTCTTCCGACATCAGCCGGGTTGCCTGCTTGCAGGTCATCATGCCGCCTGCCCCGTGGTGGCAAACCAGCGCTGGTCGAGGCACAGGCGCAGCCCCATGCGCGCCCGGTGCAGGACGACCCAGCAGTTGTTGCTGCTCATCGACAGTTCGGCGCAGATCTCGTCGGTCTCGAGGCCGAGCATCTCCCGCATCATGAAGACGCGCGCGGTCCCCGGCGGCAACCTGTTCATGCAGGCGTCGAAAATGGCCCAGAAGCTGCGGTTCTCAAAGCTGCGCTCCGGGTCTCCCCAGTCCGACGGCCGCGTATCGCGCTGCCAGTGGCCGTTGCCCTGGAAGAGCGGGTCGAAGTCGGCCTCGTCGATCTCGTTCAGCGGGTCTTCATAGGCGGG
>DDUX01000026.1:5493-10876 GCA_002345025.1 Candidatus Accumulibacter iunctus | reverse complement strand
CCGCCGGCGGATGATGTCCACGATCTTGTTCCTGAGGATCGAGAAGACCCAGGTCTTCAGCCGGGCGCGCTCGCCGAAGCGGTCCGCTCCCTGCAGCGCCGCCAGCATGGCTTCCTGCACGGCATCCTCGGCACTCGCCTGGTCGCGCAACTGCAGCGTCGCGAAACGCAGCATCTCGCGCCGCAATCCGTTGAGTTCGGCGGCGATGTCGGTGGCCTGCGGTGGCAACTCGCGGCGGGTGGCGGGTGACCCGGTCGGGTCGATTTCGGTGCTGGGTCTCATCTTCCTGGCTGGCGGGGGTCACCGGCAGCGACGGCAACGCAAGGTTACGGGTTACGCGACGTTCGATGCAAGCGAACGCCTGCTCCTGCCCGAGCGGCAGTCGGCCAGATAGCGGTGGCCTTCCGCGCGTGGGGCGCGAGCGAAGCGACGCGCAGTTTATACGCTGACAGCGGTCAGGAACAGTCCTCGCAGTGTGGCAGTGTGGCGGCGGTCGCGCGACGGCATCGCTGAGCGCTGGAACGTTCGTTGCGACCCGTCGCATGTCGTCTGCTCGAACCCGCTTTCGTCCCTGTGCCGGTCAGCCCGGTGCGCTGCAGCGCGCAGCCTCGGGCGACTCCCAGGGCGGCGCGGGCGTCAGCAGCCGCTCCAGTGAATCGTGAAAGACCTTGAGCTTGGTTTGCCGAGAGCCGCTTGCACCGCGGCCTGCCACTCGGCGCGGCTGGTGTCCCTGCCGGCAACGCGCAGTCGAGCCTTGTCGAAGGCCTCCGGGGTGAGCTTCGCTGCTTCGTCAGAAGTATCCGGCGTATTGGTAAAAGGTGTCGGTTTCATCGCCCTCTGCCTTGCGCATGGAAGTGCAGCGCATGGGTCGAAGATACGCACGCCGATGTGTATGTCGACCCCGGCGGAACGGATCAGCAGTTCCCTGCGCGGCGGTCGCCAGAAGTGGGCCCGGCGCAGCGGCTGCCTCAGGACCGCAGCGCCGCCGTCAGCGACGCGACATCCTCCGCCGACTCGCGCATGATATCGAGCAGCGTCTCCTCGCCGACGAGCAGATCGATCGATGCCGCCATGCCTTCGCGCGGACAGCCGTCAAGGTCGCGCAGCGGGCTTTCGACCAGCGCCAGTTCGTCGGCCAGCAGCAGGGTGTCGCCGAGCGTCTTCGGCCGCATCACGACAGGCGGGAAAATCCTCATCGAGCAGCCCGGGATAGTCGCCGGTCCGGGTGCAGGCATAAAGTGCCTGGCCGTTACGCGAGCGGCCACGCGAAAGACTGGTGGGGACGGGCGGGATGCGAAGGGGGAAGATCGACGACATGCCGGACATTGTCGGCAAGCGAGGGCGTCGCGGCGGGCGTGATGCGCTTCAGTGTGCGTTCGGGCGCGTTCCTCGCGCGCCCGATGGGGGATGGGATCTAACCGCGGCGGCACATGCGTGTCTTGAGCCAGAGCATCCCTCGCGTCGTGCCACTGTGTGCCGGTTGGGCCGAGACGCCGGCTCTCCTGCAGTGGCAGACACTGCAGGAGAGCCGGCGGAACGATGTCGCAGAGCGCCGATGGTGCCGAGCGCTGCGCCGGTCAGCGGCCGGTGCCGCGGCTGAGCAGGCTGCGGACTTCGGGATTCGCCGGCAGGACGTAGTCGTAGGCGGCGAGGACGGCGTTGCTGACGGGCTGGACAATCTTTAGGTTGACGTAGACGGCGCCGGCGCCGATGGCGTAGCTGCCAAGGACGATCGCCTGCGCCTTGTTGCTGCGGGCGATGTCGCTGATCTCGCGCGTGAGGATGAGTTCGCCTTCGCCGCGGCGCATGTAGATGGAGCCGCGCAGTTTGAGCTCGACCATCTGCCAGCCGCGCTGCGAGAAGCGCGCCGAGAGTTGTTCGGAGAGCATGCGGCCCAGCGTCGAGGATTGTTCCAGTGCGTCGATGTTGACGACGGTGGCGACGATCAGCGGGCCGCTGCTGCTGTTGCCGCCGAACTGCGCCATGAGGGCATCGGCGGCGCGGTAGTTGGTGGCGACGAGCTCGCTGTTGGCAGCCTGGGCGTAGGTGATCTCGGGCGCCGGCTGGCGGGCGGCGTCGGTGGCGCAGCCGGCGGCGGCGAGGCTGGCGAGGAGTGCGGCGAGGACGGTGAGCCGGGGGGGTCTCATCGGTCGCCTCCAACTGCGATGCTGAAGAGCGGCTGCTGCTCGGTGTAGAGCCGGGCGTCGCTGTCGGCGGCGTAGTAGACCGCGGCGACGCGGCCGAGGTAGCGGGTAGCGTCGCTGGCAGAGACGGTGACGAGGACTTCGGTTTGCGGCGTCGGGCCGGCGGCGGTTTCGGAGCTGGCCCAGCGCCAGGCGTCGTAGCCGCCGATCATGGCGGCGCCGGCGAGGCCAGCAGCGGCCGGGGAGGCGTTGGCGGCGAGGCCGTAGACCGCCCAGGCGCCGGCATAGACGAGACTCGCGGGGATGA
Source organism: Candidatus Accumulibacter iunctus (assembly GCA_002345025.1). Taxonomy (GTDB): domain Bacteria; phylum Pseudomonadota; class Gammaproteobacteria; order Burkholderiales; family Rhodocyclaceae; genus Accumulibacter; species Accumulibacter iunctus. The sequence goes on along the minus strand of DDUX01000026.1, from coordinate 8,425 downwards.
AGGTCCCATTGGGCCGGTCGGCTGAGAACCGCACGGTCTGCACGTCGATGTCGATGGCGATGGCGCCGGCGGCGGGGGTGTGGGCGACGGTGACTTTCTGGCGCACCAGGGCGGTGATGAAGGCGGCGCGGAAGTTCTGCGCGAAGACGGTCTGCTGCGCCGCCGGGCGGACGTAGACGCGCGGGCATAGGGCGGCCGGGTCGGGACAGGAGACGGCGGCGGCGAGCGAGTGCACGAGCGCTTCGGCGCTTCGGTCGGCGATGGTTGCCCAGTGCGCCGCGGCCTGCAGCTTGGGCTGCTGGCTGGCGGGAAAGTCGGTCGCCACCGGGGCGCCGCCGTAGGGTGTCGCGCAGGCGATCAGCGCGCCGCCAGCGATGGTGATTGCGGCGACCCGCGCCGCCCGTCGTGCTCTTCCCTGCTCTGCCATGGCCCCTCCTGGTGGTTGAGATGAAACGCTCGTCTGGACATGCAAACAGCCGCGCGACAGGCGGCTGGACTCTGGTCCGTACAGTATCACAACCAATGCGCGCGCGCGTCAAGCGGCGCTTCCTTTTCGCGCACAGCGGCGTATGGTCCGCTGCACTGACTGTGTAAGGCTGCCGCTGCCCGAGTCACAGCACCTGCCGCCCGCTTGCCGCGAACGTGTTTGCTTTCTCTGGCCGGGGCGAAGAGGATAGGAATTGCGATACCACTCATGACCGTGAGCGCCTTCTCTACGCTCTGCTGGGGATGGAAGCACGCGGCGGCGAGAGAGGCATCCGGATGGGCGGCGAGGATGCGGTAGGTCTGCAGATCGCGCTCGGCAAGGCGCAGCAGCCGGTGGGCTTCCTCAATGGAGGGCGTCATGCAGCACCTGGCCTTCGGTGCGTACCGCGAACAACACCGTGCCGGGAACCTGCTGTCAGTCGCGCCAGGGCGAGCGCCTTACAACTGCAGCGCCGCCGTCAGCGAGGCGACATCCTCCGCCGACTCGCGCATGATCTCGAGCAGCGTCTCCTCGCCGACGAGCAGATCGATCGATGCCGCCATGCCTTCGCGCGGACAGCCGTCGAGGTCGCGCAGCGGGCTTTCGACCGGCGCCAGTTCGTCGGCCAGCAGCAGGGTGTCGCCGAGCGTCGTCGGTGGCATCGCGAGAAAGCCCTGCCAGCAGACCTCGATGGCGTCGATGATCGGCTGCGGGACTGCCAGAGCCTTGAGCACCGCGCGTCCGACCTCGGCCTCGCCACTTTCACTCCAGGTGGGAAAATCCTCATCGAGCAGCCCCGGATAGTCGCCGGTCCGCGAGACCAGGTAGAAGGCGCCGACCTCGTGGACGATGCCGGCGAACAGGGCCGTCTCCGGGTCGAGCCGGGTCACGCGGCGGGCGAGGACGTGCGCCAGCGCGGCGACATGGGCGCTGTGCGCCCACAGCCGGTCGGCCAACTCGCGGTCTCTGGCCGTCGCCGGCGCCGCCAGTTGCCGGCTGACGACGGCACTGGCCAGCGCGCGCAGATAACGAAAGCCAAGCCGCAGGACCGCCGTGCGCACGTCGGTGATCGGCCGGCCGGACCGGTTGCAGACAGTCGAGTTGGCGACGGCGACGACCTTGGCAGAGAGCAGCGGCTCCGCCTGCACCAGCCGCGCGGCCCGGTCGAGCGGGCAGTCGGGATCGTCGAGCGCGCGCTTGAGCTGCAGCGCGACAACGGCGCTGGTCGGAAAGCTGACCTCGCCGCGCTCGATTTCTGCGGCGATCTTCTTCAGGATTTCGTAACGTTCCACTTTGCTCCTCCGGGCTCCTGGCTGGTCGGTGCGGGGGCGGTCAGCGGTCGGCCGCGACCAGCGCCGGGGCGATCTGCGACAGCGGCAGAACCTGATCGACGGCGCCCAACTTGATTGCCTCCCGCGGCATGCCGAAGACGACGCACGAAGCCTCGTCCTGCGCGATCGTCGTCGCACCGGCGTCACGCATCTCCTTCAGGCCGCGGGCGCCGTCGTCGCCCATGCCGGTCATGATCACACCGACGGCGTTGCTGCCGGCGAAGCGGGCGACCGAACGAAAGAGCACGTCGACCGAGGGCCGGTGGCGGTTCACCGGCGGACCGTCGACGACCTCGACATGGTATTGAGCGCCGTTGCGTTTGAGCAGCAGGTGCCTGCCGCCCGGAGCGATCAGCGCGCGGCCCGGCAGGACGCGGTCGTTCGAACGGGCCTCGCGCACCTCGATCGCTGCCAGCGAATCGAGACGTTCGGCGAACATTGCCGTGAAGCGCTCGGGCATGTGCTGGACGACGACGATTCCCGGCACCGTCTTCGGCAGGCTGGTCAGCACGGCCTCGAGCGCCTGCGTGCCGCCGGTCGAGGTGCCGATGGCGATTACCCGGTCAGTCGTCTTCAGTATCGGCGCCGTGCCGGCAGCGAGGATCACGTCGGCAGTGTGCAGCGACTGTCGCGCCGCCAGCGATGGATCGGCACCGGCCAGAGCGCCACTGCCGGCGGACGTGCCCGGCAGCAGGCCGACGTTGGCACGGGCAGCAGCGCGCACGGCGGCGACGATATCGTCCGACGAATCATCGAGAAAGGCCTTCACCCCGAGCTTCGGCTTGCCGATGACGCTGCAGGCGCCGGCCGCCAGCGCCTGCGCGTGCATGGCGCTGCCGGCGGCCGCCAGCGACGAGCAGATGATCACCGGCGTCGGGCGCTCGGCCATCAGCGCGCGCAGGAACGCGAGGCCGTCCATGCGCGGCATCTCGATGTCGAGGATGATGACGTCGGGCCAGTTCCGGCGCATCTTCTCCATGGCGAACAGCGGGTCGGCAGCGGTGGCGACGAGTTCGATATCGCCCGCCTGGGCAACCGCCTGCGCGATCGCCTGGCGAACGACTGCCGAGTCGTCGACGACCAGCAGCCGGGTTCTCGTCTTCGCCATGCTTAACGTGAAAGTCGCGTCAGCGAC
>DDUX01000026.1:2374-5171 GCA_002345025.1 Candidatus Accumulibacter iunctus | reverse complement strand
TCTCGACAGTCATGACCGTTGGGTGCTCCGTCATCAGTCCGGCTTGCGATAGATCGTCGGCCTGACGGTCGTCAGACTGTCGGTGAGACCATTCAGCGATTCCGCATGGCCGACGATGAAATGGCCGCCCGGCTTGAGGCAGGGCAGCATGTTGGCAATCACCTTGCGCTTCGTCTCGGCGTCGAAGTAGATCATGACGTTGCGCAGGAAGATGACGTCGAAGTGACCGACACCGGTGATCGGCAGGGTCAGGTTCACCTGTGCGAAGCTGACGCGCTGTCGCAACCGGCTGTCGATCAGCAGTTGGCCTTCCTGCGAGCGGACGCCCTTCAGGCAATACTTGCGCAGGCACGCCGGTGGGATTCCCGAGATCCGCTCCTGCGAGTACACGCCGGCTTGCGCTCGCGCCAGCACGGTCATGCTGATGTCGGAGCCGAAGACCTCCCATGGCCGCTGCAGGCAGTGCTCGGCGAGCACCATCGCCATCGAGTAGGCTTCCTCGCCGCTCGAACTCGCCCCGCTCCAGATGCGGAAGGGGTGGCCCGGGCCCGTTTCCTGGCGCACCAGGTCGCGCAGGAAGTCGAAGTGCTGCGGTTCGCGAAAGAAGTAGGTCTCGTTGGTCGTCAGCAGATCGACCATTTTCTGCACCTCGTCCGGCTCGTCGCCCGAGGACAGCAGCCGGTAGTACTCGCTGTAGGTGGCGAAGCCATGATGTTCGAGACGGCGGCCGAGGCGGCCGACGAGCAGCACACGTTTGGCATCGGACAGGCTGATCCCGGCGAGGCGGTAGATGAGTCGCTGGAAGAGGGCGAACTCCTGGTCGGTGATGGCGGGTCGGGAGGCGTGCATGTTCGCTCAGAAGAGCTCGATGTCGGTTTTCTTCGGGGCAACGACGATTGTACTGGCGTACGACCTTTCGGCCTCGACGATGCTCTGGCTGGTTTGCCCGCGCTTGCAGAAGGCTTCGCCGGTCTGCGGGTCGAAGATGAGCTTGCGCGACCACGGGCCCATCAGGTCCGACGCCAGCAGGCTGATCCCTTCGCGCGCCAGCCAGTCGCGTGCGAACTCGGCGTTGCGCTCGCCGATGCTGACGCCGGTGAGCGACGAGATGACGTTGCCACCGCCGAAGGCCTTGCTCTGCAGGCGTCTCTTCTGCGCGCCGCGGCCGATCATGCCGTTCATCAGCGCCTCCATGCAGAAGTTGCCGCAGAGCAGGACATCGAGGTCGTGGTTGGCCGATTTTTCGTAGCGCGGCAGCATGAAGTGGTTGAGGCCGCCGATCCTGAGCGCCGGGTCCCAGAGGCAGACGGCAACACAGGAGCCGAGGAGCGTTGCGATCGGCCGCTCGTTTTCGATCGCCCAGCCGCCGGGATTGACGTTGCGCGCCAGGCGTTCAAGATCGCGCGGGTTGCTCACCGGCTGTTCTCCTGTGGTCGTTCGGGCGAGTGCGCGCCCGGCAGCGGCCGCCCGAGCGCCGTCACGTCGTCATAGATGACGGCGATCTGGCCGTGCTCCGGGCAGTAGGCAGTGAGCCGATAGTGGCGCTCGAGATCGCTGTGAAAGTCGTCGAACTGCGCGCACTCGCCGGTCAGGGCGACGGCCGCAAAGCGCTCGATCCAGCGGCGGTCGAGTTGCGGCATCACGGCGCTGGCGCAGCGGCCGATGATCCGCGACCGCTCGAGGCCGGTGATCGCCTCGAAGGCCGGATTGGCCTCGAGGAATCGGTAGTCGCAGGCGCTGCCGGCAGCGTCGAGGACGATCTCGTGCAGGGCAAAGCCGGCAGTCAGCGATTGGAAGAGGCCGCGGAAGCGCCTGTCGCTGGCGACCCGGGCGGTTTCGCCGGCCGGCGTGCACAGCTCAGCGGCCGCCGCCGCCGGATGCTGGATCGTCAGCACCAGGCAGCGGGTTGCGCCGGCCTTCGCGCTGCCGCCGAAGGGCGTCAGCGACCAGTTCCAGCGGTCCAGTTCGCCGCCATGTCCTGGCTGCGGCTGGTGAGGCAGCGCCGCGCCAGCGCGCGCGATCCGCGAATCGCGGACCTGGCGAAACACCGCCTCGCTGGCGGCGTGCGGGAAGAGTTCGAAGTAGCGGCGGCCGGGAAAGAACGCCGCTGGCCTGCCGATGGCGTTGGCGTAGGCACGGCTGACGCGCACGAAGGAGAGGTCCGCGTCCAGCACGGCGACAGCGACGCCGGCCTGCTCGAGGACCGTCGCCCAGGGCGAGCCCGCGTCGATCCCGGCAACGAGTTGCCGTTCGATCCGGGCGCTGGTGGTGGTGCTCATGGCAGCATGTTCACTCGGGTTCGGGAAGAGGGGTGTCTTCGGCAGTGCTGGCCGTGGCTCACACGGGCAGCAGCCTGCCTGCAGGCGTCGCAGCGGCAGCGATCCGTCGTCCGCCGGCGGTGGGCCGCTCGGCCACTCCACCCGCGTCGCCGGCGAGCCTGCCTGCCGGCGACGCGGCTCGGTCTTCGATCCGGAAGAAACTCATCAGCTCCTGCAACTGTGCCGCTCCGCCGCCCATCTCCTCGGCCGTCGCGGCAAGTTCCTCGGAGGCCGAAGCGTTCTGCTGCGTTGCCTGATTGAGTTGCCGCATGGCGCCGTTGATCTGGGCGACGCCCGCCTCCTGCTGCTGGCTCGTCGCAGCGATCTTCTGCACGAGGTCGGAGGTCTGCCTGATCGATGGCAGCATCGCCGTCAGCAGCAGGCCGGCGCGCTCGGCGAGGCTCACCGAGTTCCTGGCGACGCCGCCGATCTCTTGCGCAGCGATCTGGCTGCGCTCGGCGAGCTTCCTGACTTCGGCG
>DDUX01000026.1:0-2190 GCA_002345025.1 Candidatus Accumulibacter iunctus | reverse complement strand
CCCCCTTCCTCGGCTTCCTGGGCGGCCTTTCTGGCGATGCCGTCGGTGACGCGCGCGCTCTCGGTGTTTCGCACGATCGACGCGCCCATTTCCTCCATGCTGGCGTTCGTTTCCTCGACCGATGCCGCCTGTTCGCTCGCCGATTGCGACAGCGACTCGGCGGTCGCCGAGACCTGCCCCGAGGCATTGCCGAGATTGTCGGCAGCGACCCGCACCTCACCGATGATCTCTCGCAGCCTGCCGACCATCGTCTGCATTGCCCTCATCAGTTGGCTGACTTCGTTGCTCCCGTGTGCCTCGATCTGCACCAGCAGATCGCCTTCGGACAGTCGCTGCGCGGCGTCGGCGGCGGCGCGCAGTGGTCGCACGACGAGGCGATTGATCAGCAGCAGCAGGATTGCCGACAAGGCCAGCGAGAGAACCAGCGTGGCGCCGATCATCAGTTTGCGCACCTTGTCGGCGAGGCTGAACAACTCGTCGGTATACACACCCGCGCCGACGATCCATTGCCAGTCGGCGAATTCGTTGAAGACGACGATCTTGTTGCGTGGCGACGTTTCGCCGGCCTCCTTGTTGATCCACGGGTAGACGATCTCGCCGTTGCGCTTGTCGAGAATCTCCTGGATGAAGCGGCGTCCGTCGCTGTCGGTCGCCGCGGCGATGTTCTTGCCTTCCTGCGCCGGATGGATCACCAGCGTTCCCGCCGTTTCGCCCGCTCGACCGTCGAGGACGTACACGTAGCCGGTGTCGCCGAGCTTGATCTTGCGGATCGTATTCTTGAGCTGGTCGAGCGAGGCCATGATGTTCATGCCGACGAAGAGGGCGCCGACGACGCGGCCCTGGGCGTCCTTGACGGGCCGATACCTGGCCATGAACTGGCGACCGAACAGCGTCGCCTTGCCGCTGTAGTCCTGTCCGGCAATCAGGCTCGCGTAGGCGGGGTGATCCTTGCCGAGCAGGGTGCCGGTCACGCGTTCTCCCTTGTCGTTCTTCAGCGACGTGGCGATGCGCAGGAAGTCGTCTCCCTGGCGAGCGAAGATCGTCGCAACGCCGCTGCCGCCCGGGGTCGCAGCGACGACCGCGTCAACCTCGTTCGTGCGTCCGTTGAGGAGCTTGTCGGCGACGCGCAGTTCCGGTGTCCCTGCTGCCGGTTCGCCCAGGGTGAAGCTGCCGGGAAGGGCCGCGGCCAGCTGCTTGAACCAGGTGTCGGCCTGTTCGCGCAGCAGCGCATCGGTCTGCGCCAACATGTTCAGGATGAACTTGTTGGTCTCGTGCAGCTTTTGCGTTTCGACTTGCCGATTGATCGAGGCGACGTAAGACGAAACGAACCAGCCAAAACCGCCGAGCAGCAGCACGATGCTGACGAGGACCAGGGCGGCGATCTGCAGGCGCAGCGATCGGTTCAGGATGGTGAGCATGTCAATCTCCTGCGCGAAGCAGCGTCCCAGGCACGCAAAGCACGCCAGCACCGCGGCGGATACGGATCTTGAGGTGGTTCAAAATGGTGAGGTCTCCGCGACGTGAGGAATGAAGCTGCTGCGGGAAAGCCGGGACGAGTGATTCAGGAGCTTGTGGCGCACACCGGTGTTGCCGCAAATGGCGCTGGTCATTTCAAGGCCTTGGCGCCCGGCGCCAAGCCGCGCTACGACACGATCCTGAAGGTGGTGCGGGCACTGGGGGTGACGCTGCGCGCAACGCCTACGCCGCCCTAGGTCCGTGGTGCTGGCACGAGCGAAAGAGCCGTTCACGATTCCTCCCCAGAGCCTCGGGCGCCAGCGCGCGCCGTCCCCCCGAGAACCTTCCAGTCATGCGCCCGGCCGCTTCCCGCCGCAAGGCAGAAAGTCGGCGCTGGTGACACTGCGCTGAGCATTACGCTGCGACTCCGGCCGCCTCGGACAGGCGGCTGCCGTTGTCGGTCACGCTGGCCAGGCTGGCGATCTCGTCGACCGACAGCACCTTGACGATGTTGAGGATGATGACGAACCTGCCGGCGACCTTGCCCATTCCCTGGATGAAGTCGGCACGGATGCGGGCGCCGAAGGACGGGGGCGGCTCGATTTCGCTGCCGGGAATCTCGATCACTTCCGAGACGGCATCGACCATGACGCCGATGTCGTGGCACAGCTCGCCTTCGCTGACCTCGAGGATGACGATGCACGAGCGTTTGCCGACCTGGCTCGCCGCCCCCCC
>DDUX01000081.1:846-2791 GCA_002345025.1 Candidatus Accumulibacter iunctus | reverse complement strand
CGCAACCCCCCGGCCGGCAGGCCCGCCCGCCCGCGGCGCCGCGGTGGAACATAGAACCCCTTCGGCCCTTCCTGACGATACCGCTTCAACGCGCGCTTGACACTCAACGCGGGCACTCCGAAGGCGCGCGACACGTCCACCACGCGCAGATGACCCTGCGCGATCAATTGCGCCGTAATCATCCGGAAGGTCGCCAAGTCCTCCTGCGCATGACTGAACACGGGCAGGACGCCGTGGAAATACACGACTTGCCCGTCCTGCTTCCCGACAGACAGCAGGCCCTTGATCGGCGTCACCGCATCAGGAAAGATCGGCAAGAGCAGTTGGGGCATCGGATTCTCCCGCAAGGTCGGCGTCGCGCCAGAAAAACTCGACTATCTGCCTTCAGCGGTATCTTCGCCATATCTGCCGCCCACCTCGGCGGAAATCCTCTACAGTCCTTGATCTCCCCGCCAACCTGATGACCCAAAGCGCATTTCTGACGCCATCGGTGCAGACGTCATGGCGCCGAGATCAGGTTGTCTGAAACAACGCCAGCGGCAGCCGGCTGAGAGGGTGTGAAGAAATCGTTGCGAGCAAGCCAAGATGCCAGGCGGGAGCGGGTGGGCAGCGCCGCAGATCGGTCGCGCAGTGGATTCATTCACAAACTCGGAGACCTGACGACGCCCCCTGCCCAGCGGCGACCGGTGTTCAGGCCGCCGGCAAGTGATCGTCGAGCCAGCGGTACAGGGCGGATCCAACTGGCCAGTTGCGCAACAGGCGCGCGCGGTCACGACTCCAGGCACGGGAATGCGCCGCAGCCGATCGGTGCTGGACGACATCATCGAGATCGATGAGCCAAACCTGACCGGCGTGCCAGAGTAGATTCATGGCCTTGAGGTCGCCATGAGTGATCCGCTGCCGGTGCATCGCCGCAAACAGCTGGAGAATCGCGCACGCTTCGGCAGCCGGCGGTTCATGTTCGGCAGCAAGATGAGACAGCAGGTTCGCCCCCGGGCAGTACTCGCTGACCAGCCAGGCACGTCGACGCAGCGGACCGAGACGCTCCTCGATCAGGGCCAGTGGCGCCGGCGTCGGGATACCGAGAAACTGCAGCAGGTGCGCTGCACGCCAGGAATGCCACGCGCGGCTCGGACGCAGCGCACGCCCCAGTGCGTGGCCCAGCCCCTTGAGATTGTAGCGCTTGACCAGCAGCGGGCGGCCATCGACGACGACCCGTGCAACCGTACTCGTGCCGCCGTCCTTGAGGGTCCGTCCAGAACCGATTGCTTCATCCGGAGACGCGACGACGGCTGCCAGCCGGCCAGCCTGCGCACGCGCGACCGCGGTGAAACGAGCGGACGTCTGCGTGACGGAGAAAAGACTGCAGTCGCGCACCGTCTTCGCCAGAAGATCGCGCAAGCGCCACCGCCTGGCCCTGGCGATCTGCTCGCGCAGGGCTGGCACGGGCGGCGGCTCCAAGCCAGCCCCGGCAGCATGCGCGGGCAGCAGCAGCGGCAACTCGCTATCCCATTCTTCGGGCAATTGGGCCAGCAGAACCGCCAGGTTGGCAGTTGCCTCGGGCAGCGACAATGGCCGCCCCGGCCGACCAACCCGCAGCGCATCGCCATCGACGACGAACACGCGCCCATCATGGCGCAGGAAATTGCCAAAATGCAGGTCTTCGTGCACCAAACCGGCAGCGTGCAGGCAACCCAGGGCGTGCAGCAGTGGCAACAGGAGGGCGACTGCCTGCGGGTCGCCGGCCGGCCGGCCGCGCAACACCTCCCACGCCTGCGCGAAAGTCTCCACTGGATCGAGGAAGTCCGTCAGCAGGGCATGGCCCCCACCGGCAATCGGTGCGGCCGCCCGCACGGCCGGCGTCGGGATGCCGGCCCGATGCAACGCCGCCAGACCAGCCTGCTCGCGCTGCCAATGCCGTTCGCCGCGTTGCCCGATGAAGAGT
>DDUX01000081.1:0-562 GCA_002345025.1 Candidatus Accumulibacter iunctus | reverse complement strand
TGCTGGCGTCGGCCATGGCAACTGCGGTCATCGTCCGCCGCTCTCCCGGGAGACTAATCCCGGCCAGCGAAAAAGCCGGCAATCCGTCTGATCCGCTGCCGGTCCGCCGCGGTCAGTCGCTGCCGCTGCGCATAGTCGAGATAGAAACGCAGGCGCTGGCTGCGCGACAGTTGCGTCTTGGCCAGTTTGTCGAGACACGCGAGATCCTTGATGATGCGGTAGCCCAGCACCGCACCGCGGTAGAAACTGCCGCTCGGGCAGTCGATCAGGTAGACCGTCGGGACAGGTGCACCGTCGACCAGGAGATTGCGCCACTTGAGATCATTGTGCGCAAAGCCTGCATCGTGCAGCTTCCGCGCGATCGTCGCCACCTGGCGCAGGACCTGCGCCAGCCATTGCCGGTCGCGCAGTCGTGGATCGCCGGCATGGGCCATCTCTGCCAGGTTCAGCGTGTCGCGGATTTCCTCGGTGATCAGCGCGCCGCGCGTGAACCGCCCCAGGCGGCGCTCCAGGCCATAGGCGACGAGGGTCGCCGTCGGGATTCCCCAGGCCCGGAAAGCCC
>DDUX01000080.1:13046-15307 GCA_002345025.1 Candidatus Accumulibacter iunctus | reverse complement strand
GGGTGATTACTATGCCAATGGAATTGTGTTTTTTGAATGAAACGGCGACCCCGGACATCTCCACTCTTCCCCTCCGCGACGCTCTTCCAATCGCGCCGCGGCGCCGGGTGGCAGCCGAGTTCGCCGGCGATCTCGCGCAGTCGAGCCCGATGCAACGCTTGCTGCAGGGCGACGTCGGCTGCGGCAAGACGGTCGTCGCCGCGCTGGCAGCGTGCCAGGCGATCGAAGCGGGCTACCAGGTGGCGCTGATGGCGCCCACCGAGATCCTTGCCGAGCAGCACTTCCTGAAGCTGCGCGGCTGGCTGGAACCTCTGGCCGTCGAGGTGCTGTGGCTGACCGGCAGTCTGGCCGGCAAGCTCAAGCGGCAGCGGCAGCAGCAGGCCGCCACGAGCGCGCAGCTGATCGTCGGTACGCATGCCCTGATTCAGGAGCGCATCGACTTCTCCCGTCTCGGGCTGATCATCGTCGACGAGCAGCACCGCTTCGGCGTCCGGCAGCGCCTGGCGTTGCGGCGCAAGGGCGGGAATCCGCATCAGTTGATGATGTCGGCAACGCCGATTCCGCGCACGCTGGCCATGAGCTACTACGCGGATCTCGACGTTTCGCTGATCGATCAGATGCCGCCAGGTCGCACGCCGGTCAGGACGCGCCTGTTCTCGACGGCGCGACGCGCGCAGGTCGTCGCCGCGGTGCGCGCGGCGGTTGCCGGCGGTCGTCAGGCGTACTGGGTCTGCCCGCTGATCGAAGGCTCGGAGAAGGTGGATCTGCAGCCGGCCCTCGACACGTATGCGGCCCTGAGCGCCGAACTCGTCGACCTGCGGATCGGACTCGTTCATGGCCGACTGCGCAGTGAGGAAAAGGCGGCGGTGATGGCAGCCTTCGTCGCCGGCGAGATCGACCTGCTGGTGGCGACGACGGTCATCGAGGTCGGCGTCGACGTGGCGAATGCCAGCCTGATGGTCATCGAACATGCGGAGCGCTTCGGCCTCGCGCAACTGCACCAGTTGCGTGGCCGCGTCGGCCGCGGCGCGCACGAATCGGTCTGCGTTCTGCTCTACCAGCCGCCCCTGTCTGCCAGTGCGCGGGCGCGCCTGAAGATCATCTTCGAACATGATGACGGCTTCGAGATTGCCCGGCAGGACCTGCGCCTGCGCGGCCCGGGCGAGTTCGTCGGCAGCCGGCAGTCGGGCGAACCGCTGCTGCGCCATGCCGACCTCGAGAGCGATGTCGATCTCGTCGAACTGGCGCAGGCGATGGCGGTGCAGCTGCTGCGCGACCGTCCGCAAGACGCCGGGCGCCATCTGCAGCGCTGGCTGGGCGAGCGTGAGGATCTGCTGCGCGCCTGATGAGCCCTGCCTGCTGGCTCAAGTGTGGCACCAAATGCCGCCCGGCTCGATTGGTCCAGAAGACTCGGGTCGTCGGCGAGCACCGGTTCAGCGATCCACTGGCAGCGCTTCGCTTGGTGCCGGTTGCGGCGCCACCTTAGGCGACGCGAAAATGGGCGACGACCTTGCGCAGACTGCCGGCGAGCTGCTCCAGTTCGGCGACGGCTGCGGCGTTGGCATGCATCGTCGCCCGTGTCTCCTCGGTCATCGACGCGATGTGCTGCAGGTGGCGGGCAACGTCTTCGGCGACCGTCGCCTGTTCATGTGTCGCCACCGCGACTTCATGCACGCGTTCGCTCGACGTCCGTGCCTGGCGCAGGATCGCCTCGAGGACGCTGCTCGCCTCGCGCGCCTTGTCAAGGCCACGCGCCACCTGTGGTCCCGCCTCGCTCATCGCTGCCACGGCCGAGTCGGTGTCGGCCTGGACGCTGACGACCATGGCGCCGATCTCGGTCGTTGCCTTCGTCGTCCTCTCGGCAAGCTTGCGCACTTCATCGGCAACGACGGCAAAACCGCGGCCCTGCTCACCCGCGCGTGCTGCCTCGATGGCGGCGTTGAGCGCCAGCAGGTTGGTCTGTTCGGCAATTTTCTTGATCGCGGCGGCGATTCCTCCGATCTCTCGTGAACGCGTTGCCAGTTGACCGATCTGTGCTGCCGAGCGGCTGACGATGGCCGAGATTGCCTCGATTTCTGCCGCCGAACCGGTCACCAGTTGCCGACCCTGTTCGGCGCAGCCGGCAACCGCGTCCGAGCTTTCGCCGCTGGCATGGGCGCTCTGCGCGACCTCGTTGATGCTGACCGTCAGTTCTTCGATCGAGGCGGCGGTTGCGGAAGTCGAATCAGCCTGTTTCTCGGCTGCCCGGCTTGTTTCGCCGG
>DDUX01000080.1:5714-12760 GCA_002345025.1 Candidatus Accumulibacter iunctus | reverse complement strand
TCGCCGGCCAGGCGATCGATTTCGGCGATCATCGTGCGCAGGCGGTTCTGCATTTCGGCAATCGAACGCATCAAGCGGCCGGCGGCGAGACTTCCGGCATCGACGTCTGCCGCCAGATCACCGACAGCGACGCGTTGTGCGATGGCTGAGGCTGCGGCAGGCTCACCACCAAGCTGGCGCAGCACGCTGCGGCCGATGGCTACCGACACGGCAACCAGGATGCCGACGACCAGGGCAACGATGATCATCGACTCGATGGCCTTGCTGCGGAAGGCGGCAGCGATATCATCGACATAGATGCCGGTACCGTACACCCAGCCCCAGGGCTTGAACTGGGCAGCGTAGCTGATCAACCGTCTAGACGCATGCGGCTGCGACGGCAGTGCCGCTTGCCGGGGTGCCGGTGCGGCTGCTCATCCGGGGTGGCGGTAGACGGTCGGCTGCAGCATCTGCAAGCGGCTGCCGAGGCCGCCCAGTGACTCGGCGTGGCCGAGGATGAAGTAGCCGCCGCTTCTCGCCTTCGCCAGGGCGGTGCAGCTGAGATCGGACGCGAAGATTTCCCGGGGGCCGTGGTGGTGATGTTCGGCGAGGACCATGGCGATCGAGTAGGGCTCCTCACCGGTCGAGCTGGCGTCGCTCCAGATGCGGAAGATGCCCGCCCGTTGCGGCTGTTTGCGCAGCACGTCGCGAAGGAAATCGAAGTGCTGTGGCTCGCGGAAGAAGTACGTTTCGTTGGTCGCCAGCAGGTCGATCATCTGCTGCACCTCCTGCGGATGTTCGCCGGAGACCAGGAGATGGTAGTACCGAGTATAGGTGGCGAAGCCGTAGTGCCGCAGGCGGCGGCCGAGGTGGCCGACGAGCAGGGTGCGCTTGCTGTCGGCGAGAGCGATGCCGGCGAGGCGCCGGATCAGGGTCTGGAACAGCCCGAACTCCTGTTCGGCAATTTGCGTTCCGCGCGGGTTCATCAGTTGCATGGCAGGCGTCCGGATGGCCGGGGCGGCAGGGAAAAGCGGCTGGCCGGGCCGCTGCAGGCGGCCGTCGGCGCTCATTCTACGGGAGCCGGGCAGCAGCCGGGGCTTGCGCTGGCCGGTTCATGAATATAGCCTACGAGGCACTTTACCCCTATCAGGATCTGCGTCGATGGCTGATTCTTCGGCTCTGGCAGTGGCTCTTCGGGCGGCGCTCGGGCCGTGAAATGGCTGCCGTCGGCGATGGGAATCGATCCGTCGTCGCCGCTGTGCGACCGCTTCTGCGCCGCCCCGGCGGCCCAAGGGCTGCTGCTGATCAGCCATGCCGGCGAAGAGAAAGCGGTACATGGTGCTGCTCAGCAGGCATCCGGTAACCCGCTGCGGTTGCGACGTACGCTCGACCACGGCGTGCGCGTGGTGGTGGCGCATTGCTCTTCGCTCGGCGACACAGTGGATCTCGACCGCGGGCCGGAGGGTCCGATCGTTCCCTGCTTCGACCTGTTTCCCCGCACGTTGGGCGAGACGCGCGGGTTCTTTGCTCCCCGAGAAAGGAAGACTGCATGAGTTCCCAGTTTGGCCTGCTGAAGGAACGCCGCTTCGGGCCGTTCTTCGCCACTCAGTTCCTCGGTGCCTTCAACGACAATCTGTTCAAGAACGCGCTGGTCGTCCTGCTCACCTTTCAGGCGGCGAGCTGGACGACGAGCCGGCCGGAGGTGCTGACCAACCTCGCTGCCGGCATCTTCATTCTGCCCTTCTTTCTCTTTTCGGCAACCGCCGGCCAGCTGGCCGACAAGTACGACAAGGCCAGGCTGGCGCGGCTGGTGAAGCTCCTCGAGGTGCTGATCATGGGCGTCGCGCTGCTTGGTTTCGCGCTGCACAACCTGCCGATCCTGCTTGCGGCGCTGTTTCTGCTCGGGCTGCACTCGACCCTCTTCGGCCCGGTGAAGTACGCCATCCTGCCGCAGCATCTGCGCGAGAGCGAACTCGTCGGCGGCAATGCACTGGTCGAGGCCGGCACCTTCGTCGCCATTCTGATCGGCACTCTGGCCGGCGGACTGCTCGCCGGTGCCGCCAACCACCCGACCTGGGTCGCCTGGGCCGGCCTGCTGATCGCCATCGTCGGCTACGTCTGCAGTCGCGGCATCCCCGTCGCCGCGGCGCCGGCGCCGCAACTGGTGATCAGCCTCAACCCATTCTCCGAAACCTGGCGCAACATCGGCTTCGCGCGCGAGAACCGGACGGTGTTCCTGTCGATCCTCGGAATTTCCTGGTTCTGGCTTTATGGCGCCATGTTCCTGGCGCAGTTTCCGGCGTACGCCAGGTTCGTCCTCGGTGGCGGCGAGACTTCGGTGACCCTGCTGCTGGCCGTTTTCACCGTCGGCATCGGCGTTGGCTCTCTGCTTTGCGAACGGCTCTCGGCCGGTCAGGTGGAGATCGGTCTGGTGCCCTTCGGCTCGATCGGCCTCACCATCTTCGGCGTCGATATCGCTTTCGCGTCACCCTCGCTGCTCCCGGCCGGAGCGCCCTTGTCGCTGTCCGCGCTGCTTGCCGTGCCGGGGACCTGGCGGGTGTTGGTCGACCTCTTTGCGCTCGGTCTCTTCGGTGGCTTCTTCATCGTCCCGCTATATGCCCTGATCCAGTTGCGCAGTGCGGTCGAGTCGCGGGCGCGCGTCATCGCCGCCAACAACATCCTCAATGCGTTGTTCATGGTCGTTGGTTCGCTGGCGGCCGCCGGGCTGCTTGGCGATGGCCTGACGATTCCGGCACTGTTCGCGGTCGCCGCGCTGTGCAACGCGGCGGTGGCGGTGTATATCTACAGCCTGGTTCCGGAGTTCATGCTGCGCTTCGTCGCCTGGTTGCTGATCCACTCGTTCTACCGCCTGCGGCAGAGCGGCATCGAGAACATTCCCGACGACGGGCCGGCGGTGCTGATCAGCAACCACGTCAGTTTCGTCGATCCGCTGGTGATCGCCGCCGCCAGCCGGCGACCGATCCGCTTCGTCATGGATCACCGGATCTATCGTCTGCCGCTGATCGGCTTCGTTTTCCGTCACATGCACGCCATCCCGATCGCTCCGGCGCGCGAGGATGCAGCGATGATGGAGGCGGCTTTCGAGGAGGTGGCGCAAGCGCTCGCCGCCGGCGAACTGGTTGCCATCTTCCCCGAGGGGCGAATCACCGATAGCGGCGAACTCTATACCTTTCGGCCGGGGGTGCAGCGCATCGTCGGGCGGACGCCGGTGCCGGTGATCCCGATGGCTCTGCAAGGCCTGTGGGGAAGCTTCTTCAGCCGCAAGGACGGGCCGGCGATGAGCAGGCCGCTGCGCCGCGGCATGTTCTCGAGGATCGCCCTGACCGTGGGCACGCCGGTGACGCCGGAAGCGGCGACGCCCGAACATCTGCAGCAGATCGTCGCCGGGCTGCGTGGCGACTGGCGTTAAAATGTGGTCCATGCAACTCTCCGGGTTCAGGCTACGCGAACGGGCCGACGTTTACGAACGGCTGATGCGGCTCGACAAGCCGATCGGCATATTGCTGCTGCTCTGGCCGACGCTGTGGGGCCTGTGGTTGTCGGCGCTGGGACGGCCCGACTGGCTGGTGGTGTGGATCTTCATCCTCGGCACGGTTCTGATGCGTTCGGCGGGCTGCGTGATCAACGACCTGGCCGACCGCGACTTCGACCCGCATGTCGCGCGCACCCGGGATCGCCCGCTGGCGGCCGGTCGTATCTCGGGGCGCGAGGCACTGTGGCTTTTTCTCGCACTGGTGGGCTGCGCGGCCGCCCTCGTGTTGCCGCTGCGCAGCTGGCTGCTGGCCGGGCTTTGCCTGGTGGCGCTCTTTCTCGCTGCGAGTTACCCGTTTACCAAACGTTTTCTGGCGATCCCGCAGGCTTATCTGGGTGTCGCTTTCGGTTTTGGCATCCCGATGGCCTATGCCGCCCAGCTCGGCAGCGTACCCGGGGAAGCCTGGTGCCTTTTGCTGGCCAACGTTTTCTGGGCGATCGCCTACGATACCGAGTACGCGATGGTCGATCGGGTCGATGATCTGAAGATCGGTATCCGGACTTCGGCGATCACTTTCGGCCGTTGCGATGTGGCGGCGGTCATGCTCTGCTACGCCATGGCGCTTGTGCTGATCGGCGGTATCGGTCATACCCTCGGGCTTGGGGGTGTTTTTTACGCTGGACTGGCGGTCGCCGCGGGAATTGCCGGCTATCATTTCACACTGATCCGCGAGCGCGACCCGCAGAGCTGCTTCAAGGCTTTTCGGCACAACAACTGGTTTGGCGCCAGTGTCTTCGCGGGAATTGCTCTCGATTTTCTGCTCGGCGGGGTGATCAACGGATGAAGACAGTTCTTTTCTGCTTGCTGACGGTGCTCGCCGGCAGCCTGCAGGCGGCCGAAGATGCCCGCACGCTGGCACCGATGCCGGCGGCGGCTGCAGCCAATCTGCGTACCGAGATGCGGGCCAGCCTGCTGGCTCTGAACGAGATTCTCGGCCTGGTGGCTGCCGGAGCACTGCGCCAGGCGGCTGAAATCGCCGAGCGGGAGCTCGGCGTCTCGGCGATGGGCAAGCATCGCAGCCAGCCGTTCGACGCCCGGCCGGGACCGCACATGCCGCCGGCGATGCACGCCATCGGCATCGACGGCCACAAGGCAGCCAGCGAGTTCGCCCGCATTGCTGCCAGCGGCG
This sequence comes from Candidatus Accumulibacter iunctus, assembly GCA_002345025.1. Classification (GTDB taxonomy): domain Bacteria; phylum Pseudomonadota; class Gammaproteobacteria; order Burkholderiales; family Rhodocyclaceae; genus Accumulibacter; species Accumulibacter iunctus. The sequence goes on along the minus strand of DDUX01000080.1, from coordinate 8,099 downwards.
ACCGCGAGAAGACGATCGCCGCGTTGCCGACGCTGACATCGGCCTGCGTCGGCTGCCATTACAGCTATCGGCTGCCTCAGTAGGAGTTTTCGCGATGTCGGATGATTTGCTCCACTGGGCCGACGACGCTGCACAGGCCGACCCCGAGCCGGCTGCCGGGCTTTCACCCTGGAAGGTGCTGGTCATCGACGACGACCCCGAGGTCCATACGGTCACCCGCTTCTCGCTGCAGGATCTGCGGGTCTTCGGGCGACCGCTGCAACTGCTGCACGCCTTCAGCGCAGCGGAGGCGCGGACACTGCTGCGCGGCCATCGCGATGTTGCCGTGGTGCTCCTCGACGTGGTGATGGAGACTGCCCAGGCAGGTCTCGAGCTCGTCGGTTTCATCCGCGATCAACTCGGCCTGGCCGAGTGTCGACTGATCCTGCGTACCGGTGAACCGGGCTACGCCCCGGAACTGACGGTGATCCAGGAGTATGACATCAATGACTATCGCACCAAGGGGGAACTGACGCACACCCGGTTGATCACGACGGTCAGCTCGGCGCTGCGTTCCTACCAGCAACTGCACGCACTCGCCGAGCACCGGCGTGGCCTGGAGCTGATCGTTCGTGCGGCGTCCGACCTGATGCAGGAGCACGCCATTGCCAATCTCGCCGAAGGCGTTCTGACGCAGCTCGCGGCTTTGCTCAGGTTGCCGGTGGATGGGATCGTCTGCAGCCAGAAGGGATCGCCCTATGGCGACGATCGCGAGCACTGCTATGTCGTCGGCGCCACCGGCCGCCATGCGGGCTGCATCGCGCAGCCGCTGGAGACGCTAGCCGACCAGCGAATCGTCGCCGCGATCATGAGCAGTGTGGCGCGTCGCAAGCACCTGTTCGGCACTGATTATGCCGTCCTTTACCTGCAGGCGGCGCCGAGTCAGGAAGCGGCCATCTTCCTCGAGGGCGGGCAGGTTCTGGAGACGATCGACCGTGCATTGCTCGACGTCTTCGTCGCCAACATTGCCGCCTGCTTCCGCAACGTCAAGCTGGTCGAACGGCTGCTGCGGGCGCAACAGGAGATCGAGGCGCAGCGCGCCTTTCTCCGAACCGTCATCGACGCCAGTCCGCACTTCATCTTCGTCATCGACCGCGAGGGCAGGATTCGCCTCGCCAACCAGAGCCTGGCGGAGCGCTTCGGGCAGTCGCCCGAGCAGATGGTCGGACGTGCGCAGGCGGATTTCGTCAGCGATCCGCAGTTGCTGCAGGCTCTGCGCAGCGATGATGAAGCCATTGCCGCTTGCCGGCAGCAACGTATCGAGCGGGAAATCAGTTTCGTCGGCCGCAGTGGCGAGGAACGCTGGTTCCATACCGTCAAGGTGCCGCTGAAGGACGCCAGCGGTGCGGTCGACCAGATTGTCGGCGTCAGTATCGACGTGACTGATCGCAAGCGTGCCGAACGGCGGCTCCTCGAAGCCAAGGAGAGGGTGCAGGTGACCCTGGATTCGATCGGTGACGCAGTGATCACGACGGACGCGCAGGGCTGCATCGACTACATGAACCCGGTGGCCGAGAGTCTGACCGGCTGGCCCAGTGCCGAGGCCAGAGGTTGGCCGGCGGGAGAGGTCTTCCGCGTCGTGCACGAGGAAACACGGGTGCCCGCCAAGGATCCGATCAAGCTTTGCCTCGTCGAGCAAAGAATCGTCTCACTGTCCGGCCATCGCGTGTTGCTGGCGAGGGATGGGCGGGAGTACGACATCAACGACTCGGCGGCGCCGATACATCTTGGCGACGGTGGGCTGCAGGGCGTCGTCCTGGTCTTTCACAATGTCACCGAAAACCGCCAACTGGCTCGCCAACTGGCCCATGATGCCACCCATGACGCGCTCACCGGACTGATCAACCGGGCAGAGTTCGAGCGGCGACTCGAGCGGGCAGTGTCTTCAGCGCAGGACGAGGGCGCCAGGCACGTGCTGTGCTACATCGATCTCGACCAGTTCAAGGTAGTCAACGACACCGCCGGGCATGCCGCAGGCGACGAGTTGCTGAAACAGATCAATGCGCTGCTCGCCGGTACCTTCCGCGAGAGCGATACGCTGGCACGCATCGGTGGCGATGAATTTGCCCTGCTGCAGGAGAACTGTCCTCTGGAGCGCGGCCACATCGTCGCCCAGGCGGCGCTGCGAGCGATTCGCGACCACAGCTTCAGCTGGGAGGGGCGGACTTACCAGGTCGGCGCCAGCATCGGCCTGGTGCCGATCACTGCCGAGACGCACGATACCGCCGAACTGCTGACGCGCGCCGACGTCGCCTGCTACACTGCCAAGGAGCTTGGCCGCAACCGGGTTCATGTCTATCAGTCAACCGATAGCGAAACCGTCCAGCGCCACAGTGAGTTGCTCGG
>DDUX01000080.1:0-5614 GCA_002345025.1 Candidatus Accumulibacter iunctus | reverse complement strand
CGTCGTGCATGAAGTCGATCCGGGGAGAAAGGGCGAACTGGTGTTGCCGGCGGCATTCATTCCGGCGGCCGAGCGCTTCGGCCTGATGGGAGCGATCGATCGCTGGGTCATCCGGCGGGCTTTTCAGGAGTATGCGCAGGGTATTGGCAGGACGGGAGCGACNNCAGCGCCACAGTGAGTTGCTCGGTGCGGCCGGTCTGCGGGACGCTCTCGAGCGTGGCCTCTTCCGGCTCCATTACCAGCCGATCGTCGCGCTCGCCGGGGCGGAGTTTCGCGTCGTGCGCTACGAGGCGCTTCTGCGCGTCGTGCATGAAGTCGATCCGGGAAGAAAGGGCGAGCTGGTGTTGCCGGCGGCATTCATTCCGGCGGCCGAGCGCTTCGGCCTGATGGGAGCGATCGATCGCTGGGTCATCCGGCGGGCTTTTCAGGAGTATGCACAGGGTATTGGCAGGACGGGAGCGACTCTGGCGATCAATCTGTCGGGCAATTCGCTGAGCGACGAGAGCCTGCTGCAGTTCATCGAGTCCCAACTCGCCGAGTATTCGTTCCCGGCGGAGCGCGCCTGTTTCGAGATCACCGAGACGGCAGCCATTCAGAACCTGCGGCCGGCCCTTGGCGTGATGGCCGAGCTCAAGCGTCATGGTTGTCAGCTGGCGCTCGACGACTTCGGCAGCGGACTGTCCTCTTTCCACTACCTGAAGACGCTGCCGGTAGACTTTCTCAAGATCGACGGCAGCTTTGTCAAGGACATGTGCTCGAGCGAGCACGACGAAGCTCTGGTTGCAGCCATCAACCAGATGAGCCACACGCTCGGGTTACGGACGATCGCCGAGTACGTCGAGAACCGCGAGATCGTTGACCGCCTGTGCGAACTCGGCGTCGACTATGCGCAGGGCTATTTCTTCGGCAAGCCGGCTCCCTGGGGAGAGGGCGCCGGCTGAGAGCGTGTGCAGAATTTCAGCGCGGGTTTGCCAGCGCCGCGATCCGTTCCTCGATCGGCGGATGGCTGGAGAAGAGCGCCATCCAGCCAGGGCGATCGGTGATGCCGGCGGTGGCGATGTTCTGCGGCAGGTCGCCGGAGGTGACGCCGCCGAGGCGGCGCAGGGCGGCCATCATCGGTTGCGGCGTGCCCATCAGCTGGGCGGCACCGGCATCGGCACGGAACTCGCGCTGGCGCGAGAAGTACATGACGATCATGCTCGCCAGGATGCCGAAGGCGATGTCGCAGACGACGACGGTGATCGTGTAGCCGATCCCCGGTCCGCTGTCCTCGCTGCTTCCCCGGCGCAGAAACGAATCGACAAGCCAGCCGACGACGCGCGCAATGAAGATGACGAAAGTGTTGACCACCCCCTGGATCAAGGTCAGCGTCACCATGTCACCATTGGCGATGTGCGCCACTTCGTGTGCAATCACCGCCTCCGCCTCCTCGCGCGTCATGCTCTGCAGCAGGCCGGTCGACACGGCGACCAGCGAACTGCTGCGACTGGCGCCGGTGGCGAACGCATTCGGTTCACCCTCGTAGATGGCCACTTCCGGCATCGGCAGACCGGCCCTGTCGGCAAAACGGCGAACCGTCTCGACCAGCCAGAACTCGGTCGAGTTGCCGGGTGTGTTGATGACCTGGGCGCCGGTGCTCCACTTGGCAATGGTCTTCGACATCAGCAGCGAGATGAAGGCGCCACCGAAGCCCATGATGAGTGCGAAGATCAGCAGCTTGCCCAAGTCGAGGCCGCTGCCGGCGAAGAACCTGTTGGCACCCGTCAGCGTGCTGACGATTCCGAGGACCAACATGATGGCGAGGTTGGTGGCGACGAGCAGAACGATTCGTTTCATGATTCAATCCTCCAATGACAAGGCTGCTGCGGTGGCGGCGTGGATTACGCCTGGCGCCGACGGCAGCCCCGACAAGATGGAACCGAAGTGGTGACGATGAGGCCTTCTTCAAGAGGGAGCGACGATCGCCGCGCGATGCGGTGAATGCCTCTGGCGGAAGTGTCCCGCATCTTCTTTGGTCGTGTGGCCATCTTCCTCAGGCGGCCGTCGTGATCGCACCGCTGCCCGGCGGCCGCAACTCGTCGTCCGGCCCTTGCTGGCGAGCATGCGCGTGGCGGTTTTCCCTCTGGCGCGCGAGTCGCCGCGCGAGCGTTCGCCCGGCGCGGTCGGCCACCCGGTCGATCGCCGTCGCGAGGTCGGCCTGCGTGTCCTCGATGACCATCTCCGGCGTGCCCGGCAGCGCGCATCGCAGGCGACAGCACTTGTCCGCGCCGCCACGTGGGCCATTGAGGTCGGAGAGGACGACGGACACCCGGCCGACGTGCTGCTCCGCCCAGCCGAGGGCGAAGTGCAGGCGCCGCTGCACGTGCTCGCGCAGACCGGCGTCGACATTGATGTCCCTGGCGTGAATGGTGATCTGCATGGCCGGGCTCCTGTGGGGTTGTCTCGAGGCCGCAGTGTAGGATAGCCGAAGGCCATCTGAAAAATCGAATATACTTGTCCGATACTTCCGTTTTTCTGGCTGGATGGCGCTGATGGCAGCACTCAATTTCAAACACCTGCGTTACTTTTGGATGGTTGCCAAGTCGGGAACGATCACGCGCGCGTGCGAGCAACTGCATCTGACGCCGCAGGCGATCAGCGGTCAGTTGCGCGAACTCGAGGAAGCACTTGGTGTCGAGCTGTTTCGTCGCGCCGGACGAGGTCTCGAGCTGACCGATGTCGGCCGCCGCATCCTGAGTTACGCCGAGGAGATTTTCGCCCTTGGCGACGAACTGCTCGACGTGGCGCGCGACCAGACCAGCCGCAAGAGCCTGCCTTTCGTCGTCGGCATCGCCGATTCGGTTCCCAAATCGGTTGCCCATCGAGTCGTGGCACCCGCGCTGCAGTTGCCGGAAGCTGTCCGGCTGGTCTGTCGTGAAGGTCGCCTGACGACGTTGCTCGGCGATCTTGCCGTGCATCGCCTCGACATGGTGATCGCCGACCGACCGCTGCCGAGCAATCTCAACGTGCGCGGCTACAGCCATCTGCTCGGCGAAAGCGACCTGACGGTCTTTGGCGCAGCCGGTCTGGTGCGGACACTGTCCGGCGAGTTTCCGGCGTTGCTCGCGGACGCGCCCTTCCTGATGCCGGGCGACGATGTCGCCATCCGGCCGCGGCTCGAGCAATGGCTGCAGGCCAAGCGACTGCAGCCGCGGATCGTCGGCGAGTTCGACGACAATGCCCTGCTGCAGGCGTTCGGACGTGCCGGGGCCGGCTTGTTCGTGGCGCCGACGGCGATCGCCGACGACGTCGTCGACCAGTATCGGGTTGTCCGCGTCGGCCGTCTCGAGGCGGTCAGCGAACAGCTGTTCGCGATCACCAGCGAGCGTCGCCTCAGCCATCCGGCCATCGTTGCCATCAGCCAGACCGCGCGCGACGAGGTCTTCGGCACGACGAGGGATGCTGGCGCGGCGGCAGGCGGCGAAGCGACCGCCGCCGCGATCCGGCAGCGGCGGCGGTCGCGCTTGCCGAAAGTTGCCACCTGATCTGGCAATGCTTCGTATTTCTGGATGTATTGATACCAATAATTCTGCTTTTTTATTGACAGCCGAGCCCCTATCTTTGTCGCTCGTTCCTCATAGACAACAGGAGACATCGATGAAAACCCTTTCCCTGCTGACCGCCGTATTGGCGCTCGGCCTGACCCTGGCGGTTGGTGATGCCGAAGCCGCCAAGCGCCTGGGCAGCGGCAAGTCTTCCGGCATGCAGCGCGAATCGGTGACCGCCGACCGTCCGGGGTCACCGGCGATGGCGCCCGCGGCGGCGAAAGCGCCAGCGGCGGCAGCGCCGCAGGCGGCGCCGAAGCGTTCGTGGATGGGGCCGCTCGCCGGCCTTGCCGCCGGCCTTGGTCTGGCTGCCCTCGCTTCGCACTTCGGTTTCGGCGAGGAACTCGCTTCGATGCTGCTCATCGGCTTGCTGGTGATGGCGGTGATGGTGGTCGTCGGCCTGATCATGCGCCGCCGCGCCGCGGCACAGGCCGGGTCGGGCAACCTGCAGTATGCTGCAGCCGGGGTCGACAACCCCGGCAGCCGTTCGGGCTTCGATGCGGTGGCAATGCCGCCGTCGGCCAGCGGGCCTGCTGCGTCGGCCTTTTCCCCGGTCGCTGCTGCGGCGCAGTCCGGGAGCATCCCGTCCGACTTCGACACCGCTGCCTTCGAACGCAACGCGAAAGTGAACTTCATTCGCCTGCAGGCGGCCAACGACGCCGGCAACCTCGACGACATCCGCGAGTTCACCACGCCGGAGATGTTCGCCGAGATCAGCATGGGCTGCAAGGAGCGCGGCGTGGCGACGCAGGAGACCGACGTCGTCAGCATCGAAGCGACCGTTCTCGATGTGGCCGAGGAAGCGACGCGCTATGTCGTCAGCGTGCGCTTCAACGGCCTCATTCGTGAGGAGCCCAATGCGGCTGCCGAGCCCTTCGACGAGATCTGGCACATGGTCAAGCCGCGTGAAGGGCGTGGGGGCTGGACTCTGGCCGGTATCCAGCAGACCCAGTAGTCGGCGACGCTGTCCTTCATCTGCGGGCGGCGACTGGCTGCCCGCAGGCTACACCCCTGCCTGGCCCGCCCGGTAGGGGTTTTTTTCTCGCCTCGCGCGCGCAGCCTTGCTGCTAGCGTCGCGGCGCTCGCACGGCAAGCCACAGGCCGAGGGCGAGGATGGCGAGCGACAGCGTCGCGACGGCGCCGCCCCAGAACCAATAGGGCAGCCACAAGGCCTGCGCCATCGCCGCCGTGTCGGAAGCATGACGCAGGCCGTCGATGCTGGCGCTGGCGGAGAACATGTAGTCGACGTCCTGCAGCCAACTCAGGCAGAGGACGGCAGCAGTCAGGCGCAGGACGAAGGTGGCGCTGCGCTCGTTCAGCCACAGCGCAGCGAGGATGAAGAACAGCGCCGAGCACAGGAGGAAGACGATGCCGAAGAGATTGCGCGTCCACGCGGCGACCACCAGTATCAGGCCGGCGCCGATCAGCGAGAGCAGTCCGCGTGCCAGTCGGGGCCAGCGGCTGAGGATCAGCAGCAGGCTGCCGGCGATGCTCGGTGCGAGCAGCCCGCCGGCAGCGATCAGCGCGCTGCCGAGTCGTCCGGGCGTTCCCCGCCAGAGCGCCAGGCCGGAGCCGTCGGCATGCAGGGCGAAGCTCTCGAAGCTGGCGCCGAGCAGCAGCGCGGTCATTCCGTGGCCGAGTTCGTGCGCGCAGGTTGCCAGCAGCGACAAGGGGTAAAGGAGCGTCCGGCCATGCGGCAGCTGCCAGACGACGGCGATCAGCAGCAGCACCCCGAGCAGTGAACGCAGCGGTTGCCGGGTTTCCGGCGGTCCTCTGCTGCTCGCCGGATCGACAGGGAGCGAAGTCATCCTCGCGCAACTCCTTGCATTGCCTTGCTTGCTTCGTATAATCCTCGACTCCACCCGGTCGGTCGACGGGTGATCACCGCGGGAGTCGGAATGAAGGGTATCCTGAATCTCTTGGCAAAGGCAAAGCTGGTCGAGCTTTCCGACGACGAACGCGTGGCGGAGCGGGCGCCGCCTGCTGCATCCGCGGCGGCACCTCCGCAAGCGTCGCCGCCGCGGATGCAG
>DDUX01000171.1:1351-12365 GCA_002345025.1 Candidatus Accumulibacter iunctus | reverse complement strand
TGTCCCGTAGTGCCCCGGCGGCAGGGGAAGCTCCTCGGCGCCTTCGAGCAAGCCAACGGCCAGCAAGGCGGGCAGCGCAAAGAGCACCCCGCCCCGCGGCACGTCGACGGCCGACTGGAACCGCGGCGCGACCCCATTCAGACCGCCCACGCTGGCTGCAACCCGGGCTGGCACATTGCTTGCCGCAACGCCCATCGGCGCTTCGCTGTCGCGCGCGCTGCGCTCGCTCTTGGTGCTCGAGACGAGCGGACAGGATCCTTTCACCACGGCAACATGCAACCGCCCGGCACGGACCGCTTTCGACAGGGTGTCGATCTTGATCCCCAGTTCTGCCGCAACCCTCGGGATGGTCTCTCCGCCGTCGAACAGGGCCTGCGCCTGCTGCAACACCTCTGCCGTCAGGACCGCCGGACCGCGGCGCCGCGGTGGAACATAGAACCCCTTCGGTCCTTCCTGCCGATACCGCTTCAACGCTCGCTTGACACTCAACGCGGGCACTCCGAAGGCGCGCGACACGTCCACCACGCGCAGATGACCCTGCGCGATCAATTGCGCCGTAATCATCCGGAAGGTCGCCAAATCCTCCTGCGCCTGACTGAACACCGGCAGGACGCCGTGGAAATACACGACTTGCCCGTCCTGCTTCCCGACAGACAGCAGGCCCTTGATCGGCGTCACCGCATCAGGGAAGATCGGCAAGAGCAGTTGGGGCATCGGATTCTCCCGCAAGATCGGCGTCGCGCCAGAAAAACTCGACTATCTGCCTTCAGCGGTATCTTCGCAATATCTGCCGCGCACTTCGGCGGAAATCCTCTACAGTGCTTGATCTCCCCGCTAACCTGATGACCCAAAGCGCTTTTCTGACGCCATCGGTGCAGACGTCATGGCGCCGAGATCAGGTTGTCTGAGGCTAGCGTTTCCAGCCGCGCTCTTTCCGGAAGGGGTGCTGCGAAACCGGCTCTTCGGGGTGCAGATGCCGCTGCGGATGAAGAGCTCGCGTGCCTGTGTCAGGACTTCTCAAGCGGCAATCAATGCGGCCTCAGCGGCAGCCACGACCCGGCGGGTCAATCCGTCGAGCAATAGCGACGCCGCGCGTGCTTGTTGCCAGTAGAGCGGTACGTCGAGGGGGCTCTCCGGAATCAGTTCGACCAGTGAGCCTTCGTTGAGGTAGGGAGCAACGAGCGCCTCGGGGTGCAGGCCCCACCCCATTCCGGCCACGGTTGCCGCGACGAAGGCTTGCGGAGACGGCAGGCCATGACTCGGCAACTCGACATGCCGATGGCACAAACGGTGCGCCCATCGCGACTGCAGTTCATCCTTGGTGTTGAACGCCAGATTGGGCGCGCGTGCCAGGCTGCCGGCGCCGACACCCGCGTTGAAATGGCGTGCCATGAAGGATGGACTGGCCGCTGCCCGATAGCGCATTGAACCGAGTGGCCGACTGTTGCAGCCGACGGGAGCACGCGCGCTCCCCGTCACCGCCGCCAGCACCTTGCCGCGCTGCAGCCATTCCGCAGTATGGTCCTGATCATCCACCGCCACTGCCATCAGGACCGGCGATTCGCTGGCGTAAGCGGCGATGGCGGAAACGATCCACGTTGCCAGGCTGTCGGCATTCACTGCGATGGGCAAGCTCACCCTGACGGGACCATCCGGGGCCAGAGCGGGCAGGGCGCCCTGCAATTCCTGCTCGAGGATCAGTACGCGATCGACATGCTGACACAATCGTCGCCCCATCTCGGTGGCAGTGCACGGTTGTCCGCGAATGACCAATGCGCAGCCGACACGATCCTCCAACAGACGAATCCGCTGTGAAACCGCCGACGGCGTGACGCTCAGCGCGCGTGCCGCACGCTCGAAACTGCCCTCGCGAACGACTGCAGCCAAGGCAGAAAGCGACGCGTAGTCGAGCATTCATTCAGCCCTTCTTAATCGGATTTAGTAGAGATAGTTTGTCTTCACATTGCAAGAGCGTCAAGCTGCGCGAATGCTGCCATCACCCGAAAGCTCAACGCTGCTTCTTCCCGCATTTGCCCAAGGCCTCGCACTGGGTTTCGGCCTCATCGTCGCCATCGGCGCACAGAATGCGTTCGTCCTCCGTCAGGGCCTGCGCCGTGAACATGTTGGCAGCGTGGTGATGTTCTGCGCCATCGCGGATGCCGTGCTGATCACCATCGGAGTGACCGGCATGGCGCAGGCATTGGGAGAAACTCCCATCCTGACGCAGGGATTGGCGCTGGCCGGATCGGCATTCCTGGCGGCTTACGGGCTGCAGGCGCTGCGACGTGCGCGGCAAACGCATCGACTGCGGACGGCAGACGGAACGACTGCGCTCAGTCGCGGCGCGGCGATGACGCAGGCGGCCGCGTTCACTCTGCTCAATCCGCACGTCTACCTGGATACCGTGCTCCTGATGGGTAGCATCGGTGCGCAGCAGCCATCTCCGGTGCGCGGCTGGTTCGTTGCCGGCGCCTGTACGGCCAGTCTGCTGTGGTTCGGCGCGCTCGGTTTTGGCGCGCGCTGGCTGGCGCCATGCTTTGCCCGCCCCAGGGCGTGGCAGATACTGGATGGGCTGATCGGGTTCACCATGTGGGTACTGGCTTTTTTGCTGATCCGCCATGTCTTCGCCCCGCACTGAAAGATCGGTATCGATGCTTCGCGACATCAGCGGATGCATGGGCGCGAAGCCTTCCCGGTGCTGGTCGACCGCACGCGGCGTGGCGTGCGACAGACATGGCTGCGAAGTCGACGGCCGAGCCCGGGCGCGGGCCTGTCGGCTGATCAGCAGGACGACGGTCTTGGGGATCTGCCGCGCGATGTGACGGTGGCTCGCTGGTGACCGCGCCGCCACCGGGCCACCTGCAACCGGGACTTGCAGGCGCACCCGGCACGACTGGTTGCGCGACCAAGCTGGCACAAGGGGCGCCGGATCCACGGATTGCCGCGGCTGAGCCGGCCAGACCTTCGCTTGCCGGCAGATCGGTCGTTGGCGGGTCAGATGCCGAGTTTGGCAGCCAAGTGGACGAGGACATCGACGCCAGTCGCGGTGCGCAATCGATGGTGTGGCCAGAAACGCCCCGTCGCTTGGCTCATCAGGTGTGCATGGCGGCGGCTCTGTTCCTCAGTCGTCGAGTTGGCGGTAGATGCGCGGTCGCTGCGAGCGCACGAACCGACCATCGGCATCGACGAAGAAGACATCGACTGACAGCGCGTCGGCGCGATCGGCGATTCTGAGTTTTCGCTCGATGGCCCGCGCCTGCAATGGGCAGTCCTGCGACTGCCGATCGAGGGTCACCGTCACGACCAGTGTTCGCTCTGGTGGCTCGATGGTGCCAGGCGCGCCCTCCCGCACATCGGCAATGTCGGCGCAACCGAGATCCGGGTAGTAGACAATGTTGACATCGACATTGCCGATCCCGTCCGCCTCGGCGATGGTCGCTGGCGCCTGGGCGAGCGCCGGCAGCGCGTCGCAGAGGAAGAGCGACACCAGCAGCCAAACCGGCACGGCCGCCGGTCGAGCATGCCAATGAGCAATCAATGCACGCTCGCTCAGGCGGCGCGCGTCTCGCCGCCCGCCCCGGCGGCGCTCGTCGCCAGACGGTTGACGCCGTTGACCAGCGCCCGGATCGACGCGGTGACGATGTTGCCGTCGATGCCGACGCCGTAGCACTCGCCGCTGCTGCCGGCGCGTGCCAGCTCGAGGAAGGCGCAGGCGTTGGCATCGCTGCCCTTGCCGGCCATCGAACGCTCCTCGTAGCTGCGCACCTGCACGCCGATGCCGATGCTGTGCAGCGCATGCACGGTGGCGTCGATCGGGCCGTTGCCTTCACCCGCGAGCAGGTGGATGCGCCCGTCGATCTCCAGCGTCAGGCGGATTCCCTGCGCCTCGCCGTGCTCGAAGAGATGATGCTCGACATAGCGCATCGGCGTCTCGCCGGCGAGGTAGGTGCTGGCGAACAGCCGCCAGATCTCGGCGGCGCTCATCTCGCCGCCGTGGCTGTCGGTGTGCGCCTGCACGACGCGCGAGAACTCGACCTGCAGCCGGCGCGGCAGGACGACGCCGTACTCGGCTTCGAGCAGGTAGGCGATGCCTCCCTTGCCTGACTGGCTGTTGACACGGATCACCGAGTCGTAGCTGCGGCCGACGTCGGCCGGATCGATCGGCAGGTAGGGAACGTTCCAGATGCCGTCGGCGCGCTGGGCGCTGAAGCCCTTGCGGATCGCGTCCTGGTGCGAGCCGGAAAAGGCCGTGAACACGAGGTCGCCGACATAGGGGTGGCGCGGGTGGATGGGCAGCCGGCTGCAGTGCTCGACGGTGCGTGCGACGGCGTTGATGTCCGAGAAGTCGAGTTGCGGCGAAATCCCCTGCGTGTAGAGGTTGAGCGCCAGCGTCACGATGTCGACGTTGCCGGTGCGCTCGCCATTGCCGAACAGGCAGCCTTCGACGCGCTCGGCGCCGGCCATCAATGCCATCTCGGCAGCAGCGACTGCCGTGCCACGGTCGTTGTGCGGGTGTACGCTGAGGATGACGCTGTCGCGGCGGGCGAGGTGGCGGTGCATCCACTCGATCTGGTCGGCGTAGACGTTCGCCGTCGTCACCTCGACGGTCGTCGGCAGGTTGAGGATCACCCTGTCTTCCGGTGTCGCACCCCAGGCGGCAGTCACCGCGTCGCAGATTTCGAGCGCGAAGTCGAGTTCGGTGGCGGTGAAGGTCTCCGGGCTGTACTCGAGCACGCATTCGGTCTGCGGCCGCTCGGCAGTCAGCTGCCGGATCAGCTGCACGGCGCTGACCGCCATGTCGACCACCTCCTGCCGGCTCATGCCGAAGACCTTCTCGCGGAAGGGCTTCGAGGTGGCGGTGTAGACATGGACGATCGCGCGCCGCGCACCGGCGAGCGAGTCGATCGTCCGCCGGATGAGGTGCTCGCGCGCCTGCGTCAGGACTTCGATGGTCACGTCGTCGGGAATGTGCTGTCCCTCGATGAGGCTGCGGACGAAGTCGAAATCGGTCTGCGAGGCAGACGGAAACGCGACCTCGATCTCCTTGAAGCCGATGTCGCAAAGCGTCTGGAACAGGCGCATCTTGCGCTCGACGTTCATCGGCTCGAGGAGCGCCTGATTGCCGTCGCGCAGATCGGTGCTCATCCAGATCGGCGCGCTGTCGATCGTGCGGTTGGGCCATTGCCGGTCGCTGAGTCGGACCGGCGGGAACGGGGTGTACTTGCTGGCGGGGTTCTTCAACATGCTGCGGCTCCTCGAGTGCTCTGCTGTGGTTTGCTGACGGTAGGGATGCTACCCGCAACGCGCCGGCAGGTGCTTGCGTTGTTCTCTTCCGATTGGCTCCGGATTGGCAGAATATTGCGCAGATATCCGTATATGTTACCATAGATGCCTTTCATGGTGGTTTTCGGGCAATGGCATGCAACTGGATCGCTTCGACCGCAGGATTCTGCAAGTACTGCAGGAGGACGGGCGGATCAGCAATCAGGATCTCGCCGAGCGCATCGGCCTGTCGCCTTCGCCGTGCTTGCGGCGCGTGCGGGCGCTCGAGGAGGCCGGTCTGATCGTCGGCTATCGCGCGCTGCTCGACCCGCGCGCGCTCGGCTTGTCCCTGATGGCGCTGATCCACATCTCGATGGACCAGCACACGCCGGAGCGCTTCAGCCAGCTCGAGGCAGCCATCCGCGAGATCCCGGAGATCATCGAATGCCTGCTGATCACCGGCCAGGCGGCCGATTACCAGCTCAAGGTCGTGGTGCAGGACATGGACGCCTACCAGGACCTGCTGCTCAACCGGATCACCGGCATCAAGGGGGTGACCGGGGTGCATTCGAGCTTCGTGCTGCGGCGCGTGGTGGACAAGACGGCGCTGCCGGTGGGCGAGCTATGAGCATCGAGGCGCTGCTCTACTGGGTCGGCATGGCGGCGGTGGCGGTCAATGCGCTGACCGGTGTCCTCGATTCAGCGCGCAAGCAGATGGATCTGATCGGCGCGCTGCTGGTCGCCGTGGCGACCGCGCTTGGCGGCGGCACGGTGCGCGACCTGCTGCTCGACCGCAACGTCTTCTGGGTCGTCGACCAGGCCTACCTCGCAGCCGCCCTCGGCACTGCCGTCGTCACCTTCTTCGTCGCCCGTGCCTGCCGCGTGCCGCCGCGGCTGTTCCTGATTCCCGACGCCATCGGCCTCGCGCTGTTCACCATCGTTGGCACGCAGGTGGCGCTGCAATGGCACGCTCCCTGGCTGGTGGCGAGCCTGATGGGGGTGATCACCGGTGCCGTCGGCGGCGTGCTGCGCGACATCCTGTGCAACGACGTCCCGCTGATCTTCCTGCAGGGCGAGCTCTACGCTTCGGCGGCGTGGGCCGGGGCACTGACGATGATTGCGCTGCAGGAAGCGGGCGTCGCACCGGTCTACGCGTCCTGGGCCGGCATGGCGATCGTCCTCGGTCTGCGCCTGGCGGCGATTCGCTTCCGGCTGGTGCTGCCGACCCTGGCACAGCAGAAGAAAGGCTGACGGACGGGGGCGCCGCTGCCGCCGCAGTGGACTGCTGGCCATGCCGCTGCCATCGATCTCGAATTCGGTTCTGCTGGAGCGGGCAGGCGTGGATACGGCCAAGGAGCTTGCCACCCGCCGTCCCGACAAGCTGCATACCCGCATCGTCGAAACCAAGGAGCGCGAACATGTGTGCAAACAGCCGCCATCGCTGGCGATGGTCGAAGGGTGGGTGCAGCAGGCGAAGGAGCTGGCGAAGACACTGAGCTACTGAGACCCGGACTCGTCGCGCTGCCCGCCCGCGGTAGGCGTCTCTTCGCCTGCCGGCGGCCGGTACGATGCCGCCTCCTGGACGAGCCAGTCGCGGAACGAAACGACCGCCGGCTGCTGCTCGTCGGCAGGCCGTGAAACCAGGTAGTACGAGAGCGGCGACTCGATGATCGTCGTGAACGGGCGCAGCAGGCGACCACTCGCGAGGTCGTCGACCGCCAGCGTGTGCCGCGCCAGCGCGACGCCCTGCCCGGAGGCGGCGGCCATCAGCATCAGGCTCGAATCATCGAAGACGGCACCGCGCTGCGGTTCGTCGACGACCAGGCCAGCGGCGCTGAACCATGGCTGCCAGTGCTCGTCCGGCGAGCGCAGCAGCGGCAGCGAGATCAGCTGCGACGGGCTGGCGAGCTGGTGGCGGTGGCGGAATTCGGGCGAGCAGACCGGGTAGTACCAGTCCCGCATCAGCAACCGGCAGCTCAGCCCCGGGTAGCGACCGTGGCCGAAGCGCAGCGCGACGTCGGCTTCGCCCCCCTTGATGTCGGCGAGGCGCGCGCTCGACTGCACCTCGACGTCGTATTCGGGGTGGCGGGCGATGAAATTGCCGAGCCGTGGCAGCAGCCAGCGGGCAGCAAATGAGGGCATGCAACTGACCCGCAGGCGGCGGTAGTCGCAGTTCGCGAGCAACCGGTCGGTGGCTTGGTCGATGTCGGCGAAGGCGCGCGCCAACTCCTCGGCGTAGACAGCGCCGTTCGCCGTCAGTCGCAGGCCGCGGCCATGGCGCTCGAAGAGCGCGATGCCGAGTTGGTCCTGCAACTGCCGCAACTGGTGGCTGACGGCACCATGCGTCAGATGGAGCTGGGCTGCGGCGCCGGTCACGCTCTGCGTGCGTGCCGCGGCGACGAAAACGCGCAGGCTGCCGAGTACTGGGGTGCGTCTCTGATCCGCCAATTTTCTTCACATGTCAGGTGAAAACATTTCGATTGTAGCGGCGCCGCCGGCACCTGAAAATGGCGACACCTGCCCGGCGTGGGCCGGCAGCAAGTGAAGGAAAGGAGAAGCTCATGACCGTTCGCACCCCCTATGTCGAGTTCGCAGTCGGTGCTGCCGACGCAGTTTCGCTCGCGCGGCTCGCCGGCTGGACCCTGACTGCAGTCAGCGACCGCGTCTGGCTGACCGAGGAAAACGGCGGGCGCGACGTCTGGCTGCTGCCCGGCGAGCGCCACATCATTGCCGGTGCCGGCCGGGTCGTTGTCGAGCCGTGGACCGAGAAGAGCTGCGAGGCGACGCGCGCGGCGACGATCCGGCTGCTGCCGCCGGCGGGTGCCTGCTGGCGCGGGTGGCGCCTGCCCGGGTTCAGGTTGCGCAGTCAGGCAGCCGCCTGCGCCTGAACGCGCCGTTGCCGGACACCGGCAGGATTCTTTCGATCGGAGACTGAAAATGACGCCAACGACCAGTGGCGGGCAGCACCAGCTGCTCGGGCTTTACGACTCACCCTTCGTGCGCCGGGTGGCGGTCAGCATGAAGCATTACGGAATCCCCTTCGAACATGTTTCGCTGTCGGTGTTTCGGCACATGGACGCGATGCGGCCGCTCAACCCGCTGTTCAAGGTGCCGATGCTGACACTGCCGAATGGCGAGAGACTGTACGAAAGCGCCTATCAGCTCGACTACCTCGATGAGCTGGCAGTCGAACGTGACATCAGTCCGTTGACGCCGCGCAGCGGCGCCGACCGGCGGCAGGTGCAGCAGTTGACGGCGCTGGCGATGCTTGGCACCGAGAAGGCCGTGGCCATCGAGTACGAGCGCAAGCGCCCGGCGGAACGGCAGTGGCCCGACTGGACGGGCCGCCTGCGCGCGCAGATGCGGCAGGCGTTCGCGATGCTCGAGGAACGCCTCGACGGCGACTTCCTGTTCGGCGGCGGCCTGACGCAGGCCGACATCTCGGCCGTTGCCGGCATCGGCTTCATCCGCCACGTGCTGCCGCACGAGTGGCCGGCAGGAACCTGGCCGGCGCTCGAGGGACTCGCCGCCAGGCTTGAGGCGAGCGAGGCGTTCAGGGCGGTGCCGATCGAGGAATAGCGCGCTGCAGCGATCGGCGGCGCTCGCCGGCGTGCCGCGGATCGCCTCAGGAGGGCGGCCGACCAGCACGTTCGCGCCGGTGCTCAATCGTCGGCAGCGGCCGCCGCGGGATCGTCCAGAGCGGCCACCCATTCGGCAATCTGCCGGTAGACGCGGGCATCGGTAAGCAGCGCCATGTGCCCGAGTCGGCCCAGCGCCGCCGTCTGCACGTCATCCGCCATCGCCTGCGCGGTGGCACTGCCGAGCGTCACCAGCCCGTCGCCGAGCAGACGGCCAAAGCGGTGTTCGACGTCTTCGGCCAGGCTGCCGCCGAGAAAGCGATAGGCGATGTGCCCGGCTGCCGGATGCGCCTGCGTCGCGCCCGGCCCCTGCCGCAGATCCTGTATTCCCTGGCTGCGCGCGGCGGCGATCCGGGCGAGCGGCACTGTCACCTTCGATACCTGCAGCGCCGAGGTGACGAAATGACCAAGCCGCTCGAGGGGCGAGCCGAGTTGCGGGGCGCCAAGGCAGATCAGCATGCGGGTCGCCTGTGGCCAGTTCATTCCGGCCGCTGCCGCATGCTCGCAGGCGGCGATCGCGACCAGACCCCCCATGCTGTGGCCCATGATGATCATCTCGCGGTCCACCTGCGGCCACGCTGCGATCAGTCGCTCGAGCACCGCCGCCAGTTCGCCGCCGTTGCGACTGATCGGCAGGCCGCTGTTGTAGCGCACATGCAGCGGCGTATAGCCGAGATCGGTCTGCAGTTGCCGCGCGAAATCGACCTCCGCCGCGCCGCCGGCGCTGGCCGAGCGCGGCCGCCACGCAGACTCGTCGCAAGCCAGACCGTGGATGAAGACGCAAAGTCGCCGCCCGGCATCCGGCAGGGCAGCAAGCAGCGAATCGCCGTCCAGCGTCAGGGCGGCGCCGGCGTGCCGCAGCGTCATGGCGATCGCCAGGTGGTTGTCGGTCGCGGCAAGGTGATCGCCGAAGACGCCGTTCAGCGCGCTGTGCACTCGCGTCGCCAGGCGACCCGGTTCCTGGGCTGGTGCCTGTCGTGATCGTCGTTCCTCGATCATTGCCGCTGCGTCGAGGACGACACCGCTGGTGTGGTGAATCGCCTGGTAGACCCCGGCGACGATGCCATCGTGGGCGATCTGCACGATCTTTGTCGGGCCCGACAGAAAGGGCACCCGTCGCAGGACGGAGAACGACCTGTTGGCGATCGCGTGATGCATCTCGCGCACGCGCGCCGTCGTCTGCTGCACCGCAGTCTTGGCCGCGTGGCTGCTGCCGACACGCGGCGAGCGGCTGACGGTCTTTGTCTTGGCCGGTGGCATGGGGAGGTGTCCTTCGCATCGAGTTCGTGAGCGGCTTCAGTATATTGCAGCGCCGCCGATCGCGGGGGGTGATCGGCGGCTGCAATTTCGGGGACAGTAACTCAATTGCCCACTCCGGCACCCGGCAGGTGAATCGCCAGGCCGTCAGGATCGCCTGGCGAGCGCCGCTCCCGATCGACGCGTCGGGCGGCGGCGGCGGGAGCAAGCGCGCGGCGCACGGTGCTGCTCCCGGCAGTCGGCTTCCCGCAACGCCACATCGCCCGGCCCAAGTTGTGGCGGAGCGGTGCGAAGCACTGCCTTCATCACCGACGCGGCTGCCGTGCGCGAGGTCCTGAGCCTCCAGGCGAACCGACCTCGCCGCCACGCCCGGTCTCGTCGTCGGAAGGCCCACCGCTCTGCCTGCCCCGGCGTTTGCTCGGATGGCCGTCATTCGAGACAAAACCGAGTGAACCGCAATAGACTTGATGGTGGGAGGCGCTGGGGGCGAGAAGCGAAGCTGGCTTAAGGCGGCAGGTCGCCAGCAGGGCGGACACGGCGGTGCTGCGCACTGGTGCCGTACAGCCGCGCCCGAGCCCGACGAAAGGCAGGCACCTGTCGTCAAAGGACACCGCGGCAGCCGGTATCGGGGTGGCCTGGCGCAACGGATCGGGCTGCACCCTCACGATTGCGACGGAGACAACTGCGTAGTGGACCAGGGCACTCACAACAAGATCATCTCGTTCATCTGGGGCATCGCCGACGACGTCCTGCGCGATCTCTTCAAGCGTGGCAAGTACCCGGACGTGATCCTGCCGCTGTGCGTCATCCGGCGGCTGGACGCCGTCCTCGAACCGACCAAGAAGAAGGTGCTCGAC
>DDUX01000171.1:0-1086 GCA_002345025.1 Candidatus Accumulibacter iunctus | reverse complement strand
TGCTCGACGCGGCGGGCATCACCGCACAGCGCGCCGCACTCTGCGATGCCGCCGGCCAGGCGTTCTACAACACCTCGAGTTTCACCCTGCGCGACCTCAAGTCGCGCGGCAGCCAGCAGCGGCTGCTGGCTGATTTCGAGGACTATCTCAACGGCTTCTCGGCCAACGTCCAGGACATCCTCGACAACTTCAAATTCCGCAACCAGTTGCAGACGCTGTCCAGGGCCGACGCCATCGGCACGCTGATCAACAAGTTCCTCGACCCCGACATCGACCTCTCGCCGGCCGGCATCGACAACCACTCGATGGGCACCGTTTTCGAGGAACTGGTGCGCAAGTTCAACGAGGAGAACAACGAAGAAGCCGGCGAGCACTGGACGCCGCGCGACGCGGTTCGTCTGATGGCGAACCTGGTGTTCCGGCCGATCGAGACCGAGATCAGGTCCGGCACCTACCTGCTTTACGACTGCGCCTGCGCCACCGGCGGCATGCTCACCGTCGCCGAGGAGACGCTGACGGCGATCACCGCCGGGCGCGGCCAGCAGGTCAGGTGCCTGCTCTACGGACAGGAGATCAACCCCGAGACCTACGCCGTCTGCAAGGCCGACATGCTGCTCAAGGGCGAAGGCGAGAGCGCCGACCACATCGTCGGCGGCGCCGAGTGGTCCACGCTGGCGCACGACGCCTTCCCCGCCCGCGAGTTCGACTTCATGCTTGCCAACCCGCCCTACGGCAAGAGCTGGAAGAAGGACCTCGAAGCGATGGGCGGCAAGGACGGTATGCGCGACCCGAGCTTCAGGGTCATGCACCGGGGCGAGGAACTGTCACTCGTCACGCGCTCGAGCGACGGTCAGATGCTCTTTCTTGCCAACATGGCGTCAAAGATGAACGGCAACTCGGCCGTCGGCAGCCGCATCGCCGAGGTGTACAACGGCTCATCACTCTTTAATTCTACTTTGTCAGATTGCTCCTTGATCACTTGCGCTCGTCATGTGGTAGAATGATCATCGTAGTAATTATTCAATCTATTCATGGAGTTGTAGATGACAATGTCAACTCCAATACTGCAATGACATATCTGTGCTG
>DDUX01000061.1 GCA_002345025.1 Candidatus Accumulibacter iunctus | reverse complement strand
TGGGCTGGCCCGGCCCGCAGGTTGGCCTCGAACTCGCTCGAAGCCATCGGATCGATCGCCAAGGCGGCGTCGCGCCTCCTGCCAGCTTCGACGAGGTGCCGGTTGATGCTCTGCCAGTCCGCCGCATCGCTCTTCTCTCGCAGCCGCTTCAAGCGCATCAGATCGCGGAAGTCGGCGAACATCGGCATGCCGAGCTTGATGTCGACGATGGCGAGCAGATCGCGGGCCTCAACGAGGTTTTCGAAGCTCACTTCCGACCCGGCCGGCGGCACGCCCGCATAAATCGGCACCGGCAGCGGATCGCCGGGATTCGGCTGACCGAGGGCGATTCGCAACATCGCCACGAACGCTTCCTCGCGCGTGCCGCGCAGCAGACACTGGCGGCTCGCCTCGCGAATGCCGATGTGCCTGATCTCGGTATGCAGCGAGCTGACTTGCGCCACCTGCACCTGATTGGCGATCAGCTCGTTCCTGGTGCGGTAATGGAGGTCCCTGCCCAGGCGATCCTTGCCGGCGCGCAGTGCCGTTCCCGCAGGCAGTTGCACGGCATCGGCGCGGCCGTCGAGTTCGACCAGCACATGGACCTGGTCGGCAACCGCGCGCTTGCGGATCATCCGCAGGATGTCGCGGTAGAAGAATTCGAGGTGCCGCCCGGTCAGGGTGTTGAGTTGCGCGCACGTGTTCTCGAGCAGCTTGAGAAAAGTGAGCAACAGGGCAAAGTGCGGCCGCGCGTACGCGCTCGCAGCCTCCGGCGAAAATCTCTCCGGCTCATCGGCATAGCGCACGGCCAGGTCGAGGTCGATGGATCCGACGAAACCGCTCCAGTCTTTCTGTGCCTGATCGGGATCGTCGATGCCGAAATACTTCAACTCGCGCGCGTAGGCTTGCACGAAAGCCAGCAGGTCGCGCGTCGTGCGTTCGTCGACCCGGACATGCTGCGGATCGAGCTCAGGCAGAATCCTGCCCGACTGGCTGGTGCCGTCGCGCACTTGTGGGAGCGTCGTCTTCTGGTCGTTTGCCATGCCGCTCCCCGTTTCCTAGTCGCCCATGAACTTGCTGTTGGTGGTGACGAACATGCCCTTGCCGCTGTAGTCGCTCGCTGAGTCCGGTATTGGCGATCCCGGCCCGGGTGGCGGCTGCTGTGCCGGGCTCTGGACTTCGAACCTGGCGGTGAAGTTGCCGCCCTTGAGCAGTACCGGCTTGCCACCGGTCTGCGTCTTCTTGGCCTTCTGGTCGCCGGCCAGCGCCGAGATCTTCAAGGTGCCGGTGCCCGGGATCGAATACTGCGGGGTCATGTAGGTGCATCCGGAGACGGAGACCTTCGATTCGTCACCGTCCACGCAAATCTTCTTGCCGCCAATCGTCGCCGGGCCGCTGCCTTCGAGTTTGCCGGGTTGCACGACCACGATCGCCGGCGAAAAAGCCGGGAGGAAAATGACCTGGTCGCATTCGATGAGGATGGAATCAGACATGATGGCAGTCAGCGGCCCGGCGAGCTCGCCTCGTTCAGGTAGAACGGGTAGACCATGTTGTAACGCGAGTTGGTCGCACGTACCGTGTAGTCGATGGTGATCAGCAGCAGCCCCTCCTGGGCGCCGCTCAGCGAGACGTCGACGTCGTTCAGGTTGATCCGCGGCTCGTGATGCAGCAGCCCGTCCGCAATGAAGCTGCGTAGGCGGCCGATCAGCCCCTGGCTGACCTCGGCGAAC
The DNA here is from genome assembly GCA_002345025.1 of Candidatus Accumulibacter iunctus. Classification (GTDB taxonomy): domain Bacteria; phylum Pseudomonadota; class Gammaproteobacteria; order Burkholderiales; family Rhodocyclaceae; genus Accumulibacter; species Accumulibacter iunctus. Next base: position 11,935 of record DDUX01000061.1, on the reverse strand, counting down.
TGGAATTCGCTCAGGTCGCAACCAAAGTCCTCCTGCAACACACGCTCGCCGCGCCGCGTCGTGAGCAGGATCGCCAGGCTCTGTTCGATGTCTTCGGCCGCCGAAACCATGTGCACGTCGCTCCCCGCCGAGGCAAAGCTCGGCGGAAAGCTCCACCCCGTGCCGAGAAAGGAGCTGTCGCTGCTCATCGCCTCATTCCAGCGTGTGGGCCATTGGTGGACCTGCGTCCGCCTTCTCTGCGCCGCTCTCCTGAAGCTGCTGCGCGGCCTGTTGCTGGATTTTTCCGATCAGCGTGTAGACCCTGGCGAAGGGCAGACTCCCCAGCGCCTCGAGGATCAGGTTGGCGTCTTCGATCGCCAGATCCAGCTTGATTTCCTGCATGGTAGTCCTTTCAATGGTTGTCGTCGGGCCGCCGCATCGGCCCACGGTCGGTTTGCGCGGTCATTTCACGTCCACCTTCGCGCCCTGGATCTCGACGTTGCCACTCGCCTTGAGCTTGAGATCCTTGGCGCTCTCGATCGTGATGCCATCCTTGTCGAGGGTGATCTTGTTGCCGTGCTGGTCGGAAATCTCGATCGTCTCCTTGTCATCGTCCAGACGGAGTTTGTTCTCGGACGCGGTTTCGAGCGTCAGCGAAGCCTTCTTGTCGTCGTTGAACAGGATTTTCGTACCGGCCCTGGTGACGAAGCCTTTCTTGAGGTTGTCCTGGGTGATTTCGGCGCAGTCCTGCGGCGCGGTGTTTTTTGAGCCGTACAGCGCGCCGAGGATCACCGGTTGTCGGGGATCCTGGTTGAAGAAGCCGACGACGACTTCGTCACCCTCCTCGGGACGGAAGAAGCACCCTCGATCCTTGCCGGCATCGGGCGCCGCCAGCCGCGCCCACAGCGCTTCGGTCTTGGCGCCGATGCCCGGAAGAACGACCTTGACGCGCAGCTCCTTGTCCGGGTCCTCGACGAATTTGTCGACGACGCCGATCTGCAGGCCACTCACTCCGGGCAGCAGCCCGGCAGCGGGTACATCGGCGATGCCATCCTCGCGGCAGAAAGCACGCGGCGAAAGACCGAACTGGATATCGCTGCGCCAACCGTCCCTATCGACGCGATGACAGATCCCGGTAATCAGGGTCTTGCCGTTGAAGCGCGTGCCGACGCCGTCGATCTCGATGACGTCCAGGAGCTTGAGGTCGGCGAGTCCGCGGGTCGCCAGACGGCCGCGGATCATCGACATGCGGCTGCGCATCATGCGCGCATCCGCCCAGGCTTGCAGTTCCTCCTGCGCCACCGGCACCGGATGCGAAAGTGCGCAGGGTTCGAAGCCGACGGCGTCGGCGAGCTTGGCGCCGTCGAGGTCGCCCTGCGACAGGGAGAATGCCTTGGCGTTCGCCGGGTCGGTGGGCGCGGCCTGCTTGAGATCCCAGCCACTGCTCTTGACGCTCGGGTACTGATGGCCGGCGTCCACCTGGAATTCGAAATCGTAGATCTCGTCAATGCCGTAATCGAAGCGGTGCTTGGGCTTCGCGCTCGCGTCCGCCTTGCGCACCGAAATCTCCCCGTCTTCAACAACGGTGAGCAGCCCCTGGATGTCGGCACGCGAGACGAGGAAATCCCAGTCCGAGCAGCCGTACTGGACGATCTGCGGATGTTTGGGCTTGGTCACTTCCACCGTCCCGGCCTTGAGTTTGCCGTCCTCGATGATCTTCTTGATCACTTCATCGTCGGACTGGTCGATGAACACCGCGCTCTTCCTCGTCTGCGTCAACTTGACGGCGGCGTCCTTGATCTCGACCCTGAGCAAAGACCCGTGGGCGCTCGCCTCGACACCGTGCGTGATCACCCGGCCTTTGAACAGCGTCGCGTCTTCGGTCTCCGCTTCGTAGCGCAAGGCGATCTCGATTTCCTTTCCCGGCTCGAAAACCTGGTCATTGCTGAGGGCGAATTCCCGCTTCGCCGCGTCGCCGTCGACCAGCACGAGGCTCGCGTAGGGGATACGGTTCACCTCGCGACGAATGTCGATCGCCAGCAACTGATAGACCTCATCGATCTGCTTTTGCTCGCTCAGGATGGTGGCAGTGACGACGCTCATGATCGGTTGGCCGAGGGATGATCAGGTTCTGGTCACGCGCTCGCCGCTCTTCAGCGGCGCGAAGCGGAGCGTCTGTCCGGGGACGAGACAGCGAAAATCGTCGAGTCCGTTATCGGCCGCCACGCGCAGGTAATGCGCGGACGACCCGTAGATCTCCTTGCACAGCAAGGGCAAGGTGTCACCGCTCTTGACCATTCGGATATGCGTGAGGTCGGGAGACTTCTTGTCGGCGGTGCGGGCGATCGTTGCGGGGGTCCGGTCGTCAACGAAGCTGGCGTCTATTTCCGCGCGCAGCGGATCGCCGCCCTCGTCGAACAGTTTGTAGGTGATGTCGAGCGAGCGCAGCCGCGCGTCAAACTTCAGGTGATCGCCCCAGGAGATGCGGAGAAAGTTGGGCTGGTGGCTGTCGCTGTTCATGTCCAGGCAAAGCTTTTCGAACTTCTCGATCTGCTTCTTGACGCTCTCGCCGCGCAAAGCGCGCGTCATGTGCTCGACGCCGGAATATGCCACGCCGGTTCCGTCAAAAACAAACTGGAAGGCAAGTTCGCCCGGCGGAGTGAAGCTGTAGTCCGCAGGCTTGCTGGCCGAACCAACGGCCTGCGGAGAAGAGAACGCGATCTCGTACTTTCGCTTGTAGCTGGTGGGATTGAACATGACTTCCATGCCGGGCGGATCGGCCGGGGAGTTCCGGTCTGCGTCCTTGAAAGCCTCGATCCGCAGCTTCTCCAGCTTGAATAGATTCCCCAGCCCCATTTCATCTCTCCTTTTCTTTGGCGAGGATGCGCAGGACCTGCCGCACGCACTCCTGTACGATTTCTTCGTTGTTGGCGGCACCCAATCTGCCCTTCGACGCGGCGGCGAGGGACTCCTTCCCCTCTTTGCCTGCCCCGGCGCGGTCGTCGCCAACCACGACGCGTATCACCAGTTCCTTGATCTCGACCGGCATGATCAGACTCTCAACGCCTGCATGCGGGTGTACGCAAGTTCGAGCGTGTCGATCACCAGCGCGGGCTCAGCGCTGAGATCCGAAGTCGACCACTTGACCGGGTAGGCCTTGAGAAACAGCCAGGCGGCAAGCGGCTGCCTGTCCTCGCCGAGCAGCGTCACGAGCACGTTCGAGGTGGCAAACTTGAACAAGGACATCGCGGCGTTGAACTCCAGATTGAGCGGCGAACCGACCACCATGCCGCGTTCGAGAACCAGGTTGTTGTACTTGATGCCTCGCGGCAGCTTCTGTGTGTAGAGGTTCTGCCCGCCTTCGCTCACCGCTTCGGTCTCGACCTCGGCCGACAGCCCCGATACCCTCTGGAAGCGGATATCAAGCGGATTGGGCACGGCTCCTCCGGCGAGAAACAGCACACTGAAGCGCATGCCGAGGATCGGATCGCTCATTGTCGGGCTCCTTGTCTCATGGCGTCAGTGGTGCTCGACCGAGATCCCCGACACCATCAGCGTCAGCGTCTCGATTGCCGCCTCGTTGCCGCTGGCCTGCAGCGGCGGGGCTTCAAGCTTGACGATCAGCGCCTTCTTGATCTGCCAGGTCACCACGGCTTGTCCCTCCTCATCGCACAGGCTGATGCTCAGGCTTGGCTGGTCCCCGCTGCCCAGCCACTCGTAGATCTCGGTGAGACCGGCGATCACGCCCTTCTTCAGCGTCAGCTGCACGTATTTGTCGTAGCGGAACCTGCTGATCGACTCGCCCTCCCAGAAGCTCAACCCGTGCTTGTAGGTGAGCGTCTGGTACTCCTGAACCAGCCCCGACACGTCGGTGAAGCTCATCACCGCCTCGCCGACGGTGACGCGAAAGTTGTAGGCCGCCAGCGGATACTGCGCCCGCTGGCTCGCCGCGGTTTCCGACATCGCTGGGTCGTCCCGTTTCAGGCTGGCTCGACGACGACGCCGTCGGCCATCAGTTCCATGCTTTCGATCGCGACGTCATTCGAGTTCGCGGTGAAGGTCGGCGCGTCGAGTTTGGTCGGGAAGGCGTTGATGACTTTCCAACTGACCACCGCGGCACCATTCTCGTCGCAAAGGCGAACGTAAATGTCCTTCTTGTCAACGCGATTGAGCTGAATCGAACTGATCCAGCCGAAGAGCACCGGCACGCTGACGCCGGCGACCATCCCCTTCTTCATGGTGATGGTCGCCGATTTTCGCTGGCTGGGCATGTACATCCGGCGAGGGCCAACGCCGCTCGTCGGGCTCTCGACATAGGTGCTGGTTTCGTAGGCAATGCTCAAGCCCGATACTTCGGAGAAAGCGACGGCTTTGCCGTCGATTTCGACCTTGTAGTTGTAGACGGGCAGCGGGTAGGTAGTCCTGATTTCGTCTTTGGTCAGTGCCATGGTGGTCTAGGCCTCGTGATGTCTGGTTTGGCGGCAAATGCGTGGCGAGTGGGTGGCGACTGCGCTCAGGCGGTCTGCATCTTGTGGGAGAAGCGGAGAATGATGAATTCGGCCGGTCGGACTGCAGCGATACCCGTCTCGACAATCATCCGGCCTTCGAGCACGTCTTGCGGCGTCATCGTCGTGCCCAGGCCGACGCGCACGTAGTAGGCGGCTTCCGGCTTCGATCCGGCGAGCGCCCCCTGTTGCCACAGGCCGTAGAGATAGCTCTCGATCATCGCTCTTACCTTGAGCCAGGTGGTTTGATCGTTCGGCTCGAAGACGGCAAACGCGCTCGCCTTCTTGACCGACTCCTCGATCACGATGAACAAGCGACGGACGGGGACGTAACGCCATTCGTTGTCGTTGCCGGCCAGAGTACGGGCGCCCCACACCAGCGTGCCCTTGCCGGTGAAGCTGCGGATCGCGTTGATCGACTTGCCGGCAGTCGAATCGACGTTGAGATCCTCCTGTTGTGCATCCGTTATCCTCGCGACCGGCCCGAGCACGGAGAGCACGCCGACGTTGGCCGGCGCCTTCCAGACGCCCTGCTCGCGGTCCACGCGGGCGTAAATGCCGGCGACCGCCGAACTGGGCGGGAGAACGACACGCTGCTCTGCGAGCGCTGCCTTGGTTTTATTGTAGAGCGCGGTCTTGCTGCTCAAGATGCTCTCCAGCGTCACGCCTGTGTTCTTCCTGACCACAACGATGGCGACACTCGCCACATCGGCAGTCGCGACCACGTCCGATCCGTCGCCACTGCTGACGACATCGAAGCCCAAAGTCTTGTTGGACTTCTTCCAGGTACTCCACGCCGCGGCGATATCCGTCCCGGTCTTGTCCTTCGCGCCGGTGACGGCCAGCGTGCCATCGGCAATCGAGAAGCTCAACGTTCCAGCGAGGGTTACCTTAACCTTGGGGGTACTGCCGGTCGAGCCGGTGAAGCTGACGGCTATCCCCTTGACGCCGCCCAGGTTGTGCGTTCCCGCAACCTCGGCAAGCTTGACGGAAACCCCGATATCTTCGTAATCGTAGTTGATCGATGTTTTCAGGTAAGGATGATAGGCAGCGCCGTATTTGAGATTGGCCGACAGGTTGCTGTTGTTTCTGAAGTCTTCCACCTTGCCATCAACGACATCGAGGATGGTGAAGCGGTCACCCAGCTTCGCGCATTGCACCAAGGCATGCCCGCACACGTCGTAGTAGTCGCTGGCATTCAAGACGCAAGCGGCATCGGTCAGCACGATCAGCGTCGGTTCGTCCTCTTTTTCCAGGGCATCAAGGCCCTTCTTGAAACGCGGCGAGCTTGGCGTCGAAGCGTAGTTGCCGACCGAAACGACATGGCACGGTCCACCCCCGTTACGAAAATAGAGGCTCAGCGCGTAATACAGCGAGAACGAATGGCTGGGAGGCGTCAGCGCGACCGCCACAGCGTCGGCCGGATCGGCCGGCTCGGTCACGTCAAACTTCGCCGGCTGCGCACCGCCAAAAGCGGTGACGAATTCGAGCAGCGTCGCGATGCGCTCGACGATCGGCTCGGCGGTGTCCGCCGGTCCTTTACTGGTGTAGCCGATGAATGCCGGTATCGCGGTCGCCACCTCGGCGACCGAGGGCGGCAGTGTTGATTTCTCTTCGACATATACGCCGGGTGTTCTGTAAGTGGTCATGTGCTGAGCCCCCTGGTTGAGTTCCTAGTTGTTTGGAAGGTACTTGACGACCTGGTGAAACGTGTCCAGCTCCAGAAATCCCGCTCCCGTCTGTTCTCTGATCCTCGACAGGTATCCGAGCGGTGGATTGGGCAGCGGGCGGAGAAGCGTCTGGTCGCCGAGCCGCAGCTCGATTCCGCTGCGCGTCGCGATCGAACACGGTACGGCCTGATCCGACAGGAATCGGACGCGCCGCAGATCGGGATACTGCCGTGACAGCTCGCTCGCCAGAGGATCGGGATCGTCGGGAAAATCATTCAGCGTCGTCCGGTTGGCGGCGCTGAAGCTGATGGACAGGGTTCCCGATCTCGTGTCGACGATCGAAAAATCCCCTTTCTGGTCGGTGACCAGGTAGTAGGCCCAACGGCCGGCTCGGACCTTGAAGGGAATCTCGAACGGCGCGTCGCTTGTTCCCGGAGCAGGCATCGACTGGTTGTAGCGCAATTCGACGTCGGCGAGGAAGCGCCGGTCCCGATTCGGGCGCACGCGGTAGCGGACCGTCAGATCGGGTTGCGCTGCGCCCAACTGCAGCGTGAGGATCTTGGTGGCGGCATCGTAGGCCGTGATCCTTGCCGTTCCGGCGGGCGGCATGAGGCGGAAATCAGCGGCCTGTGGCGTCTTGAGCGCATCGCCATCCAGGGCCAGCGGATTTCCGGCGAGTGAGAACTGTCGCTTGGTGTCTCCCGGTGCGACGACGAAGCCTTCCATGTTCCACGACTGGCGATCGGTGAGATCGAGAGTCCGGCGGTCTGACGCCGCGAGCGCTTCGTTCGAGAAGACCGGGTCGGTCTTGCACGTCAGTTCCTGAAGATCGGTGAACAGCGCGAAATCGGCGTTGCGCACCCGGAGGTGGAAGGCGAAGAGTTCGTCGCGTGGCAGCCCGACCAGCGGCGTCTGGCCGTCGGCAGCGAGCGCCGCCAGCACCGTCAGCCCGCCGGGAACCTCCCTGATCCGCAGGCGGTAGCGCGCGATGAGACGCAGCGTCTCCGGTGTCGGCTCGCAAGAGAGGTCGCCACAAGTGGCGGCGCCATGGTAATCGTGTCTGACGCGAACACCGAACAAGGGGACGAATCTCATGGCGAGGGCACCTCCCCGACTGTCAGCAGCGTTTCCTCGATCGTCGCCAGCGGCCGAGCGTCTTCATCCCGGAAGACGACCATCCTGACCTTGTACAGGGCGCTGGGCTGATAGGCCGTGCGCAAGGCGCCCCAGATCTCGTTCTGCTCGGAGAATGACGGCGCCACAAGTTCCAGCACAAGCTGGGGGATGTCTCGATGGAGATCCGGCGAGTTCTGGTGATTGAAGACGCGGTGATTCTGGAAGTAGCGAATAACCCGCGACAGATGGTGCAAAGACAGGCTGTAGTCGTCGGGGAAGCGGGCGACGAACAGTACGAACAAATTCAGCCTGATTTCGGGTTCGACTTTCTGGCGTACGCCGTCGGTGGAAAACTTGGCATGGAGGTCGGGCTGACGAAGCGCCGTCTCCTGATCGATCCTGACCAACGCTACGGATACGGCGTCTGCTTTGAAAACCACTCTCTCGTCGTTGCTGGTGCCGGCATAGACGAAAAGCTCTTCGACCGGTCCGCCGGAGGATTCTCGCGGCAAGGTGGCGTTCAGGCGACCCCGCAGAAACTTGATGGCCTCGGCAATCACGATGCAAAGCAATCTGATCGAAGCTTCTTCTGGCTTTTCTGGCCCCGGCACCAGGTTCTCATGGCCCGGGTTGGTCTTCAGTCGCTCTTGGTGTGGGTCGTGGCGTTGGCATCCGTCGCGGCGCCCAGCACGGCATTTTCCGCGTAGCTGACATGGAATACTATAGCAGGCGCATTGAATTAATGCCCAACTAGTTGTGCAGCGGGTGCTTGCCCGATCGGGTGCCACGCGGCAGGTCGCGATTTATCCGCTCGCATTGTCCGCCAGGGGCCGTGTCGCTGCTGGCCAATCGCCGACAGGTCCACCAAGGGCCCGCCTCGGCAACCGCCGACCGTGCGGGCGCGGACGGCACGGCGGCCGGCGTCACCGCAGGCGCGGCGATGGCTACTGCAGTCCATCGTTCCGCGACGCGGCTGCGAAGTTCGGGAAGAAGGCTGCGACAACGCCGTCGAGTTCCGCATTCACCTCGGTGCACAGGCTGGCCAACGGTCCAGCGGCGAGTTCAAGGACAGAAACGGCGATTGGTGGTTTCCCGCCATCGCCCGTGGGGGCGTCCGAAGAGCCGGTGAAAACGCCGCGCTACGCGTCCGTCGGCATCACCGGCAGAAACCCGCAGCCGCAGTCAGGGCAGGACACGCTGAGTCGCGACGCATCGCTGACATCGACGTTCGTCGTGGCGAAGTGCAGCAGGTCGAGAAACAGGTAGGCACCCACCGGCAGCTGGTCGATCTCCTGCGGCGTCGCCTGCCGGCCATCGGCCCAGGCCAGACCCTGGCTCAGGCGCAGAATCGCGCGAAAGCCCGTGTTGCGTCGCGTCCAGTGCCAGTGGTCGTCGTCGCGCTCGATCGCGGCCAATGCCCGCCAGGCGGACTCCTCCCTCGCCAGGCTGTCGCGCCCGACGAGTGGCCGGAGCCGGCCGCGCAATGGCGGCTCTGCCGCATAGGAGAAGCCGATCGCCCGCGCCAGGCTCCGCCCCGCCGGGCGGCTGCCGCCGGGCAAGGGATCGGCGAGCGCCGGGTGCCCCATGAGCACACCCTCGTCGAACAGCCGGTAGGGCGGCAGGCGCAGCGTCAGCCAATAGAACAACAGATCGAGTTCCACCTCGCCTGCCGTGCAATGCGGACAAGCGGCGAGAACCCGGCCGCTGGCGATCAGGGCGTCGTAAAAGGCGTTGCGCGCCTGGCAGACCGCCGCCAGCGCCGCCGGCGAGGCGACGATGGCCTGCGCCTGCTCCTCGGCAGGCACGTCGCCGTCGATGGTGTCGATCAGCGCCGCCATCTCCAGCGCCAGTCGCCCCTCGACCACCGCCGGAAAGCGCTGCTCCGGATCGAGGACCAGGGGCAGGATCTCGGCGGTTTCGGCCTCGCGCAGCACCAGCTCGCGGGGGCGGCCCGCCAGCTCGATGCGCAGCCGGGGTCGCGGCACGATCGGCATCAAGGACCCGCCCCGGCGGCCGCCGACCCTGCTGGCGCCGACGGCACGGCAGCCGGCGTCACCGCGGGCGCGGCGAGATCGCGCAGGCGCACCGCTCTCAGGCTGTAGTCCGGAAGACTGCGGACACCCGCGCCACCCAGTCGACTGACCGCCGCCGCGTTCAAGGGCACGACCCGCACCATGTCGAAATGCCCCCTGGGGGAGACCGATCCGGTCGATGCTCCTGCCCGGCCGACGAGCACGTTCTCGTCTTCCCGGATCGTCGTCAGCGGGATTTCCGTGATCAGCAACGGCAGCGATTCGATCGCCCCGACGACGCGGAAGACGCCGCCGACGATCTCGTCTTCCGACGCCGGGATGCGCAGGCCCTGCACCTGGTCGAGCCGGTTGCTGACGGTGGTGATGCCCGCCGCGCGATCCTCCAGACGGCCGCCGGATAATGCAGCGAGTTCCTCGGCGGTCAGCGCCATGGTCCCCGGTGCCTCGCCCAGCCGGGGCGCGAGGCGGCGGGTCTCGGTGGCGCGGACGCGCGCCGCCACGGGATCGAGCTCATCGAGGAAGAGCAGCCCGTCGCGATCCCGGCGCTCGCTCACCGCGGCGCGCACGCGCAACGCGAGATCCCGCGCCGTGCCGGCCGACGCACCGCCCGACTCGCCGCCGCTCCCGCTCAGCGCCCGCTCGGCGAGCCGCAGCAAGGACGCCTCGACGGTCTGCAGCCGTTGCAGGTAGGCGGCGTAGTCGCCGTGCTCGGAAACGAAGCGGCGATAGGTCACCGCCACCGCCTCGGAATCGCGATGCAACAGGGCCGCGTCCGGATGCCTCGGCGCGCGCGCCACCAGCGCCCGGTAAGCCCGCAGGGCATCCTCCACCGCGATGAGGGTGACATCGGCACTCGGCGCCGGCGCCGCACCCGGCGGCCTGGAGGGCATGGTCATCGTCGCCGCTGGCCGGCCGACCGACGCCGACAGTGCCGCACGCGGCGACTCGGCGATCAGGGCAAACTCGTCGCGGTTGAGCCTCGCCTCGGCGGTGGCGAGCAGGCGGTCGTAAGTCGGCCGGCCAGGAGCCGCGGCCGCCATCAACGGCGCGGCGCGCAGGCCGAAGGCGGCGGGATTGAGCCGGTAGCGTGCGTTGCGCAGCATCTGCTGCACCTCGACGTGCTTCTCGCGCACCTCCTCCCAATCGATCTCCGCGGCGCGCAGCAGGCTTTCCAGCTCATCGAAGCCCTCGTTGAGCTGCGACCACTGCGGCATCTCCCGCACCTGCTGTTCGCTCATCGTTGCGGTCGCCTCGCCGAGCTGGCGGTCGATCTCGTCGAAGCGGCGGGTGACCCTGGCGGCCGCTTCCGCGCCGCCCTCCTCGCCGCGATGGACCTGTTCGCGCAACTGCAGAAACTGCGCCCGCAGCGTATCCAGTTCGAACAGCCCGGCGTATTCGGTGCGGGCACGCCCGTAGCCGCGCTCGAACGCGGCCAGCAATTCGCCCTCCTTCGTGCGCGCGGACGCGCGGTTGCTATTGATATCGATCGCCGCGCTGCGGCGCAGCGCTTCCGGGTCGCTGACGCCGACCGCGCGCAACTGCGCGTCGCTGCGCTGGCCAAGCTGGATGGCGCCGACGATGGCGCGGTACTCGGTCATCAGGTCGCGGAGCTCCTGGTTGGCCGCGGTGACCTCGGAAGGCAGGAAGGCGGAGGCGCGCTCGATGGCGTCGAACACGCCGACGTAGTCGAGGAAGGCGACGATGGGCCCGCCGAGGAGCATGATGCCGAAACCGGCGGCGACGACGTAAGGGTTGCCCGAGCGCATCATCGCCTGGCTCAGGACCATCAGGAAGAGGTTGATGCCCTCGGTGATCGCGACGCGGCTGATCGCGACGGCGGCCTCCTCGCGGCTGGCATAGTCGGCGGAGACCGCCTGGGTGAAGCTGAGCGCCGACATGAGGACGAACTCGCCGGGGTGCACGTGGATGCCGGACATCATCCGCAGACCGATCGTCAGCCCCTGGACATTGTGCGTCGTGCCCGCCAGGCCCTCGACGACGGTGGTGCGGCCGCTGCGCGCCCTTTCCTCCAGTTCGTGCTGCTCGCGGATGGTCTGGATCACCATCACCGCACCGAGGACGCGCCCCGCCCGCTCGGCGCCGGTACGGACGCGGTCGGCGGCCGTCCGCTCGACCGCCGGCTCGTAGACCACGCGGTTCTCGATCAGCCGTCCGGTGCCCGGCTCGCGACTGAAGAGGACCTGCCCTTCCTCGGAGCGCACCAGCGACTCCAACTCGCGCTGGGTATGGACCAGTTCCTCGGCGAGCACCGCGCGGCTCGCCTCGGGGGTCGTCGCAAGCTGCTCGCTGATGGCGGCGCGCAGTTCGTTCAGTGCCGCCGTCAGCTCGACGCGCGTCTCGGCCGGCCGCTCGCCCGCGTGCAGGCGCTGGCGCAGGAGGTCGGCCTGCTGGTTCGCCTCCATCACCCGGCGCGCCGCGGGGTCGAGGGGCGCCTCGCCGCTGCGGCGCAGCAAGACCAGGGCGGTATCGGTGATCACCGGTACCCTGCCCGGCTCGGGCGCCGTGAAATCGCCAAGCTCCGGCGCGCGCAGGGCGTTGCGCAAGGCCTGCTCGGTGCTCGCCATCGTCGCCGGCAGCGGCCGCGATGCATCGGGAGCCACGGCCGGCCGGC
>DDUX01000159.1:1301-2646 GCA_002345025.1 Candidatus Accumulibacter iunctus | reverse complement strand
CCCGGTGCGGTGCCGGACTCAAGCCCCGCCGCGGGTTTGCAGCTCTGCCGAAAGGACACGGCCGTTCTGTCCACACCTGTCCTGGCCGAAAAAGTCACACCGGGCAACATGCCCGCCTATTGTCGTGGTCAGGCGGCCAGCGAATTTAGCACCAAGCCGGTTTATATCAAGACCGGCAAGCTGGTCAAAGCAAAGGATGGCAGCTACTCCATCGCCGGCACCTATGATGGCAAAGATCCGTTTACCTGCACCTACGCCAAGAACGGTGAATTCACCGGAATGACACGCGGCGAAGCGACCAAGCCCACCGGAAAGACGAAGGCTTCCGGCCCGTCAGCCAAGGCCCTCGAAGCCTGCGACATGTTCATGAAGGGCGAGAAAGGCCACGTTGAAGGCTTCAGCGATCTGGGCAATGGCGTGTTCGGCGTCAATCTCAAGTACAAGTCCGGCTACAAGCGCTGCGAAGTCACCAACGAACCGCGCGTAGACAAGTTCGAAGATCTGTAAGGTAGTGCGCGAAACGTCGCCCGGGCGTCGGGCCAGACCGGCGTTGCGGGCGATGCTTCTGCTCCTGGGTCTCTGCGGGGCTTTCCCTTCAGGTGCGGTGCCGCCACCGCCGCCACTCCCTGTGGAAAAAGTCGAGCTACCCCCTGACGGCAGCGAGCGCGTCGTCAATAACGAGGTGCGCGCCTATCGGCAGGTTCCGCTGGCATTCGAAGCCAGCGCCGGGGATGAACTCATATTGTGGCTGAAGGACACCGAGAACCAGCTCGTTCTCGACATCGAAGCGCCGTCAGGCCTGCGCTGGATCCAGGGCGCAAAGCCCGGCGCTGACGGGCTTCGCCTACACCTTCCGGAAACCGGGACATATCGCCTGTACGTGGTCATGTCCGGCGATGCTGCGCGTACCGGCAGGAAGGCTGCTTTCCAGCTCAGGCTCAGACAACCTGATCTCACGGATTTTGCGAAGTACCGAGTTGGAGGATCAAGCGGAGGTTCGAGCGTGGGAAGACGGTCCCGGTCGCGTTCAACGCGTCACAGAGTGTGCGGACGGCGCGGTCGGAGACGCCATTGGCTTGATGGTGGAGGCGAACGGTCAGGGTGCCGGCGTGCGGGTCGGGCAGCAAGTCGGCTTCGGTGGTGTAGATCGCGCGTAGCAAGCTGCGCGCCTCGTCCGGGCGTGCAAGAAGCGGTGCTAGGATGTTGGCCATCGCTGTTTCCGCACGGTAGGCGATCATCTTGAGCGTGTCGAGCAATTGCTTGCTGTTGGTGCTCAGCCGGCGAAATCGGCTTTCTTCCGGCAAATCCTTGGCTTCGAGACGGGAGGGGGGTTCCTTGCGCTGTT
>DDUX01000159.1:655-1143 GCA_002345025.1 Candidatus Accumulibacter iunctus | reverse complement strand
AGACGAGCGGACAGGATTCTTTCACCACGGCAACATGCAACCGCCCGGCACGGACCGCTTTCGACAGGGTGTCGATCGTGATCCCCAGTTCTGCCGCAACCCTCGGGATGGTCTCTCCGCCATCGAACAGGGCCTGCGCCCGCTGCAACACCTCTGCCGTCAGGACCGCCCGACCGCGGCGCCGCGGTGGAACATAGAACCCCTTCGGCCCTTCCTGACGATACCGCTTCAACGCGCGCTTGACACTCAACGCGNNCTTGGCTTCGAGACGGGAGGGGGTTTCCTTGCGCTGTTCCTTGAGGGTCTTGAGTTCCTCTTGAAGCTGTTCGATCTCGTCGTGGGCAGCGGCCTTCTTGGCGACACAGGACTCGACTTTCGCCGGATCCATCGTTTCGTCGAGGTTGAGCGCGCCGAATTGGGCGAGCCGGCGGCTGAGCTTGCTGGTCAGCGAGCGCACTTGGCCGTCGAGACGAGCGGACAGGATTCTT
>DDUX01000159.1:0-460 GCA_002345025.1 Candidatus Accumulibacter iunctus | reverse complement strand
CGCTTGACACTCAACGCGGGCACCCCGAAGGCGCGCGACACGTCCACCACGCGCAGGTGACCCTGCGCGATCAATTGCGCCGTAATCATCCGGAAGGTCGCCAAGTCCTCCTGCGCATGACTGAACACCGGCAGGATGCCGTGGAAATACACGATTTGCCCGTCCTGCTTCCCGACAGACAGCAGGCCCTTGATCGGCGTCACCGCATCAGGAAAGATCGGCAAGAGCAGTTGGGGCATCGGATTCTCCCGCAAGACCCTCGGACGACCGGCTTGGCGTGACGATTGGCGCAGCGATTGACCCGATCGCGTCTGCCGCCGGTGTACCGTCGGGCACGCCGGCGAGCGCAGTGACCTGCCCCCGCAACGGCGCGTTCGGCGCCAGCACCCCGTAGTAGCGAGGGCGATGTCGACGCGGCGGCGGGATCAGCGCTGCCAGACGCTCGGTCAGTTCAAGCGGT
>DDUX01000004.1:22110-47311 GCA_002345025.1 Candidatus Accumulibacter iunctus | reverse complement strand
GGCGCCAAGCCATGGAGTCCGCCTATAGAAAGCAAGCCGCCATGCTCTCAGCATTAGAGTGAAAGGCAATCTGACAAAGTAGAACTACTTCGCGCCGGCCGGAAGACTTGCACAGTTCTTCGTGGTCAGCATAAACATCTCGACCGATGATGCGCTGGAAGGCGCTTCGATGTTTCTCGCGGCCGCTGCCAATCTTGGCAACGGTGTCGAAGATGGCGGCCGGTGGGCCATTTCCTGCTTCGTGGAAATCGCGAAAGCCCTGATCGATACGGTCATCGAGTCTCGCGTTCCCCCCAGCGATCGGGGCGCCGACCGAGAGGAGAGCTCACGATGACCGCCATCGCCGATCCCCGCCCTTCGATCAACTCGTCCGTCTACGACCTCTCACCTGGCGCAACCTCTACCGACGTGCGCGAACTCCTGGAAGTCAAGCTGATGCACCTTGAAGCCATGCTGGTGATGACTTGGGGCGTTGGCGGCGAGGCATTCAGGAAACAAAGCGCCGCGGTGCAAGACGGTTTCATGTGGTCCTGCCACGCGATCGTCGAGGAGTGCCGTGAGCTGGCCAACCTGACTGGCTTGCTGGTCGACGACCGCCAGTGACTCCTGCCGGAGCAGCCGCCTGCCAACCCGGCCGCGTGCCGGGTTTTCGCGTCTGGCGCCACTCTTTTCAATCTTGGCGTGGGTTGAAATGTGGGTAGCTGAAAAGACGAAACCCGCAAAGCCTTGAGCAGTGCGGGTTTCACGTGGTTTCCTGGCGGAGACGAAGGGATTCGAACCCTTGATGCAGGTTTATGCCCGCATGCTCCCTTAGCAGGGGAGTGCCTTCGACCTCTCGGCCACGTCTCCTAGGACGGCGTGATGATATCGGTTTCCCCCCGACCGGTCAAACCCAACTTCGCCTTCGGGGGCTTCTCGAGACCGAAAGCCTTGTGCAGTACGCGTACCGCAAGTTCCAGGTACTTTTCCTCGATGACAACCGAGATCTTGATTTCCGACGTCGAGATCATCTGCAGGTTGATGTTCTCCTTCGCCAATGCAGCGAACATCTTGCTGGCGACCCCGGGGTGCGAGCGCATCCCGACGCCGACTGCCGAGACCTTGCAGGTGGTCGCGTCGCCGCTGACATCGCGCGCACCGATCTTCTCCTTGACGCCTTCGAGAATCCTGAGCGACTTGCTGAAGTCGTTGCGATTGACGGTAAACGAAAAATCGGTGGTGCCGTCACGGCCAATGTTCTGGATGATCATGTCGACGTCGATATTGGCGTCGGCGATCGGTCCGAGGATCTGGTAGGCAATCCCCGGGCGATCCGGGACGCCCAGCACGGTAAGTTTGGCTTCGTCGCGGTTGAAAGCGATGCCGGAGATGATCGGTTGTTCCATATGGCCCTTTTCCTCAACAGTGATCAGCGTTCCTTCGCCCTCGTCTTCAAAGCTGGAAAGAACGCGAAGTTTGACTTTGTACTTGCCGGCGAACTCCACCGAGCGAATTTGCAGCACCTTCGAGCCGAGACTGGCCATTTCGAGCATCTCCTCGAAGGTGATCGTGTCCAGCTTGCGGGCTTCCGGGACGACGCGCGGGTCGGTCGTATACACACCATCCACGTCGGTGTAGATCTGGCACTCGTCGGCCTTCATCGCCGCAGCCAGCGCGACCGCCGAGGTGTCGGACCCGCCGCGACCCAGCGTCGTGATGTTGCCTTCCTCGTCGGCCCCCTGAAAGCCGGCAACGACGACGACGTTTCCATCGGCCAGGGCCTTGCGGATCCGGCCCTCATCGATCTTCAGGATGCGCGCTTTCGTGAAGGTGCTGTCAGTCAGGACGCCGACCTGCGAACCGGTGAAACTCTTCGCCTTGACTCCTTCGCCGTGCATTGCCATGGCCAGCAGGGCGATCGTCACCTGCTCTCCGGTGGAAGCGATGACATCGAGTTCGCGCGGGTCAGGTGCCGGCGAAATCTCCTTTGCCAGCGCCAGCAGGCGATTGGTTTCACCAGCCATCGCCGAGGGAACCAGTATGATGTCGTGTCCCTGAGCGCGCCAGCGAGCGACGCGCCTGGCGACGTTCTTGATGCGATCTGTCGAGCCGACCGACGTACCGCCGAATTTCTGCACTATCAATGCCATTCGAAATCCCGTTGACAAGAGCCAAAAGGCTGTCATTTTAAGACAATGGCGCCCTTGGGAGCAAAAGGGAGCAAGCGATTCGCGCCAACCGGCATCGGCCGGAATTCCTGCCTCGATGCTGCTTGCAATTGCGGGCGAAATCCTTATAGTGTGGCGTGCGCCAGCCATTCATATGGTATGCAGTGACGGCAGGGGATCGGGGAGCCGGCTGCCAGGAGTAAACCAATAGCAAGAAAGGACTGTCATGAGCACCGTCAAGGTCGTTGAGCGGGTCGATCCGCGCGAGATTCGTCGTAGGCTGGGGATGAATCAGCAGCAGTTCTGGTCGAAGATCGGCGTCACGCAGAGTGGCGGTTCGCGCTACGAGAGCGGTCGCAACATGCCCAAACCGGTACGCGAGTTGCTGCGCCTGGTGCACGTCGAGCAGATCGACATCCAGCGCATCAGGCGCGAAGACTTTGAGGTGGTGGAGTATCTCAAGGCAGAGGATCCGGAGCAGTTCAAGGCGCTCAGGAAGGCGGCGAAGAACAGGCTCAAGAAGGCGGCCGCCAAGTCATCTGCCAACGACCAGGCCGCAAGGTAGGGGACGAGACAGCGCCTGCCGGGGGTGTTCAGCGCAGGCGAATGAAAGGGCCGGTTCAGGCACGCTCCGGCTTGATTCCAAAACTAACCGTTGTAATGTCTCGACCACCGGCGCTCCGAAGAGGTTGCCGTCGTCCGTCGCGAAGCGCGGGGATTCGCTATTGATTCACGTCGGAACGAAGAGGTCAGCGGTCTGGCGAGCCGATGGCCAGCATCTCGCGTGCGTGCTGTCGAGTGACCGGCGTGATGTCGATGCCACCGAGCATGCGGGCGATTTCCTCGACCCTCGCCTCGGCATCGAGAACGACGACCCGGCTGCGCAACTGCTCCCGCTCGACCTGTTTGCTGACCTGCCACTGCCAGGTCGCGCGTGCTGCGACCTGCGGCAGGTGCGTGACGCAGAGCACCTGCCGCTGGCTGCCGAGTTCGCGCAGCAGGCGTCCGACCACTTCGGCAACGCCCCCACCAATGCCCACGTCGACCTCGTCGAAGATCAGTGTCGGCACGCTGGCCGCCTGACTGGTGACGACCTGGATCGCCAGACTGATGCGCGAGATCTCGCCGCCGGAGGCGACCTTGGCAAGCGGTCGGGGTTCGCTGCCGGCCAGCCCGGCAATACGGAACTCGACCTGCTCGAATCCACTGGCATTGCCTCCCTCGACCGGCACCAGGGCAACCTCGAAGCGTCCCCCGCCGAGCGCCAGCTGCTGCATGACCACGCTGACGTCACTGCCCAGCTGCTTCGCCGCTGTCAGGCGGCCGGCGGACAGCCGCCGGGCAAGCTCTTCGTAGGACGCACGCGCGCCGGCGGTACGCGCCGCCAGCGAATCGATGTCGGCTGCCTCGCCAAGGATCGACAGTCGCTCCAGCCAACGGCTCAGGAGAACCGGCAAATCTTCCGGCGCACAGCGGAACTTCCGCGCGCAGCCGAGGACTGCCTCGAGCCGCCGCTCCACCTCGCCCAGGCGCCGTGGATCCAGGTCGACCCGGCCGGCGTAGCGGCGCAGTGCGGAAATCGCCTCGCCGAGCTCAGCCTGCGCTGACTGAACGAGAGCGGCAACTTCGGCGATCGCCGGGTCGTACTCGGAGAGGTCATCGAGTCGATGGCTCACCGCTGCCAGCCGCGCGTCGCAGGCAGCATCCCCTTCGGCCAGCGCCTGCAAGGCGAAATGGGCGCCTTCGACGAGGCTTGCGGCATGTGCCAGGCGCTTGTGCTCCTCGTTCAGAACGGTCCACTCGTCGCTGGAAAAACCGAGGGTCTGCAGGTCGCGAACCTGCCATTCGAGCTGTTCCCTTTCGAGCGCCAGCGCTTCGATGCCGTCGCTGGCCGCCGCGAGCGCCGCCTGCGCTGCCCGCCAGTTGCGCCAGGCGGCCGCCACTTCCGCCTGCAGCGGATCGAGCCGCGCGTGTCCGTCGAGCAGGGCGCGCTGCGCATCACTGCGCAGGAGCGACTGATGGGCGTGCTGGCCATGGATGTCCACCAGTGATTCCGCCACCTCGCGCAACTGCTGCACGGTCACCGGCGAGCCGTTCAGGTAGGCTCGTGAACGTCCATTGCTGTCGACGACCCGCCGCAGCAGCAGGCTGCCCTGGGCATCGAGATCGTGCGCGAGCAGCCAGGCCAGGGCCGCTGGCGCAGTCGCGAGGTCGAACTCGGCGTTCACTTCGGCGCGCTCACAGCCCGTGCGAATCAATCCGGTATCCGCGCGCTCGCCGAGAGCGAAAGCCAGCGCGTCAACCAGGATCGACTTGCCGGCGCCCGTTTCTCCCGTGAGCGTGCCGAAGCCCGGCTGAAACTCGAGTTCCAGGCGGTCGACGAGGACGAAGTCGCGGATCGTCAAGCGAGAGAGCATGGCATCCCCGTCACACTGCGGCCCTAGTGTTCCTTCGGCCGCTCGCTCCAGTGCAGCTTCTGACGGAGCATCGCAAAATAACTGTAGGCCGGCGGGTGCAGGAGGGTGATCGAGTACTCCGACCGCCGAATGCGGACGGCATCACCGTTCTTCAGGTCGGCGGTCACCTGCCCGTCGAAGTGGGCTCGGGAGTCCGTTGCGTGAACGATGCGGATCTCGATCTCGTTGCGGTCACCGACCAGGATTGGCCGGTTGGTCAGTGCGTGCGGACAGAGCGGCACCAGTGCGATGGCCGACACGCCGGGATGCAGGATCGGACCATTGGCCGACAGCGCGTAGGCCGTGGAACCGGTCGAAGTGGCGACAATCAGTCCATCCGAGCGCAGGTGATAGATGAACTCGCCGTCGATGAAGAGCTCGAATTCAATCATCCGCCCGATCGCACCCTTGTCGACGACGACATCGTTCAGCGCCAGGTTACAGACGATGCTGCGCCCTTCGCGGCTGACTTCGGCGTCGAGCAGCATGCGCGTCTCGGGGACGAACCTGCCATCAAGCAGGTCGTCCATGCAGGAGAGCATCTCGGTGCGGCCGATATCGGTCATGAACCCCAGGCGCCCCTGGTTGACACCGACCAGCGGTACGCGATAGCGCGCCAGCTGTCGCGCCGCATTGAGCATCGTGCCGTCGCCGCCGACGACGATCGCCAAGTCGGAATGCGCGCCGAGCCAGGGAAAGTTGCCGCTCGCCCAACTCCCGAGTGCCAAGTGCGAAACGACGTTGCCAGCCGTCTCTTCCTCGATCAGGACGGTGATGCCGCGCTCGTGCAGATAGCGGGCGAGCAGGCGAATCGATTCGGCAATCTCCGGACTGTGGTACTTTCCCACCAGCGCGATCGTTCGCGGTGGCGGTGCGCCATCAGCCGAGGCTTGCGGAAAGGCGTTATTCATGGGTCCGAATTAAACCACAATTCGACTTGCTTCCGCGGCGCACCGCGTTTGCGGCATTTTTTGTAGAATCGAAGCCATGCTCGATGATCGCGCACGAACACTGCTCAAGACCCTGATCGAACGCTACATTGCCGAAGGTCAGCCGGTTGGCTCGCGCGCGCTGTCACGCTATTCGGGCCTTGAGCTGTCGGCCGCGACGGTGCGCAACGTGATGGCCGACCTCGAAGACATCGGTCTCATCGCCAGCCCGCACACGTCCGCGGGCCGCGTCCCGACAGCCCGCGGCTACCGCTTCTTTGTCGACAGCCTGCTGACCGTGAAGCCGCTCGACCGGGACAAGCTGCAGGCTATCGAGGGGCAGCTGGCACCGATGCAACCACGGCAACTGATCAGCAACGCCTCGCACCTGCTCTCCGGACTTACCCACTTCGCCGGCATCGTCATGACACCGCGTCACGTGACGTTGCGAATTCGTCAGATGGAGTTCGTCAGCCTGTCCGAGCGGCGCGTACTGCTGATCCTCGTCACCGCCGATGGCGACGTGCAGAATCGCTTGCTGTTCACCAACCGCGCGTACACGCCGTCGGAGCTGGTGACCGCCACCAACTACCTGAACCAGCATTTCGTCGGGCACGAGTTCGAACACATCCACGACCGCGTGCGTGATGAACTGAAGGAGCTGCGTGGCGACCTGCAGGCGCTCATGGCCGCCGCGCTGACGGCCGGTGACGAGGTGATACGCGGCCCGGGCGAGCGCTACGTCATCTCCGGCGAGCGCAACCTGCTTGCGGTCGAAGAGTTCTCGTCGAACATGCAGCGGCTGCGCGAGCTGTTTGACCTCTTCGAACAGCGGACCGCGCTGATGCAGCTGCTCGACCTGTCGCAGCGAGCCGACGGGGTGCAGATTTTCATCGGCGGAGAATCCGGTCTCGCTCCACTCGACGAGTGCAGCGTCGTCACTGCTCCGTACGAGGTCGATGGTAAGGTGGTCGGCTCGGTAGGGGTCATTGGCCCGACGCGAATGGCCTACGAGCGGGTCATACCGATCGTGGACATCACCGCCAAGCTGCTCTCGTCGGCCCTCAACTACCAGGCCAACTGCTGATGCCACGCTATCTCTCCGAACCCGAATACCGGCACGGCTCGCCGGCACTGACCGCCGTATTGCTGATCAACCTGGGGACTCCGGCAGCACCGACAAAAGCGGCAGTGCGGCGCTACCTCGGGGAATTTCTCGCCGACCCACGCGTCGTCGAGATCCCGCGGCCGCTGTGGTGGCTGATCCTCAACGCGATCATCCTCAACACCCGACCGGGCCGCTCGGCGGGAAAGTATGCTGCGGTGTGGACGCCCGAGGGGTCGCCGCTGCAAGTGCATGTTGCGCGCCAGACAACGCTCCTGCGCGGCTTTCTCGGTCAGGCCGGACACCGCGTCGTCGTCGATTACGCCATGCGCTACGGACAGCCGTCGATTGCGGCGACGCTCTCGCGGCTGAAGGCAGAGGGCTGCACGCGCGTGCTGCTGCTACCACTCTATCCGCAGTACGCCGCCAGCACGACGGCGAGCGCATTAGATGCCGCTGCAGCCTGGCTGCGCGGCGTGCGCAACCAGCCGGAAATGCGCAGCGTCAGGAGCTTCGCCGACCACCCGGGCTATATTGCCGCGCTGGCTGCCAGCGTCCGCGAGCACTGGGCAAGCCACAGCCATCCGACCGGCTCGTACCGTCTGCTGATGAGCTTTCACGGGTTGCCCCGCTACACCCTCGACAGGGGCGACCCCTACCACTGTGAATGCCAGAAGACAGCTCGCCTGCTTGCCGAGGCGCTCGGCCTCGGAACGGATCGCTATCTGGTCTGCTTTCAGTCGCGCTTCGGCCGCACCGAATGGCTGCAGCCCTACACTGCGGCAAGCCTGCGGGAATTGGGCAAACAGGGTGTGCAGCGGCTCGATGTGATCTGTCCGGGGTTTACGGCGGACTGCCTCGAGACGCTCGAAGAAATGGCGATCGAAGGCAGGAGCGAGTTCCTGCGCGCCGGGGGAAAGGAATACCACTACATCCCGTGCCTCAACGAGCGCGACGACTGGATCCACACGCTGGCCCAACTGGCGACCACTCATCTTCAGGGCTGGCCGACACGAGAAGCGCCCGACACGGCAGCACTCGAGCTGAGCGCGTTGCGCGCGCGTGCCCTGGGCGCCAGGTCCTGAGACCTGCGGAGGCTGGGCGGAGCAGTGCGCCTGCCGGCTGCCAGGGAGACCCGGTGGCGGCGTGATGCAGCGCCGCCTTCTCCTGCCTGAAGATGACGAGCAGCGGCGGACCGGCGGCAGACGGCGCCGTCCAGCCGACTAGTCCATTGCTTCGTAAAGCGGCAGCGTCAGGAACTCCGGGTAGTCTGGGGTCAGAGACATCCTGTCGAAGATGACGGCCGCCTGATCGTAGGTAGCGGTGTCTTCGCCCTGGGCGCTGACGGTAGCCTTCACCTTGCCCAGTTCCTCGGCGATCATTCCGCGCACCATCTCGGTGGTCACCTTGCGCCCGTCGTCGAGGACTCCTTTCGGCGAAACCACCCACTGCCAGACCTGCGAACGCGAGATCTCCGCCGTCGCCGCGTCTTCCATCAGGTTGTGGATCGGCACGCAACCGTTGCCCGCCAGCCAGCTGCCGAGATAGTGGATACCGACGTTGATGTTGTTGCGCACCCCGACCTCGGTGATCGGCTGCGATGGCTGGAAATTGAGGAAGTCAGCAGCAGTGAAGTTCTCGTCGCGCTGTTTGTCCCACTGGTTCGGGCGGTCTCCGAGCACCTTGTGAAACTCCTCGGCAGCGATGGAGACCAGTCCCGGATGCGCCACCCAGCCGCCGTCGAAGCCATCGTTGGCGTCGCGCGTCTTGTCGTGCCGGATACCGGCCAGCGCCTTCTCGTTGGCCACCGGATCATTCTTGATCGGGATCAGTGCACTCATTCCGCCCATCGCCGGCGCCCCGCGCTTGTGGCAAATCTTCACCAGTTGCAGCGCGTAGCTGCGCATGAAGGGGACCTCCATGGTGATCGCGCCGCGGTTGGCGAGGCAGAAATCGGGGTTCTTCTTGAACTTCTTGATGCACGAGAAGATGTAGTCCCAACGCCCGGCGTTGAGGCCCGCTGAGTGCTCGCGCAGTTCGTAGAGGATCTCCTCCATTTCGAACGTGGCGAGAATCGTCTCGACAAGAACGGTTGCCTTGATCGTTCCCCTGGGCAGACCGACATGCTCCTGGGCGAGGATGAAGATGTCGTTCCACAGACGGGCCTCAAGGTGCGACTCCATCTTTGGCAGATAGTAGAAGGGGCCGGCGCCCCGCGCGATCTGCTCCCTGGCGTTATGGAAGAACACCAAGGCAAAGTCGAAGATGCCACCGGACACCCGCTGGCCATCGACGGTGACGTGCTTCTCGTCGAGGTGCCAGCCGCGCGGGCGGATCTGCAGGGTGGCGACCTTCTCGTTGAGCGCGTATTCCTTGCCAGCCTCGTTGGTGAACGACAACTGCCGGCGGATCGCCTTGAAGAGGTTGAGCTGTCCCTGCACCTGGTTGTCCCAGTTCGGGCTGTTGGAGTCCTCGAAGTCGCTCATGTACGAATCGGCACCCGAGTTGTAGGCGTTGATGATCATCTTCGCTTCGACCGGGCCGGTAATCTCGGTCCGACGACACGCGAGGGCCGGCGGCAGCGGCGCGATCTGCCAGTCGCCTTCGCGGATGTGACGCGTTTCGGGCAGAAAATCAGGCATCTCGCCCGCGTCGATTCGCGCCTGGCGATCCCGCCGTGCCTGCAACAGCTCCTGGCGGCGGCCTTCGCAGGCGCGGTGCAGCTTGGCCACCAGAGCGAGCGCATCGCGGGTGAGAATGCTTTCGTATGCGGGCTTGATGGGGGCGTTGACTTGCATTCCGGCGGGCAGATCGAGGCTCATTTTGCGGCTCCTGTCGATGGGTTATGATGCAGTGCACGAATTCTATTGAATGCGGTGAGGAAAGATAAGATCGAATGGAATCAAAGTATCTTTTACTACTGGTATCGAATTGACCGATGGACCATCTCAAGCAGATCGAAGCCTTCGTCAATGCGGCGACGCGGGGCAGCCTGTCGGCCGCCGCGCGGTTGGAGGCTGTCACGCCGGCGGTGATCGGGCGACGCCTCGACGCCCTCGAAGCCCGCCTCGGCGTCAAGCTGCTGCTGCGCACGACGCGCAAGCTCTCACTGACCTTCGAAGGGCAGGCGTTTCTCGAAGACTGCCAGCGCATCCTCAACGATCTGGCGAATGCCGAGGCGGCGGTTTCACTCGGCGGTGTGCAAGCCAGCGGCCATCTGCGGGTATCGGCGCCTGCCGGCTTCGGGCGGCGCCATGTGGCACCGCAGGTGGCGGCGTTCATGCGCGCGAATCCAGAGGTCAGCGTGCGACTCGACCTCACCGATCGGCTGGTCGATCTGCTGAACGAAGGGGTCGACTGCGCCGTACGCATCGGCGAGATGGCTGATTCGAGCCTGGCGGTCAACAGGCTCGGCGAAATGAGACGGCTGGTCGTCGCCAGCCCGTCATACTTGGCGAGCCACGGAATTCCGGCAACACCCGCCGACCTGGCGCGACACAACTGCCTCTCTCTGGGACAGCAGCGCGGTTGGGCACTGCGGCAGACGCCAGCCGGCGAGGTGACGAACCACAAGGTTGCCGGCAGCTTCGAATGCAACGATGGCGCCGTCCTGCACGAATGGGCACTGGCAGGCCAGGGTCTGGCGTGGCGTTCGATGTGGGAAGTGGGCGATGATCTGCGGCGCGGCGATCTGGTTTCGGTACTCGACGACTATGCGGCGCCGGCGGTCGGCATTTACGCCGTCTTCCCGCAACGGCGGCATCTTCCGTTGCGGGTCCGCCTGTTCATCGATCAGCTCAAGCGGACCTTCGGCGACGCGCAGTACTGGGCACGCTGACAGGGCCGCCGCCGGCAGACGGCCTGCACGTCGCACGAGTTCCGTTCTGCGAATGGCAAGCGCCTGCCGTCATGGCGATCACTGACTGCTTTCGGCGGCTTTCTTGGCTGCCCGCAGCAGGGCTTTCCTGGCTTTCTCGGCGCGGATGTGCGCCAGGGCCTGCGCCTTGTTGCACTCCTTGCAATAGGAGTGAAGGCCGTCCGAACTGCGCGCATTCTTGTGGAAATCGAGCACGGACTTTTCCTGCTTGCACTTGACGCAGATCTTGGTTTTCATCGGACCCATTGACGGTTCCATCTCGAGATCAGAAAGGCATTCCATAATCAGTACCACTAATGAGCCTTGCGCTGTGCCCACCTTCGTCACTGCTGTTGCCGAAGGGGTCTCAGGCGCGCTGCGGGAACAACGTCGAACGACCATCTGCTGCCGTCACCCGATTCGCGGCAAGCGCCAGTGCCGTCCAGGGGTCGCCTGACCGCTTTCGGGGCGTTTCGAGAGTCGGGCTTCCCTGGCCTCAAGCGCGCCGCCAGCGGTCCGATCGGACATGTCGGCCCGGCGCCGCGAAGCACCGTCGGGTGATGGTGCGCTGGCGTCCGGGCGCAATTGAATAAGCAAGCTTTATGCCCGCTAATAGATTTGATTTATTTGTCAGAGCTTTAGACGCGCTAGTGCTGCGCCTGTGGCGATGCTCTGGCTACCGGTGTAAAGAATCCTGACAGTCGGCCGGGGAAGCGAGTCCGGCAGTGCGTGCCTGTCGGGCTGAAGATTGGCCGCGTCTCAGGCGGTGCATGTCCAGATGGCGCGCGCCGCGCGGAGGACGAGAGCGTGAGCGCAGCACGGCGTGGTCGCAGATCCGCGCTCGCGGCCTGAGCC
Organism: Candidatus Accumulibacter iunctus; assembly: GCA_002345025.1. GTDB lineage: Bacteria > Pseudomonadota > Gammaproteobacteria > Burkholderiales > Rhodocyclaceae > Accumulibacter > Accumulibacter iunctus. The sequence continues at coordinate 35,963 of DDUX01000004.1, read as the reverse complement.
TCGGCGGCCGCTGGACGGCTCCCCAAGGAGCAGCAGCATGCTGCCGGCTGCGGCGCGCTGTGCAGCGCGGCGCGAATCGGCGCTTCAGGCGGCGGCCGGCGGCGACTCCACGCGGAGCAGCAGACTGTCGACGTCGACGCTGTCGATCTGCTCCGGCTGCATGAACTTGCGGGCGTACTCGAGATGGACGCCAGAGCGCAGAAAGAGGGCGAACAGCTCGCCGTCGATATGCTGCTCCTGTTGCATGCGACTCATGATGGCCAGTGCCGCCGAGAGGGTCTTGCCCGTCTTGTACGGCCGGTCGATCGCCGTCAACGCCTCGAAGATGTCGGCAATGGCCATCATCCGGGCCAGCGGGCTCATCTCGTCGCGCCGCAGCCGCCGCGGGTAACCACTACCGTCCATCTTCTCGTGATGGCCGCCGGCAATTTCCGGCACCTGGCGCAGATGCTTCGGGAACGGCAGTTGCGAGAGCATCATCAGCGTCTGAATGATGTGCTCGTTGATCTTGTAGCGCTCCTCCTCCGTCAGCGTTCCGCGGCCAATCGAAAGGTTGTACAGTTCGCCGCGATTGTAGAGTGCCTGCGGCACGGCCATCCGGAACCCCCAGCGGTTGTCCGCGGCGATCTGATCCTGCTCGCGTCGCGGCAGCTGATGTTCCGGCTTGTCTGCCAGGAGCCTCTCGGCGACGGGCAGCAAAACGGTGCCGACAGCTGCGCTGCGCAACCTTTCTTCGCGCGCGATGCCGATGCGGTCGTCGAGTGTCCGCAGCCAGGTCCTGCCGCCGATCGCCCGCAGGCGCTCGATGTCGTGTGGCGCCATGAACTCGCCGCCCTCATTGCAGCGGGCAACGAAAGCGAAATCATCGTCGAACTGCCGCCACTCGGCGAGCATGCGGCCATGCGCCACCGTTGCGTCGTCACCACGAGCGATGGCCCGCAGCGAGTCGATCTCGGCATCACGCTTGAGTACCTCGAAACGCATGCGCACTTCGTGGATGCGGTCGTGGATGGTCTCCAGCTTGGTTGCCTTGTCGACCACGTACTCGGGAGTCGTTACCTTGCCGCAATCATGCAGCCAGGCGGCAACGTGCAGTGCTTCGCGGTCATCCTCGCTCAGACTGAAGTCCTTGTAGGGTCCGCTGCTGGCAGCACAGGCTGCTTCAGACAGCATTCTCGTCAGTTCCGGGACGCGCGCGCAATGGCCTCCGGTATACGGACTCTTGGCATCGATCGCCGCCGCGATGAGCTGGATGAAGGCGGCGAAAAGATCCTTCTGCGCCTTGATCAGCGCCTTGCTTTCCAGCGAGACCGCCGCTGAAGCCGACAGCGCCTTGACGAAGCTCAGACGGCCGGCATCCGCTTCGCTGTCAGCGACGAGCATCATCGCGCCGACCAGTTCGCAGTTGCGGTTGAGCAACGGTACGGCGATGCCGTACGGGGACTGCAGCGATTCGGGGTTCGTCAGACCCAGGCACGCACGGTCCTCCGCCTGCAGCCTGCCACTGCGTGCGACCTGCCCGCTGAGCGCGGCGGCGAGCAGCGGACCGCCGCGCTCGATGGTGAGCGTTGCCAAGCCGGCATCGAGCGCCTGCCCCGACTGCTCGAGCGCCGCTGCGGGCTGCAACTCGTTCCCTTCGGCAAGGTAGAGTATGCCGGCACGCGCCCCCGCGGCCGTCAGGGTGTCCGAAAGGAGGCGTGGCAACAGGCGGTCGAAGTTCTGTTCAGCGGCGACCGCCTGGCTGATCTCGAGAAAACGATGGATTGTCCGCTTCATTCCGTCCATCGTCTGTGCCAGCTCGCTCACTTCCTTGATCGACGACTTGAGAACGATCGGCCGTGCGAACTCGAAGTGGCGTATCGCCTCGGCCTCACCAGCCAGACTGCCCAGCGAACGCGAGACCGTGTGCGCCAGCCACCAGGTCAGCGGCACCGTCAGCAACAGGACGACGAGCGTGGCAATCGCCGAGTGCCGCGCGAGGCGCAGCGCGCCGGCCATCAGTTCGTCCTCGGGAATCGCGGTCACGATGTACAGCGGCAGCGCACTCTCGAGCTGCAGCCGGTCAACGGACGCTCGCCACTCCCTGTCTGCGACGGTGACCGCAAGCGTTGCCGTCGGTCGCTCCTGCATGTTGCGTACCGTATCGAGGACGAGCGCCAGCGCCGGCACGCCGAGTTGGTCGAGCCGTGCCAGCGACGCCCGTTCATCGTCGCCAGCCGACGCGAGCACCATTCGCTGTGGCTCCTCGTAGGCAAGCACACGGCCCTCACCGTTGACCATGGCGACCGCGGTAGCCGGCGTCACCTTCTGCCTCGCCAGTGCCTCACCCAGTGTATGCAGCAGGATGTCCGCGCCGACGACGGCGCGCCCGCCGTCGGCGCTGTGGGCAAGGGTGGTGCCGACCCGATGGCTGGAGAAGAAGAGGTAAGGAGGGGTCTCGACCAGCCCGGCCTCATTTCTCGCCTGCGTGAACCACGGTCGCTGGCGCGGGTCGTAGGCGGCGACGTAGTCCGGGCGGTCGTCCTGCCGCAGCAGTCGCAACCGGTCGTCGAAGTACATGAAGGCGCCGCGCGCCGCCGGAGTGGCCCGCTCGATGCTCTGCACGACGTAGCGCGCACCGGCCGGTGCGCGCGCGCTTTCGGCCGCACTGCCGTGACCGATCCGGCCGAGCAGGAAGAAGTCGCCGTTGTCGTAGCCGACGTAGAGCGAAGACAAAGCTGGCGAACTGTCGAGAGCCAGGCGCAGGAACTCCAGACTCTCCAGTCGATGCTCGAGCGAAGTGGCCCTGCTCACGCGCTGCTGGCTCAGCAGGCGCGTCGCCATCTCGGCCGGGTCGATGATCAGGCGCATCTCGAGCAGTGTTTCGCGGCTGATGCGGGCCGTCAGGTCGGTCGCCGAACGTTCCAGCAGCGAACTGCTCAACCGGTAGCCGATTCCCGCCAGCACGGCGCAGACGACGAGAATCAGGCCGAGGAAGAGCGTCGAGATGTGAATGTGGAGGGGGTAGGGGCGGCGCATGGGCATCGGCTGGTGAGAGTTTCGCATCCGTCGGACCACCGAAGTCGCCGCCAGACAGGGGGCCGGCCGTGTCCGTCATTCCCACACGGCGCCAGGCAGCCCTTCTCCGCTTTGCCCGACGAAGGCAGCGAGGCTTCGCTGGTTTGTCCAAAGGCTGTACGATACCCGCCTTTCAGGAGCAAAGCATGCCCGAGGCAACAATCGAAGCGGAGAACAGGCAACTCGATTTCGAGCGCAAGATCGTGCCACCGGCAGAGCTCACCGCGCTGGTCGCCAGCCTGGCGCACCCGCTGGTATTCACCAACGGTTGTTTCGACGTCCTTCACCGGGGTCATGTCAGCCTGCTTGCCGAAGCGCGTTCGCTCGGTGCAGCGCTGATCGTGGCGCTGAATTCCGATGCTTCGGTCAGGCGTCTTGGCAAGGGTGACGGGCGACCGGTGAATTCCCTGGCCGATCGTCTGGCGGTCATCGCCGCGCTGCAGGCCGTGACGCTCGTGACCTGGTTCGACGAGGACACGCCGCTGCAGCGGATTCTCGATTGTCGGCCGGACATCCTCGTCAAGGGAGGAGACTGGCCAGTCGAGCGGATCGTCGGCAATCGCGAGGTCGCCGCCTGGGGTGGGCGCGTGCTCTCGCTGCCGTTCATCCACCAGACGTCGACGACCGGCCTGCTGGAAAAAATCCGGCGGCTCTGATCTGCTCGCAGGTCGCGCTGCCCACGCTGGCTCGCGTGCCCGCCTGCGGCCGCTCTACCAAGCCGCGCGGACCGGCGCTGAAGGCGGCTTCAGCTACCCAGCGCAGCCTTGAGCGAGTTGACGTCGTCGGCGGATTCGGCGAGCAGGGTCGCCAGCGCGTCAGCGTCGAAGAACTGGCAGGCGATGCTGGCATCCGGCAGTTCGCCAAAGGCGGCGTCGCGCCAGCCATGCTCGACGCCGGACAGTCGGTTGGCGACGAAAACGATGTCCGCCAGCGTCGCGACACCGCTCACCGCGCGGTCGAGTTCGTGCTCCTGCACGACCAGAACAAGCTCCTCCGGCAAGCTCATCGCGGCGAGCAGGGCATGCCCGATATGGTCATGCCACTGCACCAGAAGCTGATGCAGGTCGCGCGGACTGGCAACGAGTTCCGGGAAGTTCACCGCGCGCGACAACAGGTAGAAGACACCGATGTCGTGGACCAGACCGGCAAACAGCGCTTCATCGGCATTGACGCGGGTCAGCCGGCGCGCCAGCACGCGCGACAGCGCGGCGACGTGCATGGTGTGCTCCCATAGCCGGCGCGACAGGTCCTGAAATGGTGCCATCTTCTTCGAATTCAGCAACTGCTCCATGGCGACGGCAAACGACACCGTGCGCACGGCCTCCATACCGATACGTGCAATCGCGCTCCTGACGTCGACGATCGCGCGACCGCTGCGATTGATCGCCGCCGAGTTGGCCAGGCGGATGACCTTCGTGCTCATCAGAGGCTCGGCGGCAACCAGTCGGCCCAGTTCGTCGACCGTCAGCAGCGGATTCTTCAGGGCGCTGCGAACCTGGAAAGTGATGTCGAGAAAGGTCGGGAATGAAACGACTTCGCCGGACAGGTCGCGAGCGATGTCTTCCAGAATCCTGAAGCTCAATTGGTTGCTCATCAGTGCTTGATCCTCGGCGTCGTGTTTGCTTCCCCGGCGCCGCCTGCGACGGGCGACGATAGGTCGGGTGGCAAGCAGTGGCTGCCGGCCAGATCCGGCATTCTGCCTGAAAACGACCGGCGGGATAGCTTTCACCGGACACCACGAGGCGTTTCCCGACCGGCCGCAGCGGAGCTCCTTCAACCCCGTTTCAGCAGATCCTTCAGGTTGGCGAACGGCTGTCCGGTTGCCGGCGCCGTCGTCCGTGCGCCCGTGGCGGTGACTCCGGCCTGCCGCGCGGCCTCGGCATCGAGCTGCCGCGAGTGTTCGTTGTCGTGGCAGTAAAGACAGAGAAGCTCCCAGTTGCTGCCATCGGCGGGGTTGTCGTCGTGATTGTGGTTGCGATGGTGGACGGTCAGCTCGCGCAGGTTCCGATGCGTGAACTCGCGACCACAGCGGCCGCACACCCAGGGATAGATCTTCAGTGCCTGCTCGCGATAGCCTGCCTCACGTGCCACGCGACTGCGTACCGCATCGGCGATCAGACGATCGGTCCTTGCCGTCCTGTCGTTGCTCATGGTTCGTTTCCCTTGTCGTTCCCCGTGTTGCCCGCGACTCGCGCGCCTGGCAGTCAGGCGTGTGCCGCGACCAGCGGGATGCGCATCTCGCTGGCGCTGATGCCGCCGTGCACACCGAGCATGGCAAAGCGCCGCTCGCCCGGCAGCCAGTCCTTGATCGTCCAGTTGTCCTTCATCAGCAGGGTGTAGTCGCCGATTCGCGAGTGTAGGCGCGGATGCCAGGGCGGCGGGCCGAACCAGCCGGCAGCGACCAGCTGCTCGCTGCGATGGAGGTGGACGGCACGCGCCAGATGGCGGCGAACGTAGGCCTCGAACGCCGGCCGGTCGTCTTCTGCGACATAGCAGTAGGCCACCCGACGCTCACCGCACAGCGGGCGTTGCAGGAGGGCGGCGAGCTGCGGGTGATCGTCGAGAGTGATGACGCGCCGCGGAGGCGAATCGATGAAACCGTGGTCGGCAGTAAGCACCAGCCAGCTGTTGCTGCCGCGCACCCTGCGCAGCAGCTCGGCGAAGCCCGAGTCGATTTCAGCCAGCGCGTGCTGCGCCTGCCGGCTGTCGCTGCCGTAATGGTGCGAGAGGCTGTCGAGCTCGGGATAGTAGGCATAGATGTAGCGCGGCGAAGCCGTCTCGAGCAGCAGGTCGGCGAGGCAGGAGTACATCTCGGCCAAGCTTGTGTAGGCAGCCACCCGCGCCCCGCGAGCGTGCCAGGCGTTGAACGGGCTGGCGGCGATGCTGCGTGGAGCGACGACCCAGCACTCGCGTGTCAGCGTCGCGAACAGCGACGCATGCGAGAAGAGCTGCGGCGGCAGTTGCTCCGGCAGTAGGCGCGGCGCTTCCTGGCGTGGGGTCAAGGGCAGGATGGCCAGAGTCTGGTCCACCTCCTCGAGGTGCATGTGCCAGCCGGTGAGGCCGTGCTGTGCGGGAGCGAGGCCGCTCATGACCGTCGTGATGGCGCTGGCGGTCGTCGATGGAAAGACCGAAGTCAGGCTGCCGAGCAGGTGACGCTGCAACTGCGGGCTGGCCGCGTGCCTGGTCAGCATCCTCAGCCCGAGCCCATCGACCAGCAGCAGCAGGATGTTGCGAGCGCCCTGCAGCCGGCTCGCGCCGAGTGCCGCCAGTGGCGGATACCGGCGGTCGGAGCCGCCACATGCGGTCGCGATGCTCTGCATCAGATTGACCAGGCCGCCGCCTGCGTAGTCGGGAAGAAGCGTCGAGCCCATGGAGCGTCATTCTACGCCAAGCGATCGCCTGCCGAACGGCAGCACCGCTCTCAGCCCGCGGCACGGCCGCGCCGACCAGGCGACGGCGGCCGGCTGTCGGGCCGCTGCCCGTCGATCCGCTAGTCGGCGCCCCCTCGCTGGCTGGCCGCGGTGACCGGCGGCTGACCGCTGGCGACGAAACGGATTCTGCCATCATGGTCCTCGCTGCGCGTCATTCGCCCCGCATGCTCGAGACGGTTGAGGTGGGCGATCGCTTCGCCCATGGCGAACATCGTCTGGTGCGTGTCGAGTTCCCGCGGAAACAGCGTCAGCAGCAGCTCGGCAGCGCTGCGCGGTCTCTGGCAGTGTTCTTCGAGCAACAGCAGGCGTTCCTCGTGATGCGCGTGCAGGGCATTGACCCGGCCCTCTATGCCGTAGAACGGCATGCCATGCGAGGGCAGCACCAGTGTGGCAGCTGGCAGCTCACGATAGCGGTCGATCGACTGCAGGTAGTCGGCCAGCGAATCGGCCTCCGGCGTGACGGCGAAAACGCTGATGTTCGTCGAGATCGTCGGCAGCAGCATGTCGCCGGAGATCAGGACGCCGAGGCCCGGACTGTACAACGCCGCGTGTTCCGGCGAGTGGCCGTAGCCGACCCGGACCTGCCAGCGCTGCCCGCCGATGAGCAGTTCGTCGCCATCGAAAAGGCGCCGATAGTGCTCCGGCAGAGTCGGAACGCCGCGATTGTAGGCACCGCTGCGGCGCTCCAGCGCACCACAGCGCTCCTCGTCGAGTCCGTGCGCACGGAACTGGCGCAGCATCGGCTGGTTGCCGTGTCCACCCACCTCGTGCCAGACCGCGTGCGCCGTCAGGTATTCACCGACCGTCATGCACACCGGCGCAGCGGTTCTCTCCTGCAGCCAGGCAGCAAGACCAAGATGGTCCGGGTGAAAGTGGGTAACGATGATGCGAGTAACGCGGCCACCGCGAGTGCTTCGGTTCAGGCTTTCGAGGATTGCCAGCCAGCACTCCCTGACCGCATCGAGGGCAAAGCCGGTATCGACGATCGTCCAGCCCGCGTCATCCTCGAGCAGCCAGAGATTGATGTGGTTGAGTGCGAAAGGCAGCGGCATCCGCAACCAGAGGATGCCCGGTGCGACGGGCAAGGTCACGCTGGCGGCGGGCGGAGCAGCAAAGGGATAGACGGGCAGCATCGGCAGGCGGATTGTAAAAAGCTCTGAAATCTATAAACTGCCTCGTTCTGGGCACGATGCCAGACGCGGCGCGACTGCATACGCACCGCATTGTACACTTTGCACTGGCTACACTTGATCCGATCGGGAGCGGTCCAGCGTTGGAAGAGCCCGCAAGACGCAGCATCACCGAGCTGGCGCCGGCTTCCGACGAGCGGTTGCCGGCAAGCTGAATGACGCGGATGCACAAGCCGCTGGATCCGCATTTCGCCGAGCGTGTACGCGCCAGTTGCGCGCGCCAGCAGGCGATGGCCCTGATTGGCGCCAGCATGCCGGTGATCGAGCCCGGCCACACCGAGATTCACCTGCCGCAGCGAGCGGACATCACGCAACAACACGGCTACGTTCACGGTGGTGTGGTCGGGAGCCAGCGGCCTCTGAACTGATGCACGCCCGCCGGACGACCGCAGCGACGACTTCTTTCATCCCCCCCGCCGCCGTCCCTTGCCGGCCGACCGGCGACCAGGCGCGTGCGCTGCGGCAGCGGCGTTCGCGCGAAGCCCGATCAAGGAGACAGAGACATGGAATACCCGAGCCTCAGTTTCGCCCATGGCGAAACGATCGATCTGCTGCGCAACAGCGTTCGCGGCTTTGCCGCCGGCGAGATCGCCGCGCGTGCCGAGGCCATCGACCGCGACAATCTCTTCCCTGCCGATCTCTGGCGCAAGCTGGGCGCCATGGGTCTGCTTGGCATCACCGCCGCCGAGGAGTACGGCGGTAGCGGCCTCGGTTACCTGGCGCACATCATAGCCATGGAGGAGATTTCGCGCGCATCGGCAAGCGTCGCGCTGTCGTACGGCGCCCATTCCAACCTCTGCGTCAACCAGATCTGCCGCAACGGTACAGCGGCACAGAAGGCCCGCTTCCTGCCGAAGCTGATCTCGGGCGAGCACATCGGCGCACTCGCCATGTCCGAAGCAAACGCTGGTTCGGACGTCGTCGGCATGAAGCTGCGCGCCGACCGCCAGGGCGATCGCTTCGTCCTCAACGGCGGCAAGATGTGGATCACCAACGGCGGTGACGCCGACACGCTGGTCGTCTACGCCAAGACTGACGTCAACGCCGGCGCGCGCGGCATCACCGCCTTCATCGTCGAGAAGGGAATGAAGGGCTTCTCGTGCGGCGCCAAGCTGGACAAGCTCGGCATGCGCGGCTCGAATACCTACCCGCTCTTCTTCGACGACTGCGAAGTGCCCGAGGACAACGTCCTCGGGCAGCCGAATGGTGGCGTGCGCGTCCTGATGAGCGGTCTCGATTACGAGCGCGCCGTGCTCGCCGGCGGTCCGCTGGGGATCATGGCGGCGGCGATGGACCTCGTGCTGCCCTATGTGCACGACCGCAAGCAGTTCGGCCGGTCGATCGGCGAGTTCCAGCTGATGCAGGGCAAGATCGCCGACATGTACACCACCTTCAACGTCTGCCGCGCTTACGTCTACGCCGTCGGGCAGGCCTGCGATCGTGGCGAGACGACGCGCAAGGATGCCGCCGGCGCCATCCTCTACGCTGCCGAGAAGGCGACCTGGATGGCGGGCGAGGCAATCCAGACGCTGGGCGGCAACGGCTACATCAACGATTACCCGGCGGGCCGCCTGTGGCGCGACGCCAAACTCTACGAAATCGGCGCCGGCACCTCCGAGATTCGCCGCATGCTGATCGGTCGGGAGTTGTTCGGCGAGACGCTGTAGGGCATCATCCTGCCTGACGCGCACGCGCTGGCGGTTACCCGCCGCGCCGCGCTGTCGGCGGAGTGTCCCCTGCCCCCGAAATCCGAAGGAATCCGGAAAGCGATGACTACCCAGCTGAGCATCCTGACTGCCGCCGACGGCGTGCAACTCGAGCACGTACGTCAGTTCATCCGCAACTACGCTGCGTGGCTCGGCGTCGACCTTTCGTTCCAGGACTTCGACCAGGAGATGGCTTCACTGCCGGGAGCCTATTCGCCACCGGCGGGTCGGCTGTTCTACGCCGAACGCGATGGCAAACCGGCGGGCTGCGTGGCGATTCGCCCGTTCTCTGCAGGACTCTGCGAACTGAAGCGGCTTTACGTCGAACCCGCCCACCGCAGCTACGGTGTCGGCCGCGATCTGACGCTGGCAGCCATCAAGGCGGCAAAGGAGATCGGCTACCGCAAACTGTTGCTCGACACGCTGCCGGCGATGCGGGTCGCCGTCAAGCTCTACCGCGAGCTCGGTTTCAAGGAGACGCCTGCGTACTACCAGACGCCCCTCGAAGGAACCATGTTTCTCGCCCTCGATCTGGAGAACTGGTCGGCGGAGGAGGTGGTCACCGAGAACCTGTTTCACCTCTTCGACTTCAATCGGGCATGGGCCGATCGCATGCAACAGATCGACCCGGCGTATTTCCTGAAGCTGTCGCGCCTGCAGACGCCGCAGTACCTCTGGATTGGCTGTTCGGATTCGCGCGTACCGGCGAACGAGATCTGCGGCCTCCTGCCGGGCGAACTGTTCGTACATCGCAACGTCGCCAATGTCGTCGTGCACACCGACCTCAACTGCCTTTCGGTCGTCCAGTTCGCGGTCGATGTCCTCAAGGTACGGCACATCATGGTCGTCGGCCACTATGGTTGCGGCGGCGTCAAGGCGGCACTCAACCGCGATCGCGCCGGCCTGGTGGACATCTGGCTGCGGCATGTGCGCGACGTGCACGACAAGCACCTGGCGCTGGTGGACAAGCTGCCGCCGGCGCGGCGGCATGATCGTCTCTGCGAGCTCAACGTGCTCGAGCAGGTGGCGAACGTCTGCCAGACCTTCGTCGTCCAGGATGCCTGGCAACGCGGCCAGCCGCTGACCGTGCATGGCTGGATCTACGGCCTGCACGACGGTCTGCTGCGCGACCTCGGGGTGACCGTGCATCGCAGCGAGGATGTCCTGACCAGCTACCACCTGGCGCTCGAGGCACTGCCGAAGTGAGTGGATCGTGAGCAAGCGAGCGCTGGAAACGCCTTCACCACTGACGACCTACCTCAAGCTCGTCGCCACCGCCGTGCTCTGGGGCGGCACCTGGATTGCCGGGCGTGTCGCCGTCAGTGAAGCGCCACCCCTGGCTGTGGCCAGCTGGCGCTTCCTGCTCGCCGCGCTGTTGCTTGGGCCGCTGGTCGTGCAGCGTGAAGGCTGGCCGCGCTGGTCACGCAGCGACTGGCTGATGCTCGCGGCGCTCGGCGCCAGCGGCATCTTTCTCTACAACATCTGCTTCCTCTACGGCCTGCAGCTGATCGAGGCTGGCCGGGGCGCGCTGGTGGTGGCGTTGACGCCGGCGCTGGTCGCCGCCAGCGACTGGCTGTTCTTCGGCGCGCCGATGTCGCCGGTCAAGGCCACCGGAATCATCGTCGCGATGTTCGGCTGCCTGCTGGTGGTCAGCAACGGCGACCTGCAACTCCTGTTCAGCGGACAGATCGGCGTCGGCGAATGGCTGATCATCGGCTGCAGCGTCCTGTGGGCGGTCTATACCTTCATCGGCCGCCGCGCCACGCGTTCGCTGTCGCCGCTGGCGATGACTTTCGGTGCCAGCCTCAGCGGCTGCGTGATGCTGACCTGCGCCGCCTTCCTCCAGGGCTCGCTGTTCAGCCTGGCCGGGACCACCTGGCGCGCCTGGAGTTCGATCGCCTTTCTCGGCATCTTCGGTGTCGCGCTGGCGTTCACTTGGTACGCTGCAGCGGTGCGGGAGATCGGCGCCACGCGCTCGGCGGCGTTCATCAATCTGGTGCCGGTCAGCGCCGTCCTGCTGGGCGCGCTGCTGCTGCACGAGAGGCTCGGGATCGCCGTTCTCGCTGGCGGCGCACTGGTGATCGCCGGCGTCCTGATAACCAATCACGCCGGCGCGCGCCTCGCCGCTGGTGCCTACAGCAAGGAGAAGACCGCATGATCTTGACTCAGGAACAGGAAATGATCCGCGACTCACTGCGCGACTTCGCGCAGGAGCGACTGGCGCCGTTCGCTGCCGAGTGGGACCGCCATCACACCTTTCCTGCCGAAGCGCTGCGCGAACTTGGCGAGCTTGGCGCGCTCGGCATGGTCGTCCCCGAGGAGTGGGGTGGCGCCGGCATGGACTACATGTCGCTGGTTCTCGTCCTCGAGGAGATCGCCGCCGGCGACGGAGCGACGTCGACGATCGTCAGCGTCCAGAACTCGCTGGCCTGCGGCATCACGATGAAGTACGGCAGCGACGAACAGAAGGAGAACTGGCTCAAGCCACTGGCGCGTGGCGAAATGCTCGGCTGCTTCTGTCTGACCGAACCACATACCGGCTCCGACGCAGCAGCCATCACCACCCGCGCCGACCGGGATGGCGACGATTTCGTCCTCAACGGCGTCAAGCAGTTCATCACCACCGGCAAGTATGCCCAGGTCGCGATCGTCTTTGCGGTCACCGACCGGTCGGCGGGCAAGAAAGGCATCTCGTGCTTTCTGGTCCCGACCGAAACGCCGGGATACATCGTCGCCCGTATCGAGGAGAAGATGGGCCAGCGCGCATCGGACACGGCGCAGATCCTCTTCGACAACTGCCGCATCCCGGCCTCCTGCCTGCTCGGCCAGGAGGGCGATGGTTACCGCATCGCGCTGTCCAATCTCGAAGCCGGGCGGATCGGCATCGCCGCCCAGTCGGTCGGCATGGCGCGCGCCGCCTTCGAAGCGGCGGTGCAGTACGCCAGGGAGCGCGAGACCTTCGGCAAGCCGATCATCGAGCACCAGGCAGTCAGCTTCCGCCTGGCCGACATGGCGACGCAGATCGATGCCGCCCGGCTGCTCGTCTGGCGCGCCGCGACCTACAAGGACGCCGGCAAGCCATGCCTGAAGGAAGCGTCGATGGCCAAGATGTTTGCCTCGGAGATGGCGGAACGGGTCTGCTCCGACGCGATCCAGATCCTTGGCGGCTACGGCTACGTCAGCGACTTTCCGGTCGAGCGGATCTATCGTGACGTGCGCGTCTGCCAGATCTACGAGGGGGCGAACGACATCCAGCGCCTGGTGATCGGCCGCGCCGTTGCCGGCGAATGAGATGAGCCGCTACCACCTGCGTCCTGGCGTCGACGTCGCCGGGCTGAACAGGCTGGCAGCCGGGCACCTGCCCGGCTGGTTCGGCGTCGAGGTCGTCAGCGTCGAACCCGGCCGGCTGTCGGCGCGCCTGCCGATCCGCTCCGAGATGCTGGCACCGAACGGCTTTCTGCACGCAGCAACGATCGTCGCTCTCGCCGACACCAGCGCCGGCTATGCAACGATCGCCCATCTGCCGGCGGGCGCCGAAGGCTTCACGACGGTCGAGCTGAAGACCAACTTCCTTGGTACCCTGACCGATGGCATGCTGCTGTGCGAGGCGACAGCGGCACATGCCGGGCGCACGACGCAGGTCTGGGATGCTGCCGTCAGCAGCGCGGATGGCAGACGACTGGCGCTCTTCCGATGCACGCAGATGGTTCTGTGGCCGAGGGTCGCTGCCCTGTCGGAAAGCAGTGACGCGCGGCAGCCGGGGCAGTAGGCAGGCAAACCTGCAGCCTGACACATCTCGAGGATCGACCATGTCACAACCAATCGACTTCTACTTCGACTTCTCCTCGCCTTACGGCTACCTCGCCTCGGAGAAGATTGACGAACTGGCTGCCCGCTTCGGGCGCAAGGTGCGATGGCACCCGATCCTGCTCGGCGTCGTTTTCCGGCAGACCGGCGGCGCACCACTGACCAGCATTCCGCTGAAGGGTGAGTACTCGCTGCATGACTTCGCGCGCTCGGCCCGCTTCCTTGACATCCCCTACGAGCATCCGAAGCACTTCCCGCTGAGCACGCAGCACGCCGCGCGCGCCTATTACTGGCTGCACGATCAGGATTGGCAGGCGGCGCGCTCGTTTGCACACGCGGTTTTCCGCAGCCTGTATACAGAGGGCCGCGACGTCTCGGACAGCGAGGTGGTGCTCGAGATCGCCGCCCGGCAGAGCGTCGATCGCGCCGTGCTCGCCGAAGCGCTCGCGGGCCAAGCGCTGAAGGATCGCCTGAAGACCGAGTGCGAGGCGGCGATCGCCAGAGGAGTCTTCGGTTCACCGTACATCGTCGTCGATGGCGAACCGTTTTTTGGTAGCGATCGGCTGCCGCAGATCGAGCGCTGGCTGGCGAGCGGAGGCTTCTGATGCCCGTCCTCAACACGCAGCTCGATCTCCGCGGTGCCGACTTCCGGGCCAGCGTCG
>DDUX01000004.1:0-21788 GCA_002345025.1 Candidatus Accumulibacter iunctus | reverse complement strand
CGGCAGAAGCATCTGGCGCGGGGCAAGCTCCTGCCGCGCGAGCGGGTCAATGCGCTGATCGATCCGGGCTCGCCTTTCCTCGAACTGTCGCAGCTCGCTGCCTACGGCATGTACGGCGATACGCACCCGTTCGAGGTTCCTGCAGCGTCGCTGATCACCGGCATTGGTCGCGTCAATGGCGTCGAGTGCATGATCGTTGCCAACGATGCGACCGTGAAGGGCGGCACCTACTATCCGCTGACGGTCAAGAAACACCTGCGGGCGCAGGAAATCGCCGGCGAGAACCGGCTGCCGTGCATCTACCTGGTCGATTCGGGTGGCGCCTTCCTGCCGATGCAGGACGAGGTTTTCCCCGACAGGGAGCATTTCGGGCGCATATTCTACAACCAGGCTCGCCTCTCGGCGGCCGGCATTCCGCAGATCGCCGCCGTCCTCGGCTCGTGCACCGCCGGTGGTGCCTACGTGCCGGCGATGTGCGACGAGTCGATCATCGTCAAGGAGCAGGGAACGATCTTTCTTGGCGGGCCACCGCTGGTCAAGGCCGCCACCGGCGAGGAGGTCAGCGCCGAGGATCTCGGTGGCGCCGACGTGCATACCCGCGTCTCGGGAGTCGCCGATCACTATGCCGAGAACGATGCCCATGCTCTGGCCATAGCGCGCCGTGTCGTCGGTCATCTCAACTGGCGCAAGGACCCGGCGGTCAGTCTCGGCGAACCGCGCCTGCCGCTCTACCCGGCCGAAGAGCTGTACGGGGTGATTCCCATCGATGTCAAGAAGCCCTTCGACGTGCGCGAGATCATCGCCCGCATCGTCGATGCCTCCGACTTCGACGAGTTCAAGGCGCGCTACGGAACGACCCTCGTCTGTGGCTTTGCGCGTCTCTGGGGCTATCCGCTGGGAATCGTCGCCAACAACGGCATCCTGTTCTCCGAGTCGTCACTGAAGGCGGCACACTTCGTCGAGCTGTGCGCGCAGCGCGGTATCCCGCTCCTCTTCCTGCAGAACATCACGGGCTTCATGGTCGGCCGCAAGTACGAGAACGGGGGTATCGCGCGCGATGGTGCCAAGATGGTCACCGCCGTTGCCTGCGCCAATGTACCGAAGTTCACGGTGGTCATCGGCGGCTCCTTCGGCGCCGGCAATTACGGCATGTGTGGTCGAGCCTACTCGCCGCGCCTGCTGTGGATGTGGCCAAACGCCAGGATCTCGGTGATGGGTGGCGAACAGGCGGCAAACGTTCTGGCAACGGTTCGCCGCGACGGCCTGGAGGCAGCCGGCAGGACCTGGAGCGCCGACGACGAGGAGGCGTTCAAGGCGCCGATTCGCGAGCAGTATGAGCGACAGGGCCACCCTTACTATGCCAGCGCCCGTCTCTGGGACGACGGCGTGATCGACCCCGCAGATACCCGGCGCGTCCTCGGTCTCGGCCTCTCGGCAGCATTCAACGCCGACTCCGAGCCGACCAGGTTCGGCATCTTCCGGATGTAGGGCGGATCAATGAGCGACTATCGATCGATCATCACCGAGGTGGATGGCGGCGTCGGCATCCTGACACTGAACAAGGCGCAGCGGCACAATGCCTTCGACGAGGAGCTGATCGCCGAGATCACCGCCGGCCTGCGGGACCTCGCCGCGGATTCGCGGGTCCGCGTCGTCGTCCTTTCTGCAACCGGCAGGAGTTTCTGCGCCGGTGCCGACCTCAACTGGATGAAGCGCGCCGCCGACTACACGCCGGAGGAGAACCTGCTTGACGCGAAGCGCCTCGCCGAGCTACTGGCGACGCTCAACGAACTGCCGAAACCGACGATCGCCCGTGTCCAGGGTGCCGCCTACGGTGGGGGCGTCGGTCTGATCGCCGCTTGTGATCTGGCAGTCGGTACCTACGATGCGATCTTCGCGTTGAGCGAGGTCAAGCTGGGGATTGTCCCGGCGGTGATCAGCCCGTACGTGCTGGCGGCCATCGGCGAGCGCTATTGCCGGCGCTACATGCTGACCGCCGAGCGTTTCTCGGCCGCCGAGGCCTACCGCATCGGCCTGTTGCACGAGCTCGTCCCCGGCGAGGAGCAGCTCGACGACGCGATCGCCGAGATCGTTGAGTCGCTGCTGGCGAACGGTCCGCATGCACAGGCGGAATGCAAGGGGCTGATCCGCGTCGTCGCCGGACAGCCGATCGATGCAGAAACGATCGACGAGACGACCGAGCGCATCACGCGCGTTCGTGCCAGCGCGGAGGGAAGGGAAGGCCTGGCTGCTTTTCTCGAGAAGCGGCCGCCCAACTGGCTGGTCGATTGAGGTGACGATGATCGTCGTCGCGGCTGGAGGCGTCGGCACCCCGTTCGACGCAGACCGCCGGCCGAGCGAAAGAGGTGGCTGAATGTTTAGCAGGATCCTGATTGCCAACCGCGGCGAGATCGCCTGCCGCGTGATCCGGACGGCCCGCCGCATGGGGGTGCGTACCATTGCCGTCTATTCCGAGGCCGACGCCAACGCACGCCATGTCCGGCTGGCCGACGAAGCGGTGTGCATCGGCCCGGCGGCGGCACGTGAGTCTTACCTCGTCGGCGAGCGAATTCTCGAGGCCGCCGCACGCAGTGGCGCGCAGGCCATTCACCCGGGCTACGGCTTCCTGTCGGAGAACGACGCCTTTGCCGATTCCTGTACAGCCGCCGGAATCACCTTCATCGGTCCGCCGGCAACAGCGATCCGTGCCATGGGCTCGAAGTCGGCGGCGAAGAATCTGCTCGCGGCGGCCGGCGTGCCCCTGACGCCCGGTTACCACGGCGACGAGCAGCAGGCGGATTTCCTGCGGCGACAGGCGGATGCGATCGGCTATCCCGTTCTGATCAAGGCCACCGCTGGCGGCGGTGGCAAGGGAATGCGGCTGGTCGAGCGCGGCGAGGACTTTGCCGCCGCCCTCGCCTCATGCCAGCGTGAGGCGAATTCGGCGTTCGGCTGCGGACAGGTGCTGATCGAGAAGTACCTGAGCCGTTCGCGACACATCGAGATCCAGGTCTTTGCCGACACGCACGGCAACTGCGTTCATCTCTTCGAACGCGACTGCTCGGTGCAGCGCCGGCACCAGAAGGTCGTCGAGGAGGCGCCCGCTCCGGGAATGACCGCCGAGCGCCGGGCTGCGATGGGGCGGGCAGCAGTCGACGCGGCGCTGGCAGTCGGCTATGTCGGCGCCGGCACGGTCGAGTTCATCGCCAGCGAAGCGTTTCCACAGGAAGGCAGCTTCTACTTCATGGAGATGAACACACGCTTGCAGGTCGAGCATCCGGTGACCGAGATGATCACCGGGCAGGACCTCGTCGAGTGGCAGCTGCGCGTCGCCAGCGGCGAGCACCTGCCGTTGCGACAGGATCAGCTCGACATTCGCGGACATGCGCTCGAGGCGCGGATCTACGCCGAGAACCCAGACCAGGAGTTCCTGCCATCGACCGGTCGCCTGCTGCATCTGGCACGCCCGGCCGAGAGCCTCAACGTGCGGGTCGACACGGGAATCGAGCAGGGTGACGAGATCACCCCATTCTATGATCCGATGATCGCCAAGCTGATCGTCTGGGACGTCGACCGGCACGCCGCGCTCGGACGGATGCGGCAGGCGCTGGCCGATTACCGCATTGTCGGCGTCAGCACCAACGTCGACTTCCTCTCCAGGCTGGTCGCCTGCCCGGCGTTCGCCAACGCCGACCTCGATACCGGCCTCATCGAGCGCAGCCGCAGTTTCCTCTTTCCGGCGCGTGGGCAGCCACCCAGCAGCGTCTTTTTCGTCGCCGCCGTTGCCGGCCTGCTGCGCGAGCATGCCGCAGCGCTGGCCACGGCCGGCCGCTCCGGCGACCCGTGGTCGCCGTGGAGCCTGCACGATGGCTGGCGACTCAATCTGCAACCACGACGCACTCTGAGCTATCGCTTCGCCGACACCCGCTCCGAGGTGGTCGTCGCTTACGAAGCGGATGGCTGGCGGTTGACGCTGGGCTGCGAGTCAGTGCTCGCACGCGGCCGCTTCCTCGACAGCGGGCAGTTCGCCGGTCAACTGGCAGTCGAACTCGATGATCGCCGGCTGATCGCGAGCGTCATCGCGGTCAATGAGAGGCAGGAGCAGAAGCGCCACGTCTTCCTCGACGGGACGAACTACGTCCTCTTGCGCGACGATCCGCTGCACCTCGTCGAGGCCGGCGGAACTCATGGCGGCGGTCTGACGGCGCCGATGCCGGGCAAAATCATTGCCTTGCTGGCAACTCCGGGACAGCAGGTCGAAAAAGGGGCGCCGCTGTTGATCCTCGAAGCAATGAAGATGGAGCACACGGTCACCGCGCCGATGAACGGCAGGGTTCGTGCCTTCTGCTACGCAGCCGGCGATCAGGTTGCCGACGGCGCGTCGCTCGTGGACTTCGAGGCGGAGGCCTGAGATGGCTCTTCCCGGGCGGGTGAGGCTCGTCGAGGTCGGACCGCGCGATGGTCTGCAGAACGAGCGGCAGATCGTTCCGGCGACGGTCAGGGTCGGACTGATCGAGCGCCTCTGCGATGCCGGGCTCGCGGTTATTGAAGTCGGTTCCTTCGTCTCGCCGCAGTGGGTGCCGCAGATGGCCGACAGCAGCGAGGTCCTGCGAGCGGTGCTGGGAAGCCCGCGTTGTCGTCCGGCAGTATCGTTTCCGGTCCTGACGCCGAACCTCAGGGGTTTCGATGCGGCGATCGAAGCCGGCGCGCGGGAAGTCGCCATTTTCGCTGCGGCCTCGGAATCGTTCTCACAGAAGAACATCAACTGCAGCGTCGCCGAGAGTCTGAAGCGCTTCGCCGCCGTCGTCGATGCCGCCAGCGCGCTCGAGATTCCGGTGCGCGGCTACGTGTCCTGCGTCGTCGCCTGTCCCTACGAAGGCGCCATTGCGCCGCAGAAGGTGGCAACGGTGGCGCAGCGACTGTTCGAGATGGGTTGCCACGAGATCTCTCTTGGCGATACGATTGGCGCCGGTACGCCAGGGGCGGTACAGCGAATGATCGAGGCCTGCGCCGTGGTGATGCCGATGGACCGGCTGGCGGGGCACTACCATGACACTTTCGGCATGGCCATCGGCAACATCTACGCCTCACTCGAACTCGGCATGGCGGTGTTCGACAGCTCGGTCGCCGGCCTCGGTGGCTGTCCGTACGCGGCGGGGGCGACCGGCAACGTGGCAACCGAGGACGTGCTTTTTCTGCTGCAGGGACTGGGAATCGACTCCGGAATCGATATGGCTGCTCTGCTCGTCGCCAGTGAGTACATCTCGCGGCATCTCGGTCGCGAGCCGGCATCGAAGGCGGCACGTGCGCTGCTCGCCAGACGCGGCGGGGCAGCATGAACGCGCTCGGGCCGCGGCACGGCGGCGACTTGATGCCGACCGTTGCCTCACCTTGCATCAACGTCTGCCGGATCGACGACAACAGCGGCTTCTGTCGCGGTTGTTTTCGCACGATCGAGGAGATCGGCTTCTGGAGCCGCGCGTCGACCGACCAGCGCTTGCTGGTTCTGCTCGCCGTCGAGCGTCGCCGTGCCGAGCACGACCCGCAGGGCTGCGCATCCGGTGGCGAGTTCCGTGGTGATTGTGAGCGCTGATCGTGAGCGGGCCAGCAGACGACTATCTTTGCGTTGGCATCTGCATGCCGGATCCCGATTCCGGCTACTGTCTCGGCTGCGGTCGGCCGCCACTGCCGCTATCGCCGGATACCCAGGGCATCGTCGTGGTCGAGGAACGGCGGAGCACCCGCGTCCCCGACGAGCCGCCGGACGGCGTTGGCAAGCGCCAGCGCTGATGCTCCCCGAGAGCGTCCTGGTCATTGAGCGGGGCTGGCTATCGTCGAACAGCATCCTCTTCTTCGAGGGCAAGCAGGCGGCGCTGATCGACAGCGGCTACGTCACGCACGCGGCGCAGACCGTCTCGCTGGTCGCGAACGCCCTCGCCGGGGCCGCCACCTGACACAGCTCCTCAACACGCACTCACACTCCGATCATATCGGTGGCAATGCTGCGCTGACCGCAGCCTTTGGCTGCCGGGTGATTGTCCCTCGGGGAATCGACGCGACGATCGCCGAATGGGACGAGGAAGCCCTCCTGCTGTCGCCCTTGGGCCAGTCGGCGGCCAGGTTTCGCCATGACGCGACGATCGCCGCCGGCGATCAGGTCGAACTCGGCGGCCTCTACTGGCGGGCCATCGCCGTTCCGGGTCACGACATGGATGCGCTCGCCTTTCACAACCCCCGCTTTCTGGCCGGCCTGAGTTTCTGCCAGAGCGTGAACGCGCGCTACCTGCAGCACAGCGATGAGATGCTGGCCGACTGGCTGGTGAGGGATCTGCTGCGCGCCGGCGCATTGCGCGAAGTCGATGGGATGCTGCTTGCCGTGTGAAGCCCGCTGCCGCCGCCTCGGGCGCACCGCGCCAGAAGGCGACGCCGGGTCAATCAGCGGGTGGCGGTCTGCGCCAGCTTCTCCTCGATCTTGGCCAACGGAATTGCACCCGGAACGCGTTCGCCATCAGCGAAGAAGATCGTCGGCGTCCCAGTGATGGCCAGTTTGCGACCGATCTCGATGGTCTTCTTGACCGCCGTCGTATCGCAGTCACCCTTGCCGCCAGGAGCCTTGCCGTCGACCATCCAGTCGTTCCATGCTTTCGCCTTGTCGGCAGCGCACCAGATCCTGTTCGACTTCTCGAGCGAGTCCGGCGAGAGAATCGGGTAGAGGAAAGTATAGATGGTGACGTTGTCGAGTTTCGCGAGATCCTTCGCCAGTTTCTTGCAGTAGCCGCAGTTGGGGTCTTCGAAAGTGGCAACGACACGCTTGCCGTCACCACGAACCTGCTTGACGGCGAGCGTCAGCGGTAGGTCCGAGAACTTGATGGCGGTGAGCTTCTGCAGACGCTCGTCGGTGATGTTCTTCATGCTCTTGCCATCGATCAGCGCGCCGGCGATGATCACCGAAACCTTCTCGTCGGTGTAGAAGATCTGGCCGTCGGCATAGGCTTCATAAAGCCCGAGGTACGGGGTTCTGGTGAGGCTGGTCAATGGACGCCCGAGCTTGCTCTCGAGCGACTTGCGTACAGCTGCCTCGTCGGCGAGGGCCGGCAGGCTGAGGGTCGCGGCGAGTGCGAGCGGCACGAGTCTCTTGGTGATCAATGGTCTGTCTCCGGATGATGATGAGTGGTCAGAAGGCGCCAATGGCGTACTGCACAAGCAACTGCTTTAGGACCGGCAGGGCGTTCGTCAGTTTCATTCCGGCGTTGCGCAAGGTCCTGAGCCCCGGCACGCCAGTCCCGAAAAGGTGGTGCAAGGCATGCGTCGTCGTCTGCATCAGCAGGGTCTCCTCCCGCCGTTGCCGCTGATAGCGCCGCAGGAAACGCAGATTGCCGACATCCTGCCACTCCGCAAGCGTAGCCAGCAGACTGGCCAGGGCTCGTGCATCCTGGAAGCCGAGGTTGATGCCGTGACCGGACAGCGGATGGATGCCGTGCGCCGCGTCGCCGACGAGCGCAACACGCGGTGCGACGGTCTGCGGCACCTGCAGCAACCGCAAGGGAAACGCTGCCGCTGGCGTCAACGGAGTGAACGCGCCCAGCGCGCTGTCGCCGGCAGCGGCAACGCGGCTGGCCAGCGTGTCGGCCGCCAGGCCCAGGAGCTGGCGGGCATGTTCTTCAGGCGTAGACCAGACGATCGAGATGCGGTCGCCGGCGAGCGGCAGCCAGGCGAGCACGCCGTCGTGGCGGAACCACTGCCGTGCGACCCCGCGGTGCGGCAACTGGCAAGCGAAATTGGCGACCAGCCCCAGCTCTCCGTAGGGGGTGTCAATGGCCCGCAGACCGACCTGATCCCGCACCCAGGAATCACGCCCGTCGGCAGCGACGACCAATCGCGCCGCTATTCGCCGGTCGTCGCCGAGCGTGAGCGACGCGGCTCTGGCACCGATCTCGATGGCTGCGGGCACTGCCGGGCAGAACAGCGTCAGGTTGCCCTGGCGCTTGGCGTTCTCCCACAGTTCGCAGGCCATCACCGACGATTCGAGAACCCAGCCGAGCGCGTCGACGCCCGCCTCGTAGGCCGAGAAATCGAGTTCCGCACCGCCATCGCCATGGATCTTCATCGCGGAGATCGCACCCAGACGCTCGCCGGGCAGGTGCTTCCAGATGCCGATATCCTGCAGGAAACGGCTGTTCGCCGGCGAAATGGCATAGACGCGTGCGTCCCAGCCGTCGGCTGGTCGCGGCGGCTGCCGCTCGACGAGAGCCACCCGCAGGCGGGTGTCGCGCAGCGCACAGGCCAGCGACAGGCCTGCCAGGCCACCACCTACTATGAGGACGTCGAAGTCGCTGACTGGCATGCAGTTGATCCGGACAAAGAGACAGGTCGAGCCTGCCGGACAGCAAAGCGCACCAACCGGCCAGGATGATGGACAATTCCGTTCATGAGACACGCGGCCATGCAACCTGCGCAGGCCTACTTTCCGGCAATCGTTCGCGCCGAGCTCGACTCAGCGCTCGACGCCCTGCTGGCGCTGACCGTCCCGCGCGGCGAAGCGATGGATCTGCTCGCCGCATCGTGGCTGGCGCACGAGCCGGACTGTCTGCTCACCACGATCGACGGCGGCCGGCCGGTCGTCGTGCTGCGCACCGAGAGCGGCCGCTGGGCAGCATGCAACGCATTGCTGCACCATTCCTGCAGCAGCCACGCGGATGCCGAGCGGCGTCTGCATCGTTTGCTGCGGCACCATCAACGGGGCTACGTCGTCTGTCTGCCCCCGCGAATGCTCAAGCTCCCCGGCCACGGGAGTCGCGCCGTCGATTGACTGGCGCGGTAGCGGCGGCACCGAAGAGCCGTGCTGCGATGTGGCGCAACGTGCCGGACGATGGCGTTCGCCCCGACGGCCAGCCAGCGGACGATGCCGGCCGCCACTCGTCGCGGCTGTCTAGCTCGGGCTCCCCTTCAGGCACTCGCTCATGAATTTCTTGCGCTCGTCACCCTTGAGCTCCTTGCTACCGGCTTCGGCGTTGCAGTTCTTCATCTTCTCCTGTTGCGTCGCGGGCGCGGCCGGCTTGGCTCCGAGGCAGGTACTCATGAAGCTCTTGCGCTCGTCACCCTTGAGACCCTTCTCGCCAGCCTCGGCATTGCAGGCCTTCATCTTCTCTTGCTGCGCCTTCTGTGCGGGCGATGCTTCCTTCTTTTCTTCGACAGCAAGCGCGCTGCTGGCGTAAACGGCGAGTGCAACAAGGGCGATGACGGCTTTCACGGCGCTTCTCCTTGGGTTGATGTCGAGTGCTGATTAGGCCATTGCTAGAGTTCGTCGTCAAGCAGGGCCTGCTGCTGGCGGTTGATGAAATCGCTCATGCTGTCGATGCCGCGCAACTGCAGGATGCTGTTGCGTACCGCAGCCTCGAGGAGAACGGCGATGTTGCGTCCGGCAGCGACCGGAATCACCACCTTGCGTATGGCAACCCCCAGGATGTCTTGCGTCTGCGCATCGAGCGGCAGGCGTGGCCCGTCGGAACGGCTGATCGGCCGTTGCAGGTGCACGATCAGCTTGAGTTTCATGCGGCGGCGCGAGGCAGTCTCGCCGAAGATGGTGCGAATGTTGAGCAGACCCAGCCCGCGCACTTCGAGATAGTCACGCAGCATGCTCGGACATCGCCCTTCGATCGTCATCGGGGCGATGCATGCCAGCTCCACGACATCGTCGGCAACCAGACCGTGCCCACGGGTGATCAGTTCGAGTGCGAGTTCGCTCTTGCCGACCCCCGAGTCACCGGTGATCAGCACCCCCATTCCGAAAACATCCATCAGCACGCCGTGCATCGACGTCGAACCCGCCAGTCGACGCGAAAGATAGATACGCAAGAGGTCGATCACCGCCGAACAGGGTTTCGGACTGACGAACAAGGGCGTCGACGTCGCCACGCAGGCCTCATTGATTGCCGGCAGCACCTCGACATCGTCGGCGACGATCAGCGCCGGCGGCCGTGCCGCCATCAGTTCGCGAACCTGGTTGCGCAAGCGTTCGGCACTGACGCGAGTGCCCCAATCGTTCTCGGCGCGGCCGATCACCTGCAGACGTTCCGGGTGGATCAGATTGAGGTGACCAACAACCTCGGCACCAAAATAGCCCTGGTCGCGAAGTGCGATCTGTCGGTCCACGCCGACGGCGACGACCCAGGTCAGCTTCAGCTTCTCGCGATGGTCCTCGTAGAGCTGGACCACACTGAACTGACGCTGGGCGTTCATGGCCCGGCAGCGAAGATCTGTCGGATGGTTTGCGCGTCGGGGGCCTTGCTGAGGGCTTCCCGACAACTGCGATCCGAAAAGTGCTGCGCCAGTTCGGAGAGTATCTGCAGGTGCTGCTCGGTCGCCACCTCGGGAACGAGCAGGATGAAAAGCAGCGCCACCGGTTTGCCATCGGGAGAGTCGAAGGGAACCGGAGCGGCCAGGCGCAGGAAAGCACCCGTGGCATCCTTCAGACCCTTGATCCGCCCGTGCGGGATGGCAACGCCCTGGCCAAGCCCGGTCGATCCGAGCTTCTCGCGTGCAAAGAGGCTGTCGAACACCGTGCTGCGAGCGATGCCGAGATAGTTCTCGAACAGGAGTCCGACGTGTTCGAAAGCGCGCTTCTTGCTGCTGACGTCGAGATCAAGAATGATGTTCTCGAGGGGAAGTAGTTGGGTGATATGGCTCATGCGACAAGACCTGAATGGCAAACGTGTGCTAGCGAAAAAGGGAAAACCCGGACGA
The DNA here is from genome assembly GCA_002345025.1 of Candidatus Accumulibacter iunctus. Classification (GTDB taxonomy): domain Bacteria; phylum Pseudomonadota; class Gammaproteobacteria; order Burkholderiales; family Rhodocyclaceae; genus Accumulibacter; species Accumulibacter iunctus. The sequence continues at coordinate 11,045 of DDUX01000004.1, read as the reverse complement.
TCCGGCTAGCGATCATCCGGGTGCCAATGCGCTGAAGGTCACTCGGCAACGATGTGATCGGTAATCTTGTTGCCGCGATGATGATCCTGCAGTTTCTGCTTGTACTTCTGCACCTGACGTTCCAGCTTGTCCACCAGGCCGTCGACCGCTGCGTAGAGATCCTCGTCAACCGATTCGACATAGACATCCTTGCCGGCCAGGTGAACGGTCACTTCGGCCTTCTGCTTCAGCTTGTCCACCGAAAGAATCACGCTGACGTCAATCACGTTGTCGAAATGGCGGGTGATTCGTTCGAGCTTGCCGGTGACGTAGTCGTGCAGCGCCGGGGTTACCTCGAGGTGGTGTCCACTGACTTGCAGGTTCATGGTGTGGCTCCTTTTTCTAAATGGACTTGCGTAAATTGACCGGCGGGATATTGAGCGACTCACGGTATTTTGCAATTGTTCGCCGTGCGACAACAATGCCCTGCTGACCAAGAACCTCGGATATCTGGCCATCCGAGAGAGGCTTCGTCGGTTCCTCCGTGGCAATCATCTGCTTGATGAGCGCACGGATCGCCGTTGCCGAACAGGCTCCGCCGGCTTCGGTACCGACGTGACTGCCAAAGAAGTACTTCAGTTCGAAAATCCCGCGCGGCGTCGCCATGTACTTCTGGGTTGTCACGCGCGAAATGGTCGACTCGTGCAGCCCCAGCGTTTCGGCAATCTCGCGCAGAACCAGCGGCCGCATGGCGACTTCACCGTGTTCGAGGAACTGGCGCTGCCTGTCGACAATAGCCTGCGCCACCCGCAGGATCGTGTCAAACCGTTGTTGCACATTTCTGATCAGCCAGCGCGCTTCCTGCAACTGCACGGACAGTCCCGAGCCGCGCTGGCGGGAAAGGATCTGGGCGTACAGGCTGTTGATCCGCAGGCGGGGAAAGGCTTCGCCATTGACGCTTGCCGACCACTGCCCCCGGATCTTGCGGACGACGACATCAGGGACGATATAGCGCGTCTCCGTGCTCGCATAGGCAGCACCCGGCCGCGGCGTGAGGCTGCAGATCAGCAGGTGGGCCGTTCGCAGCGCTTCGTCGTCAGCGCCCGTCTGCTTCTTCAGGCGAGCGAAGTCGTGGCTGGCCAGCAGGTCGAGATGGTGCAGGACGATGTCCTGCGCCAGGCGGGTGGTCAGGTCGGGCGGCATTGCTGCCAGCTGCAGCGCCAGGCACTCCTGGGCACTACGCGCGCCGACGCCGGTCGGGTCCAGGTTCTGCAGGTACATTAGGGCGATCTGCAGATCGTCCACGTCGACGTCGAACTCGTCGGGCATCGCCTGCGCGATCTCTTCGAGTGGCTGCGACAGGTAGCCGTCGTCGTCGAGGGCGTCGATCAGATAGCCGACGAGAACCCGGTCCCTCTCTGTGATCGAGGTCAGAGCCAGTTGCCACAGGAGATGGTCGCGCAGCGAGACGGTTGCTGCCTGCACATCCTGGTAGTCGTTGTCGGCGTCATCGTCACCATCGAAAGAACCTGCGGAGCCGGCGCTTCCGAAGTACTCGTCCGGCCAGCCGTCTTCATCACCAGTGGCCGAGCCGAGCGCCGCCTCGGCACTCGGCTCGTTCGACGGGAACTCGCTCTCGGCGTGCTCGCCCTGCAGCGCCTCGGGCGGTGGGTAATCCTCGGCCCGCTCGAGCAGCGGGTTGTCCTGCAGGAATTTCTCCAGCTCGTGCTCCAGTTCGACCGTCGACAGTTGCAGCAGCCGGATCGACTGCTGCAACTGTGGGGTCAACGCAAGATGCTGGGTTAGCTTGAGCTGGAGGGATGGCTTCATGTTCGGAACCGGGTGAGTCTCCGTACTGGCACGGTAGACTGCCCGTCTGGTTCTCGGATCATCACCGAAGGGCTGTCGCGATTAGAGGCGGAAATTCTCGCCCAGATACACCTTGCGCACGTTTTCATTATAGATGATTTCGTCCGGACGGCCAGCGGCGAGGACGCTCCCCTCATTGATGATGTAGGCGTGGTCGCAGATGCCCAGTGTCTCGCGAACGTTGTGGTCGGTGATCAGCACGCCGATGCCGCGCTCCTTCAGAAAGCGGATGATCCTCTGGATGTCCAGGACGGCAATCGGATCGACTCCGGCGAACGGCTCGTCGAGCAGGATGAAACGCGGTTCGGTGGCCAGCGCGCGAGCGATTTCCACCCGTCGTCGCTCTCCGCCCGAGAGCGACGTCGCCGGGTTTGCCCGCAGATGACCGATGTGCAGCTCTTCGAGCAGGAGTTCGCTGCGCTCCTCGATCTGCACTGCAGGCAGTCGCTGCAGCTCGAGCACCGCCCGGATGTTCTCGCTGACCGTCAGCTTGCGGAAGACCGAAGCCTCCTGCGGCAGGTACGACAGGCCGAGTCGGGCGCGCTTGTGGATCGGCAGGTGGGTCAGCTCGACACCGTCGAGGCGAACCTCACCGCCGTCGCAGGCCACCAGACCAACCACCATGTAGAAGCAGGTGGTCTTGCCGGCGCCATTCGGGCCGAGCAGGCCGACGACCTCGCCGCTGGCGACGTTGAACGAAACGTCGTGGACGACCGTGCGCGCCTTGTAGCGCTTGTTCAGCATGATCGTGGACAGGGTACTCTGCTTTTCGGACATGTTCACTCGTCTTCAGGAGGGGCACGCAGTACGCACCGGATGGTCTCGGCAGAAAACCCCCGCGCAGCCAGGAAACGCGTCTGCCGCGCGCGCTCCGCGGCATCGTCAGGGGACGCCGGTTGCTGCCCGAAGCGTCGCTGCCAGACGCGCTGTGCTCGTGTCAGTTCGTCTTCTGCTGCCGTCAGCGCTGCCGTCACCAGCTCTTCGGCAACGCCCTTCGCCCGCAGTTCATGCGCCAGCCGAGCATCACCAAAGCGTGTGGCGCGCGCCCGAAGGCGGCTGCTGGCGTAACGCTCATCGGATAGCAGACCGCTGCTGCTGAGGTCATCGAGCACTGCCGACAGCTCCTGCGGACTCTCTACCGGCGAGGCGAGCTTGCTCATCAACTCCCGGCGAGTGTGCTCGCGACGCGCAAGCAGGCGCACGGCGCGTTCCCGCAGCGCGTCCGACATCAAGCGGGCATCAGGCGGCAGGGACGGCGGCGCCCGGCGATGGGACCTTCACCGCAGCGCGAATCCGATTCTCGATTTCCCGGGCGACGTCCGGCTTGCTCCTGAGGAACTCGCGGGCGTTGTCCTTGCCCTGCCCGATCTTCTCGCCATTGTAGGAATACCAGGAGCCCGACTTGTCGACCAGCTTGTGCAGCACTCCGAGCTCGATGATCTCGCCTTCGCGCGAAGTCCCCTCGCCATACAGGATGTCGAAGATTGCTTCGCGGAACGGGGGCGCGACCTTGTTCTTCACCACCTTGACCCGAGTCTCGTTGCCGATCACCTCGTCGCCCTTCTTGATGCTGCCGATGCGCCTGATGTCGAGCCGCACCGAAGCGTAGAACTTGAGGGCATTGCCGCCGGTAGTCGTCTCCGGGCTGCCGAACATGACACCGATCTTCATCCGGATCTGGTTGATGAAGATCACCAGGGTATTGGTGCGGTTGATGTTGGCGGTCAGCTTGCGCAGCGCCTGACTCATCAGGCGCGCCTGCAGGCCGGGCAGCGAATCGCCCATGTCGCCTTCGATTTCGGCCTTGGGTACCAGGGCCGCGACCGAGTCGATCACCACCACGTCGACGCTTGCCGAACGTACCAGCATGTCGGCGATCTCGAGCGCCTGTTCGCCGGTGTCGGGCTGCGAAATCAGCAACTCGTCTAGCTTGACCCCCAGCTTCTGCGCGTAGCCGGGATCAAGTGCGTGCTCGGCATCGATGAACGCCGCGGTGCCACCGATCTTCTGCATCTCGGCGATCACCTGCAGCGTCAGGGTCGTCTTGCCCGACGATTCAGGCCCATAGACTTCGACCACGCGGCCGCGCGGCAGACCGCCAATGCCCAGGGCTATGTCCAGACCGAGAGATCCCGTCGAGACCACGGGGATGTCGTTGACCACGCTCCCTTCGCCCATGCGCATGATCGAACCCTTGCCAAACTGCTTTTCGATCTGAGCCAGCGCCACAGCCAGAGCCTTCGACTTGTTGTCGTCCATTGTCGCCTGTCCTTGTTCTTGATTGACGGGAATTATCCCACGTTCGACAGTGCTGAAGACGCCACCGCCGCCATGTTCAATATACTGCATTTACATACAGTATGAAAGCAATCGGGGGATTGCCGTCCGGGACGACGCAGGGCCGCGCCTGCATCCGGCCTTTCAGGTCACCGGCCGCCGTCGACCGTACTGGATGTCGGTCAGGACCAGCAGCTCGCGCACAGTGCCGAGCTCAAAGCCCCTGCGCTCACCGTTGCGATTGTCGCGCAGGAGCTTGTCCAGGTAGGCCGGGCAGTCCGGCGAGTCCCATAGACGGACAAGCTCGCGCCTGATGTGCGTCATCCGGCCAACGCTCGGCAGACGCACCAAGAGCTGCTCGATCGGCACCGCTGCCACTTCACTGCTCACCGCCACCACCGCCGGCGATTCCTCGACCCCCTGCCAGTCCGGTGCGGCGACGTTGAAGAGACTCGTGAGCTTCAATGCCAGCGACTCAAAAGCGGCTCGCTCGTTGCCCTGGCGATAGACCTCGAGCAGTTTCAGCCAGGGTGTCACCGCCGCCATCGGTTGCTGCTCGACGAATTCCTCGAGTGCACGCTGTGCACCTTTCGTGCGACCGAAGGAAAGCATGATCTCGGTCAGTTCGAGGACCGCCGTCACATCATCGCCGGCTTCGCGGACAGGCAATGGAGCCGATTCGTCGCGCCCATCTTCAGCGCTGATGAGGCCGTCGGCGGCGGTCCCGGTTGCACCACTGGTCTGTCTCCGGCTGCCGTCTTCGGCGACCTGCAGCTCCCAGCGGGAATCGTCGGCAGCAGAGTCCGGCGCTGACACAGGCGCGGTGAGCGCTGACGAAGATGGTGGCGTGACCGAGCGCCGACGCAGGAACCAGGCGAGGGCCGCAATCAGCCCGAGAAGCAGACTCGCCTCGAACCACCAGTCGGCTTCGGCAGCGGCCGGCGCCAGCGGGGCGCGAGCCTTGACCGCAGACGGCTCCTGCGGTGGCCGTGACGGCCGCTCGCTGTCGGCAGCGGCTGCCGGAGCCGCCGCGGTAACGAGCGGGGCGGTCGCCGGCGGCGACTGCGCTGCGCTCTTCCGGTGCAGATCCTCGAGAGTGCCCTCGAGATGCCGTATCTGCTGCGCGATCGCCAACTGTTGCGCCGCCTGCGTATGCAAGGCCGCCAGCAGCTGATACTCGATGCGCAACATGGCCCGCTGGCTTTCGCTGATCTTCCCGAGCAGTTCGGTCGACAGCCGGGTACTCAGACGCAACGGATGATCGTCGCCCGGAAGGGCCTTTGCGACCTCGTCCTCAGCCGACAAGAAGAGGCGATCGCCGGCCTTGCCGGCCGCGGTCGCTCGGCGCGACGGTTCGCGTGCCGGCGTTGACGAGCGCGGCAACTCGGCGGCAGTCGACGCCGCCGCAGTCTGGTTTCTGGTAACGGCGGCCGCTGTTGGTGCTGGCTGGCGACCGGGCGGGACCGCGATCGTCGCCGGGGCGGCCAGCGGCGCCGGTGCGCCGGGGGTGGCCGGCAACTGGCGGTCACGGCTCTGTGGCCGCTGCAGGGTTGGTGGCTGCGCCCGGCGATTCGGCGGGTCGATGAGCAGTACGTAGTTTCGCCCGACCTCGCTGCCGCAGCCGACACGCACGTTGACCTGCAGCAGCGGGTCGTTGATCGTCTGGTCGGAGGAGATCCGCAGCTGCAACCTGCCCTCGCTCTCCTCGACCGTCAAGCGAGCGTCCCGCAGTGTCGGCAGGTCCCCTTCGCCGCTCTGGCCAAGGCGAAAACATTCCGCGACCGTCCTTTTCCCGTCGCCGGAATCACCTACAAGCTGGACCACCGCCTCGAAGCGCGAACCGAGGGTCGAGAGCACGGTCATCTTGCCCAAAGCAGCGGCCTGTGCCGCGCCAGCAGACCACACGAGCAGCGGCGGGAGTATGGCAGCGACCGCAGCAACACGAAGTTTAGCGATTCCGGGGGGCATTGGGGACAGGTCGGGCGCGTTTAAGTGACTCATTTTATTACATGGCAGAAAGGTCTGCTGAGAATCTGTCGAGCTTCGGGTGTCGGCCCGGTGGGCGGGCGTCGTCGCGCCGGGGCAACGCCCGAAGCGCGTGAACGAACCGGCTACGCAGCCCGTTCTCTGCCGACCCACTTGCTACGCTGCGCCGTTCGTCGCCCCGCGCCTGCCGTCTCCGCCTCCACGCGACGACTTCTCCACAAGCCCTCAGGCGCTGCGCCGGCCGATCCGCGGCAGGAGACCACCGAGTGCACATTCGACCGACTGCGCGCGCACGGCCCGTCGGTCGCCCTGAAAACGCCGTGTTGCGGTGAATACCTGCGCATCGGCTTGAGCCCAGGCGAAACAGACGGTGCCAACCGGCTTCTCCAGCGTACCTCCGTCAGGGCCGGCAATGCCGGTAATCGCGACCGCCCAGTCGGCCGGGCTGCGTGCCAGGGCACCACGGGCCATGGCAGCCGCGGTCGCCTCACTGACCGCGCCGTGGGCGGCGAGCATGTCGCCGCCCAAGCCGAGCAACTCGCTCTTGGCCGCGTTCGAGTAACTGATGAAGCCGCGATCGAACCAGCCCGAGCTGCCGGCCACTGCCGTGATGCACTGAGCGAGCCAGCCACCGGTGCACGATTCGGCCGTCACCAGGCGCTCTCCGGCCAGCAGCAGCTGGCGTCCGACTGCAGCCGCCAGCGTCTCGAGCATCGCCTGCTGGTCGCTGCTCATGGCAATACGAAGCGCAGGATCGCCAGCACCAGCAGCGTGTAGCCAGCTGCCACCAGGTCGTCACACATCACACCGAAACCATTCTTGACGTGCTCGTCGAAGTAGCGCGCAGGCTGTGGCTTGACGATGTCGAAAAAGCGGAACAGGCAGAACGCGGCAGTCTGCCACAGCCAGTGCGCCGGGCAGAACAGCAGCACCAGCCAGAACGGAACGATCTCGTCCCAGACGATGCTGCCGTGGTCGATGACGCCGAGATCGAGGCCCGTCCGGTGGACCGCCAGAGCACCGGCGAAGAACGCGAACGACAGGAAGAGAAGAAGCTGCAGCTCGTCCATCGAGTGGCTGAGGAGCGGGTACGAAAGCCAGGCGAACAGGGTGCCGGCGGTTCCTGGTGCGCGCGGCGACAGGCCACTGCCGAAACCGCAGGCAATCAGGTGCGCCGGATGCGCGAACAGGAAGCGGATCGATGGCGGGCTAGGCAAAGTGATCGAATCCCCTGTCGCCAAACTCGACTACCTGCCCGCCTTCGTCCACCACTCGGATCTCGCCGACCGGCGCGGCGACGATGCGGCCACAACGCCAGAGCGGCAACTCCAGCTCGCCCGCGAGGGCAGCGAGATCGTGGCGCCTGTCGGCGGCGGCGGTAAACAGCAGTTCGTAGTCGTCCCCGCCCGCCAGCTGGCAGTGCCGAGCCAGCAGCCGCTCAACGCCGACGGGCAACGGCGGCAGGCGTGCGAGGAAAACCTCGGCAGCGACTCGCGACTGCTCGACGACATGCGCCAGGTCGGCGAGCAGTCCATCCGAGACGTCGATCGCAGCATGCGCCAGGTCGCGCAGGCGAATGCCCAGCTCGACACGTGGCAACGGGCGCTGCAGCGCGGCAACGCACGGGTCGCGCAGCGCCTCGCCGAGCTGGATGCGTCCCTGCAGGTGAGCGAGGCCGAGCGCCGCCAGACCGGTCTGACCCGAAAGCCAGAGATCATCGCCCGGCAACGCGCGATCACGGCGCAGCGCCGTTGTCGAAGGGAGTTCACCAATCGCCGTCAGGCACAGATTGCGTGGGCCACGCGTCGTATCGCCGCCGACGACGTCGACCGCGTAGCGGTCGGCACAGGCGAAGAGCCCGGCAGCAAACTGCGCGATCCACGACTCGTCGCCTGCCGGCAGGCTGCCGGCGAGAAGAACCCAGCGTGGCCGCGCGCCCATCGCAGCAAGATCCGACAGATTGACCGCCAGGACCTTCCAGCCGAGCGCGCAGGGGTCGGTGTCGGGCAGGAAATGGGTGCCCTCGACCAGCATGTCAGTGGTCACCGCAAGCACCGTTGCCGCTGTCGGGACGAGCAGCGCGCAATCGTCTCCGGGCCCAAGCAATGCCTGTGGCGTCAGCCGGGTGAAATGACGCCGGATCAGCTCGAATTCGCTGGGCATCGTCTTGCCGCTTCGCGCCTTCCCGCGCAACTCCGACGGCAGCTCATCGACCCCTTTTCGCCGGTGGACGGCCGGCCGCGACCTCGGTCGGACGCAGGCGAACAGCCAGCTTGTCCAGCACGCCATTGACGTACTTGTGGCCGTCGGTTCCGCCAAAGCTCTTCGCCAGCTCGATCGACTCGTTGATCACCACCCGGTAGGGCGTCTGGGGATGATTCCTCAGCTCGAAGGCACCGGCAAGAAGCACGCAGCCCTCGACCGGTGACAGATCGCCAAAGGGACGATCGAGGCAGCCCTGCAACTGCTCCTGCAGTGCTTCGTGCTGGGTGAGGACACCGCGCAGCAGCCCGGCGAAGAACTCATGGTCAGCCTTCTCGAAGCCTTCGCTCTCGCGCAGGTTGGCTTCGATCGCCGCTTCGTCGCAGCCGCTGACCTGCCACTGATAGAGCCCCTGCAGAACGAACTCGCGGGCGCGCCGCCGCGGCGTCAGTTGCTGTCTGCCCTTGCCACCCGCCTTCGGCGCTTGCGCTTCAGTCATTGCGAGCGCTCCCGGACAAGGCGCAACAGATTCGCCATTTCGACCGCTGCGCGGGCGCAGTCGACGCCCTTCTGATGCATGCGGGCGAGCGCCTGATCATCATCCTCACAGGTCAGAATGCCGTTCGCGACAGGCACCTCGCTGGCCAGTTGAACCTCCATCAGTGCGCGGCAGGAGTCGTTGGCGACGATCTCGAAGTGGTAGGTTTCACCGCGGATGACCGCGCCAAGTGCCACCAGGGCGTCGTAGCGGGACGTTCGCGCCATCGTCTGCAGGGCGAGGGGGATCTCCAGCGCGCCCGGAACGGTAGCAATCGTGATTGCCTCCTCGGCGACTCCGAGACGCCTGAGCTCGCTGGTACAGGCACTGAGCAGACCCTCGCCGATGTCCTGATTGAAGCGGCTCATGACGACGGCAACGGCCAGTCCGGCACCGTCGAGTACGGGTTCGTACTCGCGGATGCTGCCGGTGGTCAGGGGGCGAATGCTGGTCGGTTGCTTCGGCGTTCCCATCAGAGCCTTTCTAGGTCTTGTTGCGTGGCCACGTGGCCGGTGATTTCGAGACCGAAACCGGTCATGCTCGGCATTCGACGCGGGCTCGAGAGGAGCTTCATCTTGCCCACTCCGAGGTCGCGCAGGATCTGGGCGCCAATGCCATAGATCCGCGGGTCCCAGCGGGTCGCGGGTCTGCGGGTCGCTGCCGGTTCGCGCAGGATCGACAACAGGTCCTGGCCGCTTTCGGGGCGATGCAGCAGGACGATGACGCCGGCTTCGACGCGCGCCAAGGCAGCCTGCGCAACGCTCAGCGGGAAGCTGTGGCGACCGCCGCCCGGATCCAGGAAATCGACCACCGACAGCGGTTCGTGCACCCGCACCAGAGTCTCCCTGTCGGGACGGATCTCACCCTTGCTCAACACGAGGTGCACCTCATCCGAGGTGCAGTCGGTGTAGGCGTGCAGGGTGAATTCTCCATGCGTCGACTGCACTGTCTTCGACAGCGCCCTTTCGACCAGCGTCTCATGCCGACTGCGGTAGTGAATCAGGTCGGCAATGGTACCGATCTTGAGGCCGTGCTCGCGGGCAAACCCGACGAGGTCGCCAAACCTCGCCATGCTGCCGTCTTCCTTCAGGATCTCGCAGATCACCGCCGCCGGCTCGAGACCAGCCAGCAGGGCCAGGTCACAGCCGGCCTCGGTATGACCGGCGCGCACCAGAACGCCGCCGGTTCGGGCCATGATCGGGAAGACATGGCCGGGCTGGACGATGTCTTCCGGGCGAGCATTCCTCGCCACCGCCGCCTTGATGGTCAGAGCGCGGTCCTGCGCCGAGATGCCGGTGGTCACTCCGGTCGCGGCTTCGATCGAGACGGTGAAGGCGGTGCTGTACGGGCTCTTGTTGTCACGCGCCATCTGCGTCAGTCCGAGCTGACGACAACGTACCTCGGTAAGCGTCAGACAGATCAGCCCACGCCCAAAGCGGGCCATGAAGTTGATCGCCTCAGGCGTGACGTGCTCGGCAGCCAGAATCAGATCGCCCTCGTTCTCACGATCCTCCTCGTCGACCAGGACAACCATGCGCCCGCCGCGCATTTCGACGATGACTTCCTCGATCGACGAAACGTCGGCCGAAGAGCTTTGTGGTGCCATCAGTACCTCCTTGACGTCGAATCGGCAACACCCGTGTGGTGACGACGCTCGCCAGCAGCGGGTTTCTCGGGACGGGACCGTGTACGGACCGGCCGCGCAGGGAGCTTGCCCAAACGTCTTCGAGAACGCGATTCTCTCAGTTTCCCGGGGCTACCGCCATGCTGCCAGCAACCGACGACGAGAAGGTCGCGTCAGCGACAACCGAAGCGCTTCTTCGTGCGGACTGCGCAACCCGGCACGCATTCGTTTTATCATGCGGTTGCTGTTGGGGGGGCCGATCTGCCAGCGCCAGCGAGGGCGCGTGCCGAGGGGTTCCGGTATCTGACGCTGATGGTCGATGCGGAGGAGCATTCAATGTCGATGAATGAGGGTTGGCTGTTGATCGTGGGCGGCCTGGTCGTCGCGCTCGTCGCCTGGCGGATGTTCATTGCCAGACGTACCGCGAGAGGGCCCTCGGTACCAGTGGAGGCTGCCGAGACTGCGGCCGACCAGGTTGCGGGCAGCGAAGCCGAGCGCCTCGCTGCCGAGGAGGCCGCCCGCCGCGAAGCCGAGCGCCTCGCTGCCGAGGAGGCCGCCCGTCGCGAAGCC
>DDUX01000005.1:14083-17760 GCA_002345025.1 Candidatus Accumulibacter iunctus | reverse complement strand
TCATCGCTCTCCTGGCGGCCGGCCGACCGCCAGGAGAGCGATGATGGGGCAGGCAATCAATCTCAACGCCGACGTCGGCGAAAGCTTCGGTGTCTGGCAGATGGGCAGCGACCCCGAACTGCTGCAGATTGTCGGCACGGCGAACATTGCCTGTGGCTTCCATGCCGGCGATCCGCTGCTGATGCGGCAGACGGTGCGGCTGGCACTGGCGGCCGGCGCCAGCCTCGGCGCACACCCCTCGTATCCCGATCTGCAGGGTTTCGGACGGCGCCCGATGCGGCTGCCGCCGGGCGAACTCGAAGCGCTGCTGATCTACCAGATCGGCGCGCTGGCCGGTATCGCGCAGGCTGAGGGCGGGCGCCTGACGCACGTCAAGCCGCACGGTGCGCTGAGCAACATGGCCTGCGAGGACGCGGTTCTGGCAGGCAGCGTCGTCGCTGCCATCCGCAGCTTCGACCCGGCTCTGATCGTCCTCGCACCGGCGCTTTCGCAACTCGCGCTGGCCGGCGAGGCAGCCGGTCTGCAGGTGGCGAGCGAGATCTTTGCTGACCGGACTTACACCGATGCCGGCAACCTGCTGCCACGCAGTCAAGCCGGTTCGCAGCTACATGCGGCGGCCGAGTGCGTGGCGCACGTGCGGCGCATGCTCGACGCCGGCGGCGTCGTCAGCGTCGGCGGCAAGTGCATTCCGACCGAGGTGCACAGCATCTGCGTCCACGGCGACGGCGCACAGGCGGTGGCGGTTGCAAGCGCCGTCCGGCAGGCGCTGCTGGCTTGTGGAATGCGTCTGCTGCCGCTGCCGGAGGTGCTCGCGGCGGCCGACCCTGCTCGTCCGGCAACGATGGTCTAGAATGGCGGCGTGGCTGCGGCGGGTCGGCACCCGACGCCGCAAGCTCCGCTGTCGGGTCGCCTGGCCGTCGAACAACCGCGAGGGTTTCCCCGCATCTACCGGAAGGACGCTGATGCCTCACAGAATTCTCAAGGTTCCCGAGCGGGGAATGATTGAAGCCTACGAGCGTCTGCTCGCGGCGCGTGGCTTCCAGGCGGATTCGGCGCAACGGGACGCCGCCGAGCGGCTGCAGCGGCTCTATTACGAGCTGCTGTCGTTCAAGGCCGGGCGGCGCAGCACCTTGCGGCGACTGTTCTCGCCGCCGGCGGTGCCGAGCGGCGTCTACTTCTGGGGCGGCGTCGGCCGCGGCAAGAGCTTCCTGATGGACTGCTTCTTCGATGCCGTACCTTACCGGCGCAAGCGCCGGATCCACTTCCATGCCTTCATGCACGGCGTCCATGGCCAGCTGAACGAGCTCAAGGGCGAGAGCGATCCGTTGCTCAGGGTCGCCGAACGCATTGCCACCGAGGTGCGGCTGCTCTGTTTCGACGAGTTCCACGTTTCCGACATCGCCGATGCGATGATTCTCGGTCGTTTGCTCGAGGCGCTGTTCGCTCACGGCGTCGTCTTCGTCATGACTTCGAACTACCCGCCTGACAGGCTCTACCCGAACGGGCTGCAGCGCGAGAATTTCCTGCCGACGATCGCCCTGATCAAGTCACGCCTCGACGTGCTGGTGATCGACGCCGGCATCGACTATCGCTTGCGCACGCTCGAGCAGGTGGAGATCTTCCATTACCCGGCGGACGCGGCTGCCGAGCTGAAGATGGCGGAGTACTTCAGTGCCATTGCCGGCGGCGCCGGTGAGCCGGGCGGCAGCATCGAGGTGCTCGGGCGCGACATTCCCACCGTGCGGCGCGGCAACGGCGTCATCTGGTTCGACTTCCGGTCGCTCTGCGGCGGGCCGCGTTCGCAGAACGACTACCTCGAACTGGCCCGCGGCTACCACACGGTGCTGCTTTCCGCCATTCCGAAGATGTCGGCGAGCATGGCTTCCGAGGCCCGCCGTTTCACCTGGCTGGTCGACATCTTCTATGATCACAAGGTGAAGCTGATCGCCACCGCCGATTGTGGTCCCGATTCGCTCTACACCGAGGGGACGCAGGCGAGCGAGTTCTTTCGCACTGCCAGCCGGCTGACCGAGATGCGCTCGCGCGACTACCTCGGGCTGCCGCACTTGTCGTGAGCCAACGGCGCGGCTCCTCAGCTTGCTGGCGGTGGCTGCTGTGGCTGCTCTTCCTGCTGCCGGCGCTGGCCGGCGCGCAGCAGGAGTTGGAGATCATCAGCCTGCGTCATCGTCCCCTCGATCAGGTGCTGCCCGCGTTGCGACCACTGCTTGAGGCCGGCGGCACGCTCTCCGGGATGGGCGACCAGCTGTTCCTGCGCGCTTCGCGCGCCAACCGCGAACAGATCAGGCAGGCTTTGGCAGCGATCGACACGCCGGCGCGGCGTCTGCTGATTCGCGTCAGCCAGAACCGCCAAGCGGTGAGCCGGGAGCAGGGCGCGGGGCTCTCCGGGCAGGTGGTGCTTGACCGCCACGGACGGGTCGTGCAGCCAGCGGCCGGCAGTGGCAGCGGTGCCACGCGCATCGAGATCCGCCGTGGAGATTCGGTCATCGTGGGCGAGGCCGGCGATTGGCGCGGCTCGGGCAGCAGCGGCAGCACGCAGGCGGTGCAGGTGATCGACGGCGGACGGGCGTTCATCCACGTCGGTCAGTCGTTGCCGGTGCCGCTGCGGCAGCTCGTCGTCGGGCAGCGTGGTGCCGTTCTCAGCGAGACGGTCGTCTATCGCGATCTCGGGCAGGGCTTCTACGCGCAGCCGCGGCTGGTCGGCGAGCGGGTGACGCTGGAGATCAGCCCGCAGGCCGATCTGCCGGCGCAGCGTGGCTACGGCAGCAGCGATACACAACGCCTGTCGACCACCGTTTCCGGTCGCCTCGGCGAATGGATCGAACTCGGGGGCAGCAGTCAGCAGGCCGACTTCACCCGCCAGGGCAACCTGCACGGTTCTGCTGGCCAAGCGAGTGAGCGGCGCAGCGTCTGGCTGCAGGTCGAGGAACTGCCCTGAAGCGCTCGGCCGAGTCGGTCTAGAACAGGTCGAGGTTGACGCAGAGCCGGTTGCAGCCGGATTCGCGCGCGCTTGCCAGCAGTGATGCAAGGCGCTCGATCAGGGCGGGGACATCTTCGCCGGTGTATTCGCTGACGCCGCCGCTGATCGTCAGGCCGGCATCGCCACCTTGCGTGCTGCCGGTTTCGATCGTTTCGCGCAGTCGCTCGAGACCGACCATGGCTTCGTTGACCCGCACGTTCGGCAGGATGATCAGGAAGCTGTCGGCGCCATGGCGACCGATCATGTCGAACTCGCGCAGGCTGTGGCAGAGCAGCCGGGCAGCGCGCGCCAGAACTTGCTCCTCACCCACCGCCTGGCAGCGTGCGGCGAACTGGTCGATGGCGATCAGGGCGACGGCGAACGGGGTGCCGTAACGTTGTGCGCGGCGGCTTTCGTCGTCGAGCAGGATTTCGATGTGGCGCTGATTGAAGACCTCGGTGAGCGGGTCGTGTGTCGGCAACTGCTGGCGGTCGCCGACGACGCGGCCGCGATGTTGCCGGTCGGCCAGGAGCAGCAGCACGCGGCGCAGGCTGCCGTCTGCGGCAAGAACCGGAAATGCGCTGGCGCGGCACCAGACGACGCCAGCGCCGGACTGCGTCCGGATGCCGACGGCACGCTGGTGAACGGCCTGCAGTGTCGCCCGTACCTGGATCTCGGGGCGCTCTTCGTCGCCCAACGG
>DDUX01000005.1:0-13746 GCA_002345025.1 Candidatus Accumulibacter iunctus | reverse complement strand
GCGTGCCATCGGCGGCGAAGGCGACGAGCGCCACCCCGAGGCTGTCGAGCAGCGCAGCGTAGCGGCCGATCTCGGCGTCATCGGCACGCAGATCGACCAGCGGCAGGCGGTGCGGGGTAGCGGACATCGGCGGGCAGGCGGGGTGGGCGGTGGGTATGCCTATGCTATAACAAAAATACCCTCCTGCGCCGCCTGCAACAGGGCGCGGCTGGTCGCCGCAGCGGGCAGCCCGCGCTGCCCGCGAACGAGTTCAGGCGGCGGCCAGCGCCTGTTCGAGGTCGGCGATCAGATCGTCGATGTGTTCGATGCCGATCGACAGCCGGATCATCTCTTCCGACACGCCGGCCTTCGCCAGTTCGGTCGGACCGAGTTGGCGGTGCGTGGTCGATGCCGGGTGGCAGGCCAGCGACTTGGCGTCGCCGATGTTGACCAGCCGGGTGAAGAGCTGCAGCGCGTCCTGGAAGCGGGCACCGGCCAGCGAACCGCTGCAGTCGGTGCCTTTGACGCCGAAGGTGAGAATCCCGGAAGCCTTGCCGTCCATGTACTTTTCGACCAGCGGATGGTCGGGATGATCAGCGAGACCGGCGTAATTGACCCATGCCACCTTGGCGTGCGCGCGCAGGTACGCGGCAACCTTCTCGGCATTGCTGCAGATGCGGTCCATGCGCAGCGGCAGGGTCTCGAGACCCTGCAGGATGAGGAAGCTGTTCATCGGCGAGATGGCTGCGCCCATGTTGCGCAGCGGCACGACGCGCGCGCGGCCGATGAAGGCGGCCGGACCCAGCGCCTCGGTGTAGACCACGCCGTGGTAGGACACGTCCGGCTCGTTGAGACGCTTGAACTTCAGCTTGTGCTCGGCCCAGGGAAAACGTCCGCTGTCGACGATCATGCCGCCGATCGAGTTGCCGTGACCGCCGATGTACTTGGTCAGCGAGTGCACGACGATGTCGGCGCCATGCTCGAAGGGGCGGCAGAGATAGGGCGAGGGAACCGTGTTGTCGACGATCAGCGGCACCCCGTGGCGGTGCGCGATCTCGGCCAGCGGCTCGAAGTCGGTGACATTGCCCAGCGGGTTGCCGACCGATTCGCCGTACAGCGCCTTGGTCCTGCCGTTGATCAGCCTTTCGAAACTTGCCGGATCGGCATGGTTGGCAAAGCGGACATCGATGCCGTACTGTGGCAGGGTGTGCGCGAACAGGTTGTAGGTGCCGCCGTAGAGCGTGGACGCGGAAACGATGTTGTCGCCGGCTTCGGCAATGGTCATGATGGCGTAGGTGATCGCCGCCTGTCCCGAGGCCAATGCGAGGCCGCCGATGCCGCCTTCCATCGCCGCCACCCGTTTCTCGAGCACATCCTGCGTCGGGTTCATGATGCGCGTGTAGATGTTGCCGGCGACCTTGAGATCGAAGAGATCGGCACCGTGCTGGGTGCTGTCGAAGGAGTAGGAAGTCGTCTGGTAGATCGGCACGGCGACTGCCTTGGTCGTCGGCTCGGGGCTGTAGCCGGCGTGGACGGCGAGGGTTTCGAGTTTCATGCGGAGTCTCCCGGGAAGGTTGGCGTGCTGCCTGAAGGGGCGAATCTTAGCACCTCCACCGGCCACGGGCGCGCAGGGCAGGGCAGGGCAGGATGCGTCGTGGTGCGCCGGAGATCCGACTGAGCTATACTGCGGCTCCCGAGGAGTCGTCACGTCCTCTTTTCGCCCGGAGGGCGCCATGACGCTTGCAGCCGCACTTGCCTCCACGCTGGCGCCGTCCGCGCGCGCCGATCGGCCCCGGCACGGGGGCCAGCCGACACTGTCGCGCGCACTGCTGGCCGGTGCGTGCTGGCTGCTGGCGATGCCGGCACCGGCGCAGTCTGTCGATGCGCCGGTCGCTGCCACGGACGGCGTCGCCTCTGCCGCCACCAGCGAGGCGCCGGCGCCCAGGCAGCGCGACCGCTTCTACTTCCAGACCAGCCTGTATACGGCACATTTCCACCCCGACGACGAGCACAACAACTCGCAGAAGCTGGTCTACGCTGAATGGCGGCTGCCGCAGCGCTGGCTCGAGGGGCAGGTTCTGGTCGGCGGTTCGTACTTCGAAAATTCCTACTATCAGTCCTCGCAGTTCGTCTTTGCTGGCTTGCTCTGGCGACCCGCCGAATCGATGCAGGAGCTCTACCTCAAGCTGGGCAGCCGGTGTCGTGCACGGCTACAAGGGGCAGTACCAGGACAAGATCCCCTTCAACGGTTCCGGCTATGCGCCGGCAATCGTTCCGGCGGTTGGCTACTGCTACCAGCGGGTGTGCAGCGAACTCGTCCTTTTCGGCACCGCCGGCGCGATGCTGACGCTCGGCGTGACGCTGCCCTGACGGGACGCTTCGCGGCGCGTCCGTGATCGATTGCGGCGCCGGCGCTGAAGATGCGCGGCGCGGCACCGGCGAACCCTTCGGGTCGGATTCTGCCGCAACGTGCCGGTCGAGCAGTCCGACAAAAGCAGCGTAGGCAAGCAACAACACCGCCAGTGCGAGCGTCAGGCGGCTGCTGAAAGATGCGCTGCCAGTCATGCGCTGCTGTCGTCGAAGCGATAGCCGACTCCCCAGACGGTGACGATGCGGCGCGGCTCGCGTGGATCGTCCTCGATCTTGGTTCGCAGGCGATTGATGTGCGAGGTCACGGTGTGCTCGTAGCCGTCGAGGCTGCCGCCTGAGGCGACGCGTGCAACTGCTCGATCCGCCGCAGCAGGGCGCACTCTCGCCACCAGTTCGAGCATTGAGGCGTCGAAGACGCCTCTGTGGAAGCCGAATGTGAGCACGCACCCGCCATGCCGGGAAGGCGACGTCCCGGAGTCCTCAGCGAAAGATCACGGCTCGGTGATCCTTTTCCCCGGGTGCAGGCGCCCGACGCGATCGCTGCGTGCCTGAGGAAGCCGAGCCGCGCGTCGGGATCGCCACCGCACGGGCCGCGGTCGGCGTCGGGCGGCCAGTCGCCAGCGAAGTCGCCGCTGCTGGCGATGCTGCATCGCGCAATGACCGGCACGAAAAATGGACTGGAATCGGCAGACCTATACAAACGACACGGGCTCGTCGTCAGGGGACTGGCGGTCGACGCTCCGGAGGAGACGAAATGCCGGAGATGGTTTCCGGGCAGGCGCTGGATACCTTTCCGCGCCTGCTGGTCGAGCATGCTCGAGTACGCGGCGGCAAGCCGGCGATGCGCGAGAAGGACCTGGGTATCTGGCAGTGCTGGACCTGGGCCGATGTCGCCGATGAGGTGCGCGCGCTCGCCAGCGGTCTCGCCGAGATGGGTTTCCGGCGCGGCGACAATCTGGCGATCGTCGGCGACAACCGGCCGCGCATGTACATGATGATGACCGCCGTCCAGTGTCTCGGCGGCGTGCCGGTACTGCTCTATCAGGATGCGGTGGCGAGCGAGATCGCCGCCGGTGCCGCCGACGACGTCAGCGTCATGCTCTACACCTCGGGCACCACCGGCCAGCCGAAGGGCGTTCGCCTGACGCACGCCGCCTTCATCAGTGCCGCCCGCGGCGGTGCTGCTTTCGACCGACTGAGCGCTGACGACGACATCCTGTCCTACCTGCCGATGGCGTGGGTCGGCGACCACCTCTTCTCCTTCGCACAGGCCATGCTCACCGGTTTCACGATCAACTGTCCGGAGTCGGCCGAGACGGTGATGGACGATCTGCGTGAGATCGGTCCGACCTATTATTTCGCCCCGCCGCGGGTGTGTTCGACGCCGATGGCCACCTGAAGATCGTCGATCGCGCGGAAGGATGTCGGCAAGCTGGCGAATGGCGCCATGTACGCACCGAACTACATCGAGAACAAGCTGAAGTTCTTCGCGCACATCAAGGAAGCGGTGGTCTTCGGCGACCGCCGCGAGATGGTCTGTGCCGTCATCAACATCGACGTTGGCGCCGTCGGCAACTGGGCCGAGCGACGCGGCCTCGCCTATTCGGGCTACACCGACTTGGCGGGCAAGCCGGAGGTGTGTGGACTGGTCCAGGAATGCATCGAGAAGGTGAATTCCGAACGGGTGGGCGAAGGGCCGCTTGCCGATTCGCAGATTCACCGTTTCCTAATTCTGCACAAGGAACTCGATCCGGACGACGACGAACTGACGCGAACGCGCAAGGTGCACCGCAACTTCGTCGCTCTCGACCTGCAGAACGTCTCGCTCGCCTCTGGTGGCGTCAAGGCACTCACCGGCATTTCCCGCACCTTCCAGAACATCGCGCCGTTCAAGGGGATGAGCGTCATCGACAACCTGATGGCCGGGCGCAATCTCATGATCCGGGCCTACGCGCGCCGCGATGGCAAGGCGGCGATCGCGCAGACGCTGGAGAAGGTCTATTCCTACTTCCCGCGGCTGCAGACGCGGCGCAGCAGCCAGGCCGCCTACACCTCGGGCGGCGAGAAGCAGATGTACGCCATCGGCCGGGCGCTGATGGCCAGTCCGCGCATGGTGCTGCTCGACGAACCATCAATGGGCTTGGCGCCGCAGATCGTCGACGAGGTGTTCGCCATCGTCAGGGACCTGAATCAGAAGGAGGGTGCGACCTTCCTGCTGGCCGAACAGAACACCAACATGACTCTGCGTTACGCCGATTTCGGCTATATTCTCGAGAATGGCCGCGTCGTGATGGAGGGGGCGGCAAGGGACCTGGCGGCGAACGAGGACGTCAAGGAGTTCTATCTCGGCCTCGCGTCGGGCGGGCGCAAGAGTTTTCGCGACGTCAAGCACTATCGCCGACGCAAGCACTGGTTGTCCTGAGCGGCCGCGCAGCAAGCGCTGTGAGCGAGCGAACGACGGCACGGATCATGGGGATGGGCGAAGAGTGAGCGAGCGCGCAACGCGGCCCATCGGCCGCGCAGCAGATGGCTGCACCACCGCCGCGGCGATGAGCAGGACAAGCACGTCGCTGTTGGCGTCGATCGGCACACTTCTGCTGGCGATTGCGCTGCCGGCCGCTGCGGCGCCAGCGGCCGGCAGCGCCCGGCCGATACCGCAGCCGGGGGACTGCGTGATCCTGCGCGAAGGCGGCAGCGGCTGGCTGCTGAAGGCGCCGACCTACTGGTTGCGTGGTACGATCGACCGGCTTGTACGCGAGCGACGGATGGCCGCGCTCTGTCCGCAGATCGGCAAGCCGATGGCGGCCTTCACGCGCGCCGACCATGCGCGCATGGCGGCGGCGGTACCCTGCGTGACGAGCGCAGCGGACGTCGGCGAAATCGAGGTGCTGCGCGTGCATGTGCGGGTGGATTCGTGGGAAACGCCGTGGTCACACCAGAACATGGCTCCGGGCTGGCTGTTTCGCGGACAGTTTCTCGATCAGACGCTGCACAAGGGATTGGTGATCGACATGGATGCCAGCTGGCTCGAGTTCTGCGAGGCGGAATCTTGAGCGGCGCACCGCTTTGCGGGGTGCGCGTTCTCGACCTGACGCGCCTGCTCCCCGGGCCGGTGGCGACGCTGCATCTCGCCGACCTCGGGGCGGACGTGATCAAGATCGAGGATCATGCGGCCGGCGATTACGCGCGCATTCTCGGCGACGGCCCGGACGGCGTCAGCATCTTCTACCGCTGTGTCAATCGCAACAAGCGTGGCTTGCGGCTCGATCTCAAGCAGGCGCAAGGCAGGGAAGTCTTCCTGCGCCTCGTGCGCGACGCCGACATCGTCGTCGAGAGCTTCCGGCCGGGGGTCAGCGACAAGCTCGGTATCGGCTACGCCGACCTGCGGGCGATCAATCCACGTCTCGTCTACTGTGCGATCACCGGCTATGGCCAGACGGGTCCGCTGGCGATGGCGGCCGGTCACGACCTCAACTACATCGGTTTTGCCGGCGTTCTCGATCAGATCGGTGTCGATGGCGGCCAGCCGGCGATCCCCAACCTGCAGGTGGGCGATCTGCTCGGTGGCGCGCTCACCGCGGCGATGGGCATCCTGGCGGCACTCTTCGACGCCCGGCGCAGCGGTCAGGGCCGTCTGGTCGATGTGGCGATGAGCGAAGCGGTGCTGGTGCACAACCTGTTTCCCTTCTTCGCCGTGCAGACCTCGGGCCATGTGCCGGCGCGCGGTGGCGATCAGCTCAGCGGCGGCGATGCCGGTTACGGCGTCTACGCCACCGCCGATGGACGCTACATGGCGGTGGCGCCGCTCGAAAGGAAGTTCTGGGACGTCTTCTGCGACGCCCTCGGGCGGGCCGACTGGAAGCCGCGGCACGCGGCGCGCGGCACCGCGGCCGCTGCCTTGCGCAGCGAACTCGCGGCGCTCTTCGCCAGCCGGGACCAGGCCGGCTGGAGCGATTTCTTTGCCGGCATCGACTGCTGCGTGACGCCGGTGCTGTCGGTCGATGAAGCCCTCCGCCATCCCCATTTCGCCGCCCGCGGCATGGTCGTCGAGGCCGACGGCGTGCGTCAGTACGCGCCGCCGCTGAAGCTCTCGGGCTGGGTCTTCGCCGTCGAGCGGACAGCCCCGTCGCCCGGCGAGCATGCGGTGGAGATCCTGCATGAGGCCGGTTTCACTGTCGACGAGGTGGCTGCCCTGCAGCAAGCGTCGGTGATCTGAGGCCAGGGCAGCTTTTCGGCCGGCGCACGCCCGGCTGGCGCGCGTTTCCCGCGGCACCTGCCACCGCGGCGGGCGCGCGCCCGCCAGCTTCAGGTCTTGGGCGGATCTTCCTGCGGCTGCCTGGCCTGCACGGCTGCTGTGGCGGCCTTCTGCATCTGTTCCTGCATCTGCTGCAGCAGCGTCAGCGGCCACAGCGCGGCCTGCTTCAGGGCCTCGTTGCCGCTGCCGGCTTCGACCAGACTGCCGCCCTGGGCTTCTTCAGCGGCGCCGGCCGTAGCGTAGCTGCCCGCCATCTGGCCCATCGCGCGCACGGCGTTGAGGGTCACGCACTGCATCTCGAGCCCCTGGATCGTCATCTGCAGCATCGACAGGTTCATCTTCAGCCAGTTCTCGACGGCCTTGAGGTCCCGGATCTTTTTCTCGATGTCTTCGACGTTGAGGGTCGGGGTGACCATGCCGGGCATGGAGACACCCATGCTGCCCCACATTTTCCTGGCAAAGCTCAGGGGATCTGGTACGGAATTGAGGTTCGACATTTTTCTGGCTCCGGTGTGATGGGGTGGCCCATCTTAACAAAGTTGCGTGGGTTCGGGCGGCTGCCGCCGCCGTTCGCTTTGCCGGCCTGCGGCGGCCGACGGTGGTGCAGCTTCAGACACGGTAACAGTAAAGGCGGGTGTGCCGGCGGTCGTCGACATCGATTTCGTGCGTCGCGGCGACACCGGGCACGGCGAAGCTGTTGCTGATGAAGAGGCTTCCGGGGCGCATCTCCCGGCCCACCTTCTCCCACAGGGCTGCCATCGGCGCCGGCGAGAGGAAGGCATAGACGACATTGTAGGCGGCCAGGTCGGTCTGCCATAGATCGGCCCAGCGCCATGCACAGTTGGCGCTGGCGGCGGTGCGCACGCGACCGACCAGCCAAGTGGCCGGTGCGTTCTCGACACCGGTGAACGAGGCCTCTGGCCGCGCTGCCGCCAGAGGCTGGACGATGCTGCCGATGCCCGCGCCGAGATCGAGGAAGCGCAGGTCATGGTACTCGCGCGTCAGCGCCGAGAGCGCCGCGACGGTGCGGCGGCTGGAGAAGTAGAGCGGGATCTGGCCGGACAGGGCGCCGCGATAGACGAGCAGCAGCAGCATGAAGGCGAGCAGGAACCAGCCTGGGTCGATCTGCAGCAGCGAGACGCTCCAGGCCAGCGGAGCGAAGATGGTGTGCAGGATCCGCCACCACCAGGGTTGCCGGCTGAGGGTGGCGAGGAGCAGGGCGACCCCTCCGGTGGCGAAAGCCGTCTGCGGCCACGGCAGTTCTTCGCCGCGGATACCGTAGTAGGGCCAGGCGAGTGAGAGGACGGCGAGCACGGCGGCGAACTGCAGCGCCAGTTGCCGCAGCGGTCGCGTCAACGCTGCTGCGGGCGCGTCGCCGGGGTCCGGTAGGGGGGCAGGCAGGGACAAGCAGTGGCTCCTCGAGGCTGAGCGGCGCATTGTATGTCCAGTGCCGGTTCCTGCGCTCAGCTTGCGGTTGTCGCGGCGGCTGCCGCCGGCAGTAGAAGCGCTCGCAGTGCCTCGCGCCGGGGCCGCATTCTCTGCACCGACGCCGCTTTGACGTGCCCGAAACCGCGCACCTCTTCGGGCAGCGCGGCCAGTTCGATGGCGGTGGCCAGCGTCGTCGCGTCAAGGCGTGCGAGCAGCAGTTCGATGTCGGCTTCGTAATCGGCGAGCAGTTGTCGTTCCGTTTTCCTTTCCTCGCTGCCGGCAAAGGGATCGAAGGCGGTGCCGCGCACGCCCTTGAGCGCGCTCAGTGCGCGCAGCACGCGCATCATCCACGGCCCGTAGCTGCGTTTTCCGACCCTGCCGGTCGCCGGATCGGCTTTCGCCAGCAGCGGCGGCGCCAGGTGAAAGCGGATCCGGAAGTCGCCCTCGAACTGCTCTGCCAGTTGTTGCCTGAACGCGGGGTCGGCGTGCAGTCGTGCGACTTCGTACTCGTCCTTGACTGCCAGCAGCTTGAAGTAGCTGCGCGCAACCGCCTCGCTCAGGCCGGTCGACCGCAAGGGCAGTTCGCTCGCCCGCACCCGCTCGACCAGCCGGCGGTAGCGTTCGGCGTAGCGCGCATCCTGGTAATCGGTCAGCGCAGCGATGCGGCGGCTGATTGTTTCGTCGAGGCTGGCAGCGAGCCGGTGTGCCGCCGGCTCGCTGGCCGGAATCGTCAGCCGCCGCACCGAATCCGGATCGTGCGCCGCCCGTCGGCCCCAGAGGAAGGCCTGGCGGTTCTGCTCCACCGCCGTGCCATTGAGTTCGATGGCGCGGTCGATGGCCGCCAGCGACAGCGGCACCAGCCCGTTCTGCCAGGCAACGCCGAGCAGCAGGAGATTGCCGTAGATGCCGTCGCCCATCAGGCGGCGCGACATCTCGGCCGTATCGAGGAACAGCGAGCTGCCCGCACCACAGGCCTCGTCAATCTGCTCCTGCAGGCGCTGTTGCGGGAACTGCCAGTCGGGGTTGCGGGTGAATTCGGCGGTGGGCGTTCCGGCGACGTTGATCACCGCCCGGGTCTTGCCGGCGAGAAGCTTCGACAGTGCTTCAGCGCTGGCACTGACCACCAGATCGCCGCCGATGACCGCGTCCGCCTCGCCGGTGGCGATGCGTGCCGCGTGGATGTCCTGCGGCCGGTCGGCAATCCGCAGGTGGGAGAATACGGCACCGAACTTTTGCGCCAGGCCGGTCATGTCGAGCACCGAGACGCCCTTGCCGTCGAGGTGCGCGGCCATGCCGAGCAGGGCGCCAAGCGTGACGACGCCGGTACCGCCAACGCCGGTGAGGAGGATGTTGAACGGGCGTGCGGTGCCGGCCAGCGGCGGTTCCGGGAGGGCGGGAAAGGCAGCGGTGCCGGTGGCGACGGCGCTGCCGCGACGCAGCCTGCCGCCTTCGACGGTGACGAAGCTCGGGCAGAAACCGTTCACGCACGAGAAGTCCTTGTTGCACGAGGACTGGTCGATGGCCCGCTTGCGACCGAACTCGGTCTGCACGGGAACGATCGACAGGCAGTTGGACTGCACACCGCAGTCGCCGCATCCTTCGCACACCGCTTCGTTGATGAACACGCGCCGGGCCGGATCGGCGAGCTTGCCGCGCTTGCGCCGGCGGCGCTTCTCGGTGGCGCAGGTCTGCTCGTAGATGAGGATCGACACACCGCGATGCTCGCGCAGTTCACGTTGCACGGCGTCGAGCCGGTCGCGGTGATGCACCGGCGTGTTCGGCGCCAGGTCGCGTACCTGCCGGTACTTCGCCGGCTCGTCGGTGACGATGACGATGCGGCTGATTCCTTCGGCCTCGAGTTGGCGCGTCAGCTGGCCGACGCTCAACTGGCCGTCGACCGGCTGTCCGCCGGTCATCGCGACGGCGTCGTTGTAGAGGATCTTGTAGGTGATTGAGACGCCGGCTGCCACCGACTGCCGGATGGCCAGCAGGCCGGAATGGAAGTAGGTGCCGTCGCCGAGGTTGGCGAAGATGTGGCGGTCGCCGGAGAACGGCGCCTGGCCGACCCAGGTCACGCCTTCGCCGCCCATGTGGGTGAAGGTCGCGGTATTGCGATCCATCCACGTCACCATGTAGTGGCAACCGATGCCGGCGACGGCGCGCGAGCCTGCCGGCAGGCGGGTCGAGGTATTGTGCGGGCAGCCGGAACAGAAGTACGGCGTGCGCTGAATGGCGGTGCCGCCGGCGATCGGCGGCGTCGCTGCGGCGAGACTCTGCTGCTTGGCTTCGAGCAGCTGCAGGCGGGCCTCGATTGCCGGCGAGGTGAAGAAGTGGCCGATGCGCGCTGCCAGTGCGCGTGCCACCTGCGCCACCGACAGCTCGCCGGCTGCCGGCAGCAGCCAGTCGCCGTGGCGCAGGTGGCCGCTGCCGGTCGGCAGCAACGACCATTCGCCCTTCTCGTCGAACTTGCCGACGACGCGCGGCCGCACATCCTCGCGCCAGTTGTACAGTTCCTCCTTCAACTGGTACTCGAGCAGCTGTCGTTTCTCCTCGACCACCAGGATCTCCTCGAGGCCCTCGGCGAAGCGGCGCACGCCGTCGGCTTCGAGCGGCCAGACCATGCCGACCTTGTACAGCCGGATGCCGATCCGGGACGCCAGTTCGTCGTCGATGCCGAGCTCGTCGAGTGCCTGACGGACGTCGAGATAGGCCTTGCCGGCGGTGATGATGCCGAGGCGCGCGGGGCTGGCGGGATCGTTGCTGTCGATCAGCACACGGTTCAGGTGGTTGGCCCGGCAGTAGGCGAGTGCCGCGTACAGCTTGTGGTTGAGCAGGCGGGCTTCCTGTTGCAGCGGCGGATCGGGCCAGCGGATGTTGAGACCGTGCGGGTCATTGGTCGGCATCTCGAAGTCGTCGGGCAGGCGAATGACGGTGGCCGCCGGGTCGATCGCTACCGATGCCGAGGTTTCGACGGTATCGGCAAGCGCCTTCATCACCACCCAGCAGCCCGAGTAGCGGCTCATCGCCCAGCCGTGCAGGCCGTAATCGAGATACTCCTGAACGTTGGCCGGGTAGAGGACCGGCATCATCACCGCCTTGAAGACATGCTCGGTCTGGTGTGGCAGCGTCGATGACTTCGCCGCGTGATCGTCGCCGGCGATGACCAGCACGCCGCCCTTGCTGGCGGTGCCGGCGGCATTGGCGTGGCGGAAGACGTCGCCACAGCGGTCGACGCCGGGACCCTTGCCGTACCACATGGCGAAGACGCCGTCGTAGCGGCTGCCGGGGAAGAGCCCGAGTTGCTGCGTTCCCCAGACCGCGGTCGCTGCCAGGTCCTCGTTCACCGCCGGCTGAAAGACGATGCGGTGGGTGTCGAGATGCGGCTTCGCTTTCCACAGGGCCTGGTCGAGACCGCCGAGCGGACTGCCCCGGTAGCCGGAGATGAAACCCGCGGTATTGAGACCGGCCGCTGCATCGCGCAGTGCCTGCAGCATCGGCAGCCGCACCAGTGCTTGCGTGCCGCTGAGGAAGACGCGGCCCGAGGTCGCCGTGTACCGGCTATCGAGCGTGATCGACAGCTCACCCATGGTGTCTCCTCCTTTTCTGGCCGCCGTTCGCCGATGCGGCGATGCTTCGGCCCGGCACCGGCAAGTGGCGCTGCGCCGGCGTCTGGCCCGCCCGTTACCTCGTCTGACCGTTGGCCGGCGGGCTGGTTGCTTTGCCGGCGGGGCTTTTCGCGCATCAGGCCGGCGGCAGCATCTTGCCCGGGTTGAGCAGGTTGTCCGGGTCCAGTGCTGCCTTGATCGCCCGCATGACCGCCAGTGCCTCGTCACCATGCTCGCGCAGCATGAAGCGTGTCTTGCCGATGCCGATGCCGTGTTCGCCGCTGCAGGTTCCATCCATCGCCAGCGCCCGCTCGACGACGCGCTCGTTGATCCACTCGGCCTCCTGCAGATCGTGTCGCTTCGCCGGGTCGACGAGAACGACGAGGTGAAAGTTGCCGTCGCCGACATGGCCGAACAGCGCCACCGGAATCGATACGCGGGCGATGTCCGCGCTGGTCTCGCCGATGCACTCGGCGAGACGGGAAATCGGTACACAGACGTCGGTCGGAAAGGCGCGACATCCCGGCCTGAGCTGCAGGCAGGCGAAGTAGGCATGGTGGCGGGCGTGCCACAGGCGCGTGCGGTCTTCGGTGTGCGTTGCCCAGGCGAAATCCTGGCCGCCGTGGTTGCCGGCGACAGCCTGCACCACCCCGGCCTGTTCGCTGACCGACGCCGGGCTGCCATGAAATTCGAAGAACAGCGTCGGCAGCTCCTTCAGCGCCGTGTGGCTGTAGCGGTTGACTGCGGCCAGCGTCAACGGGTCGAGCAGCTCGATGCGTGCCACCGGGATCCCCGCCTGGATCGTCTCGATGACCGTGTCGACGGCGCCGGCGACGCTGGCGAAGGCGCAGACCGCCGCCGACATGGCTTCCGGGAGCGGCTGCAGGCGCAGCGTCAGCTCGGTGATGATGGCGAGCGTGCCCTCCGAGCCGATCAGGAGACGCGTCAGATCGTAACCGGCGGAGGACTTGCGTGCACGGCCGCCGCTGCGCAGGATGCGCCCGTCGGCGAGGACGGCGGTGAGGCCGAGGACGTTTTCGCGCATGGTGCCGTAGCGGACGGCGTTGGTTCCCGAGGCGCGGGTCGCCGCCATGCCGCCGAGCGAGGCATCGGCCCCCGGGTCGATGGGAAAGAAGAGTCCGCTCCCTTTCAGTGCCGCGTTGAGCTGCAGGCGAGTCACTCCCGCCTCGACCGTGGCGTCGAGGTCCTCAATGCGCGTTGCAAGAATCCGGTTCATCCGCGCGAGGCTGATGGTGATGCCGCCGGCGGTTGCCAGCACCTGCCCTTCGACCGAACTGCCGCTGCCGAAGGCGATCATCGGCACGCGATACTGTCGACACAGGCGGGCGACTTCCGCCACTTCCTGCGTGCTGTCGACGAAGACCACGCCATCGGGCAGTGCGGCGGGGTGTATCGATTCGTCGCGCCCGTGCTGCGCGAGAATCGACTCGCCCTGCGCGAAGCGCGCAGCGAAGCGCTGCCGCAGACCGCTGCTGACTGCCGGCGGCAGCGGTCGCCGTGCGGGGGGGCTGGAGTGGCTCATCTTGGTTCGCTCGCGGGAACTGGATGCCGGCCGATTCTACGCCGTCGGCCGCCAACCGTGCAGCAGTTGCGGTTGGCCGCCCGGCCATCGGCGTTCGCATGCCGCCAGGGCGAAAAACCATTTGACAATCCGTCCTTCGAGCTTCAGAATTGCGGGTTCTTGGCTGGAGGGATACCCAAGTGGCCAACGGGATCAGACTGTAAATCTGACGGCTCTGCCTTCGAAGGTTCGAATCCTTCTCCCTCCACCACAAGCGCCGCTGCTGGTGATGGCGTTCAATCGTTCTTCGGGTAATGGTTTTGCGGGTGTAGCTCAATGGTAGAGCTGAAGCCTTCCAAGCTTATGACGAGGGTTCGATTCCCTTCACCCGCTCCAGGCTGCAGCCGCAGAATTGCTTCAGGCTCCTCGATTATCGATGCCCATGTAGCTCAGCGGTAGAGCACTCCCTTGGTAAGGGAGAGGTCGACAGTTCAATTCTGTCCATGGGCACCAGCGATTGGTGCTGTAGGTTCATTGTTAACTTCTAACGTCTTGAGGTACCGGTAATGGCCAAGGGAAAATTTGAA
>DDUX01000087.1:11342-11825 GCA_002345025.1 Candidatus Accumulibacter iunctus | reverse complement strand
GCGATCGATTCCTTCTGCGACACCCTCTGGCTCGAGGACGGGCTGGCGAGGGCGTCGCTCGCCAGCTACCGCAGCGACCTGCTGCAACTCGCCGGCTGGCTCGCCGCGGAGCAGCGCGGCAGCCTCTGCGATATCGACGAGGCGAGCCTGCTGGCTTTCGTCGCCATCCTCTCGCGAACCCTGCGTGCCTCGTCGCAGGCGCGTTACCTGTCCACCCTGCGCCGCTTCTACCGCTACCAGCTGGCGCGCGGCCTGCGCAGCAGCGATCCGACGTTGCGAATCGCCATGCCAGCGAAACCTTCACGGTTGCCGAAAGTGGTGTCCGAGGCGCAGGTCGAGGCGCTGCTGGCAGCGCCGCGGAGCGAGACGACGCTCGGCCAGCGCGATCGCGCGATGCTCGAGACGCTGTACGCCACCGGCCTGCGCGTCAGCGAACTCGTCGGCCTCCGGCTGCACGAGATCAGCCTCGACATGGGCGTGTTG
>DDUX01000087.1:11130-11327 GCA_002345025.1 Candidatus Accumulibacter iunctus | reverse complement strand
CGGCAAGGGCAGCAAGGAGCGCCTGGTGCCACTCGGCGAGGAAGCCGGTGACTGGTTGCGGCGCTATCTTGCCGAGGGCCGGCGCGCGCTGCTCGACGGCAGGCAGAGCGACGACCTGTTCGTCACCGCGCGCGCGGCGGCGATGACCCGGCAGGCCTTCTGGCAACTGATCAAGCGCTACGCGGTGGCGGCCGGGA
>DDUX01000087.1:0-11076 GCA_002345025.1 Candidatus Accumulibacter iunctus | reverse complement strand
ATCAGCCTCGACATGGGCGTGTTGCGCGTCTTCGGCAAGGGCAGCAAGGAGCGCCTGGTGCCCCTCGGCGAGGAAGCCGGTGACTGGCTGCGGCGCTATCTCGCCGAGGGCCGGCGCGCGCTGCTCGACGGCAGGCAGAGCGACGACCTGTTCGTCACCGCGCGCGCGGCGGCGATGACCCGGCAGGCCTTCTGGCAACTGATCAAGCGCTACGCGGTGGCGGCCGGGATCGACCCCGCCCGGCTGTCGCCGCATGTCCTGCGCCACGCCTTTGCGACGCATCTGATCAACCACGGCGCCGACCTGCGCGTCGTACAGTTGCTGCTCGGCCACGCCGACATCTCGACGACGCAGATCTACACCCATGTCGCCCGCGAACGACTGAAGCGCCTGCACGCGCAGCACCATCCGCGCGGCTGATCAGGCGACGTCGTCGGCGCCACCGCGGTTGAGGTAGTGCAGGACGGCGCCGGCGGGCAGCAGCGTGCCGCTGGTGTCGCTGGCGAGTTCGAGCAGCGTGACGCTGCCGAAGTCGAGCGGCAGCCGGCTCCATTCGTCGATCGGCAGACGCAGCCAGTGGCCGAGCAGGACGCGGATGACGCCGGCGTGGGTGACGAGCGCGCAGTCGCTGCCGCGCAGATCGCCGACGCAGGCGAGCGCACGGGCCTGCAGCATGGCGACCGACTCGCCGCCTGGCGGAACGAAATGCAGCACGTCACCTGCCCAGGCGTCGAGCAGCCGCCGCTCGATCCGCTCCCAGGGGCGCCCCTCCCATTCGCCGAAGTCGATCTCCTGCAGTCGCTCGTCGCACGAGGGCTGCGGGTGCAGCGCGGCCGCCAGCCGGCGCGTCCGCTGCAGTGGGCTGCTGACCACCGGCGTGCCGGCCGGCAGCAGCGGGCGCAGGCGCGCGGCGACCGGGCGCGGGTCTTCCGCCTCGATGTCGAGCCGACCGTAGCAGATGCCGTCGCCCAGCAGCGGGCGCGGATGGCGGATCAGGAAAAGTCGCACAGCAATCCGCAGTAGAAGGCGACTTCCGCCAGTTGCTGCGTTGCCCCCAGGCAGTCGCCGGTGTAGCCACCGATCCGTCGCCGGTACAGGCGGGCGAGCCAGATCGTCGCCAGGGCGGCCAGCAGGCAGCCGAGCAGCGCGGGGAGTGCGGGCAGCAGCAGCAGTGGCGGCACGGCGGTGCCAGCGGCGAAGGCGAGCTCGCCGGTGCCGATGCGTGTCGCCAGCGGCTTCGCCTTGCCTTCGTCACGCACGTAGTCGAGGCCGTGCAGCAGCGTCGTCGCGGCGAAGCGCGACAGGCTGTGGCCGGCGATCAGCGTTGCCGGGATCAGCAGCGGATCGATCTCGATCAGCGCGCAGAAGCGGGTGAGCAGCAGCATGACGAGGGCGATTGCGCCGAAGCTGCCGATCCGCGAATCCTTCATGATGTTCAGGATCTGTGTCTTCTCCCAGCCGCCGCCGAAGCCATCGACCATGTCGCTCCAGCCGTCCTCGTGAAAGGCTCCGGTCAGGTAGAGCGCGCTCGCCATGGCTGCCAGAACGGCAAGGGTCGTCGGCCAGAACGACGAGGCCAGCAGGTACACCAGCGCCGCCAGCGCGCCGACGAGGACGCCGACCGTCGGGAAGTAGCGCGCCGAGTGGTCGAGGGCGACGCTGCTGTGACCCACCCACGCCGGCACCGGCAGCCGGGTAAAGAAACGCAGCGCACCGAAGAAGTATTCCAGCTCGCGCCTAAGCATCGCCGCCACGCCGGCTGGGTTCGTCCACGGCGAGCACGGTACGGCGGTGTTGGCGCGGCAGCGGCCGGTGCCGGGTGGAGGGTGCCGGGCACCTCTGTTGTGTTCGGGCGGACATGGTCGTGAGGATCCGGAAGGCGAGCCGCGATGGTATCCTGATCGGGTGGCAGCCGGACAGGTGCACCGGCTGCGCTGCTGCCGGAAAGGGCGGCCGTGAGTCGATCGGGCGGGCTGGCGAAAGGGCGAGAAGAGATGAAGACGCAGTCGTGCGAGGCAGGCGCCGATCTCCTGCTGCGGGTGGGTGAGCGCCGCTTCCGCACCGTGCTTGCGGATCCGCCGTGGCAGTTCGAGAACCGGACCGGCAAGATGGCCCCCGAGCACAAGCGCCTCAGTCGTTATGCGACGCTGACCCTCGACGAGATCGTCAGCCTGCCGGTGGCCAGCATCGTCGAGGATCCCGCGCATCTCTACCTGTGGGTGCCCAACGCCCTGCTGCCGCAGGGCCTCGGGGTTCTCGCCGCGTGGGGATTCGACTACAAGAGCAACATCGTCTGGCACAAGGTGCGCAAGGACGGTGGCCCGGACGGCCGTGGCGTCGGCTTCTACTTCCGCAACACGACGGAACTCCTCCTCTTCGGCGTCCGCGGCAGGAATGCCCGCACGCTGGCGCCGGGCCGCCGCCAGGTGAACATCATCAGGAGCCGCAAGCGGGAGCACTCGCGCAAGCCGGACGAAGCCTACGATCTGATCGAGTCGTGCTCGCCCGGACCCTTCCTCGAGATGTTCGCCCGCGGGTCGCGCGCCGGCTGGCAGACCTGGGGCAGCCAGGCGGACGCCTACGCCCCGGACTGGCCGACCTACGCGTACCACTCGCAGGCGGCGAAGACGGACTGACTGCGGCGGCACGGACGCTCGTCGCCGCCGTGTCGCGGTGGCGGCTGGCTGCCGCTCGCGGCTCGCGCCGGCTTGAATTTTTCCCTCCGTCTGCGCATAGTTGCGGCTTTGCCATTTCCCCGTACCGATCATTCCGGGTGTGCGACCTGTGGGCGCAGGCAGGCGCGATCGCCGGCTGCTGCGCAGACCCTGATACACCGCTGCCTTCAGCACACCAAAGCCAGGAGAAGCCATGGACAAGACGAGCGACAAAGCGAACCGCAAGGGCCGCAAGACCAGCCAACGCGGCACGACTCCGCCGCGCCTTTCCCGGCTGCGCCAACCCGCCGAGCTGACGGTCGACGACTGGCAGCGCGAACTGCGCCGGCAGTACGGCCGCGAGCAGCGCTTCGGTTTCGAGAATCTCGGTGACGATCCGGTCTTTTCCGAGTTCGCGGTGTACAACCCGGACAGTCGGCGCCGCTACCGGGTCGTCATCCGCGGCGACCAGCCCGGCGACAACCGCTGCTCGTGTCCGGACTTCTCGACCAACGACCTCGGAACCTGCAAGCACATCGAATTCACGCTGGCGCAGATCGGCACTCGCCCGGACGGCAGGCAGGCGCTCGCCGCCGGCTTCCAGGGCGCATTCAGCGAGCTCTTTCTCGACTACGCCGGGCAGCGTCGCGTGCGCCTGCGCCCCGGCTGCGACTTGCTGCCGGCGGCGTACGAGTTGTTCGACCGCGATGCGGGGTGGCAATTGCCGAGCGAGCGTTTCGTCGATCTGCCGGCTTTCATCGACCGCGTTCGTGCCGCCGGTCACGACCTGCGCTGCGACGACGATGCGCTGGCCTTCATCGCCGAGCTGCGCGATCGCGACATCCGCCAGCAGGCCCTTGCCGCCGCCTATCCGCTGGGCAGCGACAGCCCCGAGCTCGGCGCTCTGCTCAAGGTCGGCCTCTATCCTTATCAGCGCCAGGGAGCGCTCTTCGCGGCACGTTCCGGGCGGGTGCTGATCGGCGACGAGATGGGTCTCGGCAAGACGGTGCAGGCGATCGCGGCGATGGAGATCTTCGCCCGCCACTTTGGCGCCGAGCGCGTCCTGGTCGTCTGCCCGACCTCGCTCAAGCACCAGTGGCAACGCGAGATCGCCCGCTTCAGCGAGCGCCAGGCGATGGTGATCGGCGGCCTGCGGGCGGTCCGCCAGGCGCGTTATGCGCAGCCTGACTTCTGCAAGATCACCAATTACGAAACGCTGAGCCGCGACCTCGACCTGATCCAGGCCTGGGCGCCGGACGTGGTGGTCGTCGACGAAGCACAGCGGATCAAGAACTGGAACACGATCGCTGCCCGCGCACTGAAGCAGATCGACAGCCCCTACGCCGTCGTCCTCACCGGAACGCCGCTCGAGAACCGGCTCGAGGAACTGATCTCGATCGTCCAGTTCGTCGACCAGCACCGACTCGGCCCGACCTGGCGGCTGCTGCACGAACACCAGCAGCGCGACGAGCATGGTCGCGTCGTCGGCTATCGCGAGCTGCATCGCATCGGCGAGACGCTGGCGCCGATCATGCTGCGCCGGCGCAAGGCGGAAGTGCTCGAGCAACTGCCCGAGCGCGTCGACAACACGCTGCTGATGCCGATGAGCGCCCTGCAGGCGCAGCATCACGAGGAGAACCGCGAGACGGTCGCGCGCATCGTGCAGCGCTGGCGGCGCACCGGCTTCCTCTCGGAAAAGGAGCAACTCCGCCTGCACTGCTCGCTGCAGAACATGCGCATGGCGTGCAACAGCAGCTTCCTGATCGACAAGGAAACCGACGACGGCTACAAGGCCGACGAACTGGTCGCGCTGCTCGAGGTCCTCTTCGAAGATCCGCAGGCCAAGGTCGTCGTCTTCAGCCAGTGGCTGCGCACACACGAACTGATCATCCGCCGGTTGCGGCCACGTGGCTGGGAGCATGTGCTGTTCCACGGCGGTGTCGCCGCCGACAAGCGCGGCGCCCTCGTCGATCGCTTCCACAGCGATGCCGACTGCCGCGTCTTCCTCAGCACCGACGCCGGTGGCGTCGGCCTCAACCTGCAGCATGCGGCGGCGGTCGTCGTCAATATGGATCTGCCCTGGAATCCGGCGGTTCTCGAGCAGCGGATCGGCCGCGTCCATCGCATCGGCCAGACGCGCGGCGTGCAGGTGGTCAACTTCGTTGCCCGCGGAACGATCGAGGAAGGCATGCTGTCGGTGCTGGCGTTCAAGCAGTCGCTGTTTTCCGGCGTCCTCGACGGCGGCGATGACGAGGTCGTGCTGCAGGGAACGCGGCTGTCAAAGTTCATGGAGACGGTCGACCGGGTGACCGGCCAGATGGCTGGCGAAACGACCGCCAGCGAAGACGAGCGTCACGATACCCCGCCACTCGAGGCAACCAGCGAAGCCGGCGCCGCCGCTGCCGCTGCCGCCGACGGTGAAGAGGAGTATCAGGAGACGGGGTTGCAGGTGCAGGTGGAGGTTCAGGTGGTGCCGCAGGCTGGCGAGCCGCCGGCAGCAGCGGTTGCTGACGCTCCCGCAGCGGCCGCCGCGCCGCAAGTGGGCGAAGTGGATGTGGCATCGGCCGCAACGGGCACACCGGCTCCGACCACACCGGCCCCGTCGGCCGACCCGTGGTCGCCGCTGCTGTCCGCTGGCGTGCAACTGCTGGGCGAACTCGCCGCCGCGTCGAGCGGCGAGCGCCCATCGCCGTGGGTACAGACCGATCCGGCGACCGGCGAGCGCTTTCTCAAACTGCCGGTTCCCGATCCGCAAACGGTGCAGCGCCTTGCCGAAGGGCTGCTCGGTCTGCTCGGCGGACGCAAGTGAAAAAACGGGAGCGCCGGGCTGGCGGCCGGGCGCTCCCGTGGACTACCGGCGGTGCTTCTCAGCCGATGCGGAACATCAGCGAGTCGGCGCCCGAGTTCAGCGCGACGCTGATCGGCAACTGGTGCGTCGTCGGACCCCAGAACTGGCGTGGACCCGGTGAGGCGAAGAGGTCGCCCGCTGCCCACTCGTCACGCCGGGAAGCGAAGAACTTCATCGCCGGCGAGTCCATCTTCACCAGAGCCTTCTCGATCACGAACTCGTCCTTGCCGTGCCGCCGCTCGATGTTCAGCAGGCCGGCGAGCGGGATCGCCTGCGGCGTGCCACCGCTGCTCAGGCCGGTGATCGTCGCCATGTAGCCGGTGCGGCCGTCGAGGATCAGCGAGCCGGCGGTGAGGCCGAGATTGTAGGTGTAGGCGGCGTCGAACAGCGTCGGCGCGCCACAGCGGCCCTCGTAGCCGAGGAAGTGGTTGTGCGCGGCAAAGGGAACGGCCGGGTCGAGTTCCCGCACCCGCTTCTTCGCCATGTCGATCAGCAACTGCTCGGTGGGGATCAGCGAGACCTGCAGGTTGCCGTGCGAATCACGTTCGGCGAGCAGCATGTTGACGATGTAGTGCGGCAGCGAGGCGAGGAGGGCGGCGTTGTCGGCACTCAGCTTGCTGCCGACGAAGTCCGGCTTGGCATCCTCGGCGAGCGCCGCGAACTCGGCGGCGTGATGTGCCAGGACGTCGTTGAGCTCGGCGATCATCGCGTTCATCTCCGGGATGAACTCGATCAGGCCCTCGGGTGCGAGCAGGACGCCGTAGTTCATCCCCTTGTGCGAGCGCTCGACGATGACCCGCGCGACGCGGTCGATGATGCTGGCCAGCGACTCCTGCTTGGTGGCGATCTCCTCGGAGATCAGCGCGATCGCCGGTTTCGTCTGCAGCGCCACTTCGAGCGCGACGTGCGAAGCCGAACGACCCATCAGTTTGACGAAGTGCCAGTACTTCAGCGACGAACTGGTGTCCTGCAGGATGTTGCCGACCATCTCGCTGTAGATCCGAGTCGCGGTGTCGAAGCCGAATGAGATTGACAGCAGTCCGGCGATCTGCAGGTCGCCGTCGATCGTCTTCGGGACGCCGATCACCTGGACGCCGGAACCGTCGGCCTTGACGCCGGTGAACAGCGATTCGGCGAGCACCGCCGCGTTGGTATTCGAGTCGTCACCCCCGACGACGACGATGGCGTCGAGATTGTGCTTGACGCAGGTTTCGCGTACCTGTGCGAACTGCTCTGCCGACTTGATCTTCGTCCGGTCCGAGCCGAGGAAGTCGAAGCCGCCGGTGTTGAGGATGAAGTCGACGTTGGCGTCGGTGATCTCGAACAGCGAGCCCTTGAGCAGGCCCTTGGGGCCCGCCTTGACGCCCAACAGCGTGTTGCCGGCACCGAGGACGCGCTTGAGGCCGCAGACGACGTTGTGGCCGCCGGCAGCCGGCCCACCGGAAAAGAGGACGGCGACCCGCTTGCCGGTGACGCCCGCGGTGCTGGCGCCGGCCGAGGCGAGGACGATGTTGCCGGAGGCGGCGACGGTCTGCGGGAACTGCGCGCGAACGCCGTCGGCATCCTTGGTGCCAAGGACCTGGCTGGTGTTGCTGAAGCGGACCGGCTGCGGATGGTCGGAAGAGCCGAAGGCGGCACAGACCGGCAGCGGGTTCTGGCGCACGGCCGTCTCGAAAATCGACCGGTGCGCTTCGGTGTTGAGGAGTTGTTCTACGAGGGTACTCATGCTTTGACCTCTATGTCACGTTGTGTGGTTACGTGGTTGCCTGCTTCGGGGCGGCGAAGCGGGCCCGTTGGCGGTGATTGCGGATTGCGGGTGGGGAACGGGGCAGACACAAAAACGGGCCAGCCCACCTCTGGACCAGCCCGCTGTCCTGCCATGCAGCCGCTTATCCGAGCGTGCCGACGTTGTTCAGGTCGGCAAAAGCCTGCTTCAGGCGCGCGCGGAAGGCGTCCTCGCCCTTGCGCATCCAGGCGCGCGGGTCGTAGAACTTCTTGTTCGGCTTGTCGTCGCCTTCGGGGTTGCCGATCTGGCCCTGCAGGTAACCTTCGTTCTTCTTGTAGAAGCCCATGACGCCATCCCAGAAGGCCCACTGCAGATCGGTGTCGATGTTCATCTTGACGACGCCGTAGGAGATGGCCTCGCGGATTTCCTCGAGGGTCGACCCGGATCCGCCGTGGAAGACGAAGTTGATCGGCTGCGCGCCGGTGCCGAACTTCTTCTGCACGAATTCCTGCGAGTTCTTCAGGATGATCGGCTGCAATTTGACGTTGCCCGGCTTGTAGACCCCATGCACGTTGCCGAACGAAGCGGCGATCGTGAAGCGGTCGCTGACCTTCGACAGTTCCTCGTAGGCGTAGGCGACGTCCTCGGGCTGCGTGTACAGGCGCGAGCTGTCGACGTCGGTATTGTCAACGCCGTCCTCCTCGCCGCCGGTGACTCCGAGTTCGATCTCCAGCGTCATGCCGATCTTGCTCATTCGCTCGAGATAGCGCTTGCAGATTTCGATGTTCTCCTCGATGGGCTCTTCCGAGAGGTCGAGCATGTGCGAGCTGTAAAGCGGCTTGCCGTTCGCCTTGAAGTACTGCTCACCGGCGTCGAGCAGACCGTCGATCCACGGCAGGAGTTTCTTCGCCGCGT
Source organism: Candidatus Accumulibacter iunctus (assembly GCA_002345025.1). Taxonomy (GTDB): domain Bacteria; phylum Pseudomonadota; class Gammaproteobacteria; order Burkholderiales; family Rhodocyclaceae; genus Accumulibacter; species Accumulibacter iunctus. Next base: position 2,933 of record DDUX01000087.1, on the reverse strand, counting down.
GGTCGGTGTGCAGGATGACCGTCGCCCCATAGAGCGCGGCAAGCTGGTGGATGTGGTTGGCGCCCGAGACGGCACCGGCGATGCACGAACGCTGGTTGCTGTTGTCGAGGCCCTTGCCAGCGAAGAACTGCGCACCGCCATTCGAGAACTGGATGATCGCCGGTGACTTGAGCTCGGCGGCGGTCTCCATGACCGCGTTCACCGTGCTGGTGTTGATGACATTGACCGCCGGCAGGGCGAACTGCCTGGCCTTGGCCAGATTGAAGATGGCCTGCAGTTCGTCGCCGGTGGCGACGCCGGGTTTGACTTCTGATGCACTCATGATTTGCGTGTCCTGTTTCGGTTGATCGAGAAGGTCGGAAAGGAGGGTAAAGCCAGATGCGAGGGCAAAAGGGACGCCGGAACGCCCGATTCGGTGGAAGTATCTCCGGCGTTCGGCGGCTCGTCAAGCGCTGTCTGTTTTCTCGCTGCGGCGATGCACGAAGCCGCGTGATTGGGCCCGGAACGGGGGCTGGACGGGGTTCCTCGGCAGCCATGCACCCGCTCGGCGATCCGGTTCGCGGAAGCGTCGGCCAGCCACCGAGCAGGGTTGCGCGTTACGTCGCTCGGGTGTCTGGCGCAGAGCCGGGAGCGTGCCGTCTGTGCCTCGCCCGGCGTTGCCGCCCTGCAAGACGCAACGGCAGGCATAAGTCTTATTGATCCATGTCAACCGCTTTTGGCGTCGCCTGTGTTATCAAGCACCCAGCACAAAAAACAATGACAGCAGTAAGGAGGCACGGATGCCCAGGTCAGGAGACGAGTCCGGAGGGGGGAGCACACGAGTGCTGTCGCTTGCCCGCCGCCGTCTTCCGGCGCGTCGGGTTCCGCTGATGGGCGCAGCCGCGACGCGGCGACGCTTCGCGCAAGGCCGGTTGCCGATTGCGCTCCCCCGGTTCGCGCGCCTGCGGTCTCGCCGCCGGTTCGGGGCGATGCAGAGAACGGCCAGGGTGGCGATGAGTCAGCAGCAGTGCCGCCGGTGCCACGCACGAGCAGTTCGCGAGCAGGGGTATGTCGTTCCCGGTCGCCGCCGTGGGGTCGCGAGCGAGCCGCTGCTGCCCCGCCAGAATTCCTTTTTCGTCGGCCCACCTGATCGACAGGTCCTGGTGAGCAAGGCGAGCCGCCCGGGGCGTGCCATCGGCGGCGCTGACCCGTGGTTCCGCTCCCCTCTTCATCGCTTGATCCCAACCCCAATCGAGGTGCCCTCATGACCGCCGCCGCCCGCCAAGTCGTCTTCGTCGATTCCCGTGTCGCCGATTACCAGACCCTGATCGACGGACTGGCGGAGGGGAGCGAGTGGTATCTGCTGCATGCCGGCGAGGATGGCATCGGGCAGATGGAAAGGATCCTGTCGGGGTATGGCGATCTGGATGCGATCCATGTCTTTTCGCACGGGAGCCCGGGTGCGCTGTACCTGGGCAATACAGTGCTCAATGGCGAAAACCTTGACGACTACCGGATTCAACTCGCCGAAATCGGTTCATCCCTGACTGAGGCCGGCGACATCCTGCTCTATGGCTGTGAAGTTGGCGCTGGCGAGACGGGGCAGGACTTCAATATGGTGTTGGCTCATGTCACGGGGGCGGATGTGGCTGCCTCGACCAATCCGACCGGGGCGGCAGCCTTGGGCGGAGACTGGCAATTAGAACAGTCAACCGGATTGATTGATGGAACAGGGCTTATTGAGTCCGAGAATGCATACAAAGCGCTTCTCGCTGACTGGCCGGATGAGGAAGGGATCCACTGGAATAAACAGTTAGAAGTTAAAGGGACGGACTTTACGATTCCCGCATATGGACTTTATGGCGGTCCAGGCTGGACTGGCGGGGATACTGGCGTATTGAACCCCAACATCGATGGAGTAGATGATGAACTCGATAAAGTTTTCTGGCAGCACGACAAGGATTATGGGCAGGCTAATCCAGATGACAAGCCCATTGAAGTTCTGACACCAGAACAAAAGATTCAACTCGCCAATGCTGACTTGACGGCGATTGCTGCCATGAGGAATTTAGGTTCTTACTATCAGCCGAGCAGCGATGCGATGGCATATGCAGGTGCGACGACCTTGGCATTCCTAGGGCAAATCGTAAGGAAATATCAGGGTTTACTCCGTTTTGTGTGGAACGAGGGCGATCTGGGCAAACGGCGGGGTGGGCAAGTGAGTGAGTTTTCCGGCAACGAGATAGGCCATGGCGATGAAGTTTTCGACGCGGCGGTAGCCGCGAGCGCGGGCTCGCGCTTCCTGAAGTGCGCGGTTCATGGCCTCGACGCGACCGTTGTGCTTGCCGGCTTCGAAGCCGTTGAGGATGCCGGTGAGGTGGGTGGTGAGCGTTCGGGCAAGGCGCTTGAAGGGATCGAGTCGACAGCGCCTGGCCCAACTGAGCCAGCGGTGGAAGAGGGGCCGGGCTTCGTCAGGCGATCGGGCCGTTGCGTAAATGGCTCGCAAGGCCTGCTTGATGCGCCAAGCCCGCGCGGTCTTGAGGTTGGAGCGCTGCAGCCAGTGCATGGTCTGGAGTTGCGGGATCGTCCAGGCGGAGGGATTCTTGAGCAGACTCCAGCGCGTCCCCTTGAGTTCGGGCTGGCTCTTGACCTCGGCGCGTCGCACCTCGTCGAGCGCCTTGCTGCCGAGTGCGACGACATGAAAGCGGTCAAAGCAGACGGTGGCTTGCGGGAAGTGCTCGGCGGCGCCGGCCTGAAACGAACGGCTCATGTCCATGCTGACATGCGTGACCGCTTGTGGCTGACCGCCATGCACGGTCAGGTCCTCGGCGAACCGCTCCAGGCAGGACTTGTCCCGGCCGGGCGTGGCAAAGATCAGGCGCTGCGCATCCAGATCATAGAAAACAGAGAGATACTCCTGGCCTCGCCGGCAAGCCGTCTCATCGATTCCGACC
>DDUX01000002.1 GCA_002345025.1 Candidatus Accumulibacter iunctus | reverse complement strand
TAGCACCCTCCAGCCATGGCTGGAGGGTGCTATGTGCAGGATGCGGTGCGGTCCCATGGCGGCGAAGATCGCGGCCGACAGGGCGGCGACGTCCTCGTCCGGCACGCCCGGACCGATCGGGCACACCGTACCGGTCGGCATTTCGACTGGTCTGGACTTCTCGGCGCGCGTGCCCAGCACCACCATCAGCTTGATCACCACTGCAACGAGCAGCGAGATGACGATGGCGATGCCGTAGACCTTCAGCGACGTGATGATTGCGGCAGTCAGCATGATGCGGGTTCCTTTGCTCGCCGGTTACATGGGGATGTTGCCGTGCTTCTTGGCCGGCCGCAACTCGCGCTTGTCGAGCGTCTTGCGCAGCGCGAGGGCAACCATCCAGCGCGTGTCCTGCGGCTCGATGACGTCGGTGATGTAGAAGTTGCTCGCCGAGACGTAAGGTGACGCGAACTCGTCGCGGTACGCCTGTGCCAGTTCGGCTGCTTTCGCCTGGCGATCCTCGGCCTGCTCAAGTTCCTTGCGATAGAGGATCTTGACGGCGGCTTCCGCACCCATGACGGCGATCTCGGCCGTCGGCCAGGCATAGACCATGTCGGCGCCCATCTCTTGGCTGCACATCGCCAGATACGAGCCGCCGTAGGCCTTGCGCAGGATGACGGTGATCTTCGGCGAGGTGCAGGAGCCGTAGGCGGAGAGCATCTTGGCGCCGTGACGGATGATGCCGCCCCGTTCCTGTTCGACCCCGGGCAGGAATCCCGGCACATCGACGAGGGTGACCACCGGCACGTTGAAGATGTTGCAGGTGCGGACGAAGCGCGCCACCTTGTCGGCGGCGTTGAGATCGAGCGCGCCGGCATTGACCATCGGCTGGTTGGCGACGAGGCCGATGACGACGCCACTGATGCGCGCGAAGCCGACGATCACGTTGCGCGCGAAGCCCGCATGGACTTCCAGCAGTTCTCCGTTGTCCACCACGCGGCGGATGACCGAATACATGTCGAGCGGCTCGGACGGGCTGTCCGGGATGCAGTCGTTGATTCCCGGATCCTCGAGTTCCTCGATCGGTACCGAGAGATCGTGCGGCGGGTCTTCGGTATTGTTCGCCGGCAGGTAGGAGAGTATCTGTTTCACCAGCGTGATCGCGTGCCGGTCGTCCTCGGCGACGAAGTGTGCGTTGCCGCTCACCGTCGAATGCATCTCGGCACCGCCGACCTCGGCCATCGTCGTCGCGCGGCCGGTCACCGCCTTGATGACTTCCGGTCCGGTGAGGAACATGTGCGCGTTGTTGCGGGTCATGATGACGAAATCCATCAGCGCCGGCGAGTACGCTGCGCCGCCGGCACATGGGCCGCAGATCACCGCGATCTGCGGCACCACGCCCGAGAGCAGGACGTTGGTGTAGAAGACGTCACCGTACCCCGAGAGGGCGTCCACCCCTTCCTGGATGCGGGCGCCGCCGGAGTCCTTGAAGGCGACCAGCGGTACCCCGGTCTTCAGCGCGTGACGCATGATGCGCGTGATCTTGCGTGCCTGCATCTTGCCCAGCGTGCCGGCGACGACGTTGAAGTCCTGGCTGAAGGCCGCGATCTGCAGCGGCCCGACGTAGCCGTTGCCGGCAATGACGCCGTCGGCCGGCAGCGAGCGCCCGGCCATGCCGAAGGCGGTCGCTGCGTGTGCGGCATAGAGTCCGAGTTCCTGGAAAGTACCCTCGTCGAAGAGGGTCAGAAGCCGCTCGCGGGCGGACAGCAGTCCTTTCGCGTGCAGGGCTTCCAGTTTCTCGGGGCTGACATGGTCAATCAGCTTGTCGCGCTTGGCGCGCAGCTTTTCTATCAACTCCGGTCGTATGGTCATGTGGATTCCTATCGGTGTCTGAGCTTGAACTGATTCTCATTATTGCAGCAGAAGTCTGCTGGCGAGCTACCGGCAGCGTAGTATCCATACTTTCGCTTGTGTTGGCTAGAGGTCTGAAAAATTTTCTTGCCGGTTGCGGGAAGCATCGGGGCGCGGCTGCCGCCTGCTCCTGCACGGGCGACCGGGCGGGCAGCCGGGGGGCGCTGCTGACGTGGTCATTGTCGCGGCGGATGTTCCGTCTTGGCGTACAATGAAGTGCTGTGGTCGGGGCAGAAGATGCCCGCGAGGATGCCCGGGAAAGCGCGGGGGGCAGAAACGGAAAAGCCCCGAAGAATCGGGGCTTTCGTTCTTTTGGCTGGTGCCCAAGAGAGGAATCGAACCTCCACGGTGTTGCCACCACTAGGACCTGAACCTAGCGCGTCTACCAATTTCGCCACCTGGGCAATTCCAGCGAAGGCCGAATTCTATAGGAACACGAGCAGATGTCAATAATCAGTCTGTCGGCGATCCGCCGGCGCGACCCGTACCTCGAGCGGGAGCAGAAGCACTACGAGCAACCGTTGCCGTCGCGCGAATACATCCTGCAGGTGCTTGCCGAGCAGGGCAGGCCGGTCGCTTTCGACGCACTGGGCTGCCTGCTCGACATTCAGGAGGGCGAAACCGGTGCCTTCCAGCGCCGCCTGCGGGCGATGGAGCGGGAAGGCCAGTTGTTGCGCAACCGCAAGGAGTGCTACCTGCTGCCGCAACGCGCCAGTCTGATCGCCGGGCGGGTCGAGGGGCATCCCGACGGCTACGGCTTTCTCGTTCCCGATGACGGCAGCGAGGATCTGTCGCTCGAAGCGCGGCAGATGTCGAAGGTGCTGCATCGCGACCGGGCTCTGGTGCGCGTCGTCGGCGTCGATCGTCGCGGACGCCGCGAGGGGGTCATCGTCGAAGTGCTCGAGCGGGCCAACAGCCGCGTTGTTGGCCGCGTCCTCGTCGAGCACGGCATCACGCTGGTCGTCCCGGAGGACCGGCGGATCAACCAGGACATCCTGGTCGCCCCGGAAGAGGCGACCGCCGTCCGTGCCGGCGCGGTGGTGACGGTCGAGATCATCGAGCAGCCCGACCGTCACACCAAGCCGATCGGACGCATCGTCGAGGTACTCGGCAACTATGCCGATCCGGGAATGGAAATCGAGATCGCGCTGCGCAAGCACGCGCTGCCCTTCGAGTTCTCGATGGCGGCGCTGGCCGAAGCCGCCAGCCTGCCCGAACTGGTGGAACCGGCGTCCTGGCAGGGACGAGTCGACCTGCGTTCGCTGCCGCTGGTGACCATCGACGGTGCGACGGCGAAGGATTTCGACGACGCCGTCTTCGCCGAGAGGCAGCAGCATGGCTGGCGTCTGGTGGTGGCGATCGCCGATGTCAGTCACTACGTGCAGCCCGCCTCGGCGCTCGATCGCGACGCGCAGGAGCGCGGCAACTCGGTCTATTTCCCGCGGCGGGTGATTCCGATGTTGCCGGAGAAGCTGTCGAACGGACTTTGTTCGCTGAACCCGGAGGTCGACCGGCTGGCGATGGTCTGCGACATGACGATCGACGACTCGGGAGAGATCAGCGCCTACCGTTTCGACGAAGCCGTCTTCCGTTCACACGCCCGACTGACCTATGACCAGGTGTGGGGCTGGCTGTCACATGCGAGCGAACCGGAGAGCGACGCGCATCGCCGCCTGCTGCCCCAGCTGCAGGCGCTCTACGCGCTCTACCAGGTACTCGCCAGCGCACGTGGCAAGCGCGGCGCGATCGACTTCGAGACCATCGAGACGATGATGCTGTTCAACGACCAGGGCAAGATCGAGAACATCGTCCCGGTCTTCCGCAACGACGCCCATCGGCTGATCGAGGAGTGCATGCTCGCCGCCAACGTCTGCGCCTCGGACTTCCTGCAGGTGCGAAAGCAGGCCTGCCTGTACCGGATTCACGAAGGTCCGACGGTCGAGAAGCTGGATGCGCTGCGCAAGTTCCTCGGCGAGTTCGGCCTCGGTCTCGGCGGCGGTGACGAGCCGTCGGCGCGTGACTACGCCGAACTGCTGGCGAGCATCCAGGGCCGTCCAGACGTCCAGTTGCTGCAGACGGTGATGCTGCGCTCGCTGCGCCAGGCGGTCTACAGCCCGGACAACGTCGGCCACTTTGGCCTCGCCTATGAGCACTACACCCATTTCACGTCGCCGATCCGTCGCTACCCCGATCTGCTGGTGCACCGCTCGATCAAGGCAGCGCTCGCTGGCAGGTCGTACACGCCGGGCAAGTGGCAGGAAATCGGCGTGCACTGCTCGCTGACCGAGCGCCGCGCCGACGAGGCGACGCGCGACGTCAGCAACTGGCTCAAGTGCTACTACATGCGTGAGCGGATCGGCGAGACCTTCGCCGGAACGATCGCCGCCGTCGTTCCCTTCGGCATCTTCGTCGCCCTCGACGAAGTCTACGTCGAAGGTCTGGTGCATGTTTCGGAACTGGGCGACGAGTACTTCCAGTTCGACGCCACGCGGCACCAGATGCTCGGCGAACGCAGCGGCAAACGCCATCGCCTCGGCGATCGCCTGCTCGTGCGGCTGGTGCGCGCCGATCTCGAGACCGGACGCATCGACTTCGTCCCCGGTGACCCACCGCCGGCCGCTGCTCCTGGCGCTGGCGGAACGCCATCCGGCACACGGGGAGGCGCCGTCAGGCGATGAGCGGCGCGCTCAGCCGCCGCAACTTCCTGCGCGGCCGTTTCTCCGCTCGTGGGCCGCTGCTGCGGCCGCCGTGGGCGGTTGCCGAGGCGGACTTCTCGCACCTGTGCACCCGCTGCGGCGACTGCAGCGCGGCGTGTCCGACACGCATCATCGCCGCTGGCGACGGTGGCTACCCGACGCTCGACTTTGGCCGCGGCGAGTGCAGCTTCTGCGCCGCATGCGTTGCCGCCTGTCCGAGCGGCGCGTTGCAGCGGCAGGCGGCGCAGTCGCCGTGGTCGCTGCGGGCGACGATCGGTGATTCCTGCCTCGCCCGGAGGCGGGTCGAATGCCGCGTCGGTGGCGATCTCTGCGCGGCGGCGGCGATCCGCTTCCTGCCGGCACCAGGAGGCCCTTCGCTGCCGCTGCTCGACGCGGCGTGCTGCACCGGGTGCGGCGCCTGCGTTGCCCCTTGTCCGGTGCGGGCGATCGTCGTTGCCGAGGTGCGCGATGCCTGCTGAGCGGCGCTGGCGCCTGCTTGGCGGCTGCCGCTTGCCGAGACGCCGCCGGCTTGGCGCAGTAGCTGCTTGCGGCGACCGCTGCGGCGGTGGCCGCTTGCCGCCAGCCGCCGTGGCGTGCGCCGGCGCGGCGCCACGTTCGCCGTTGCGATGAGCCAGGATCGGCACGAGGCGGCGGTGAACGGGCCGGTCGACGCGGCGGCCGACGCCGCGACGCGCCTGCTGCGGGTGGTCAGCCTGCTGGTCGAGGAGACGCGCCCGGGGCGCGCCAGCCGCGTCGGCCTGCACAGCCATTTCGAGCGGGATCTCGGGCTCGACAGCCTGGCGCGAGTCGAACTTCTGTTGCGCGTTGGCAGCGAGTTCGGCAGGTCGCTGCCCGAGGCCGCGCTCGCCGAAGCCGAAACGCCGCAGGATCTGCTGCGCCTGATCGACCGGGCGAGCGCCGCCAGGCTCAGCGCGGCGTCCGTCGCTCCGGCGCAGGCTGGCGGTCCGATCAGTCTCCCCGAGCACGCGCAGACGCTGGTCGAAGTTCTCGAGTGGCACGCCGAGCGGCAGCCGCAGCGGCGGCATGCGCTGGTGTACGGCGACATCGATGCCGCCACCGGCGAGCCGCGCTGCGCGCCACTGTCCTACGGCGAGCTGCTCGCCGAATCGCGCCGCGTCGCCACGGCGCTGGTATCGCGCGGTCTGCTGCCACGGCAGGCGGTGGCGCTGATGCTGCCGACTGGCCGCGACTATCTCACCAGCTTCTTCGGCGTCATGATCGCCGGCGGCATTCCGGTGCCGATCTATCCGCCGGCACGGATGGCGCAGATCGAGGATCACCTGCGGCGGCATGCACGCATCCTCGCCAACGCCGAAGCCGTGTTCATCATCACCGTGCCGCAGGCCCGGGGCGTCGCGGCCTTGCTGCGCAGCGAAGCGCCGACCCTGCGCGAAGTCCTGACGCCCGACGACCTGTCGGCGGTGGCGATGCCGCTGCTCTATCGCCCGGCTGCGACGGACACCGCTTTTCTGCAGTACACCTCGGGCAGCACCGGTGACCCGAAGGGAGTCGTTCTCAGCCACGCCAATCTGCTTGCCAACCTGCGCGCGATGGGCGAGGCCGTCGCCGCCACCGGCGACGACGTCTTCGTCTCCTGGCTGCCGCTCTATCACGACATGGGACTCATCGGCGCCTGGTTCGGCTCGCTCTACTTCGGCATGCTGCTCGTCCTGATGTCGCCGCTGGCCTTCCTCTCGCGCCCGGTGCGCTGGCTGCGAGTGATCTCGCAGCACCGTGGCACGCTGTCGCCGGCGCCCAACTTCGCCTATGACCTGTGCGCGCGCAAGCTCGCCGACGCCGACCTCGCCGGTCTCGACCTCAGCTCGTGGCGGCTGGCGCTGAACGGCGCCGAACCGGTGAGTCCGGCGACGCTGCAGGCCTTTGCCGATCGCTTTGCCCCCTACGGACTGCGGCGCACGGCGATCACGCCGGTCTACGGCCTCGCCGAGTGCTCGGTCGGTCTCGCCTTTCCGCCGCTCGGGCGCGGGCCGCGAATCGACACCATCGAGCGTGCCGCACTGCTGCAGCGCCGGATCGCCGTGCCGGCGGCTGCCGACGCCGACGCCGACAGCGTCGTGCGCGTTCCCGCCTGTGGTCGCCCGTTGCCACGACACGAGATCCGCATTGTCGGCGACGACGGCCGCGAACTGCCGGACCGGCAGGTCGGTGGGCTGCAGTTTCGCGGCCCGTCGGCGACCTCCGGCTACCACCGCAATCCGGCGGCGACGCAGGCGCTGTTCCGTGACGGCTGGCTCGACTCCGGTGATTTCGCCTACACGGTCGACGGTGAGATCTACCTCACCGGGCGGGTCAAGGACCTGATCATCCGCGGTGGTCGCAACCTCTATCCCTACGAGCTCGAGCAGGCGGTCGGCAACCTCCCGGGAGTGCGCCGCGGCTGCGTCGCGGTGTTCGCCAGCAACGATCCGGTCAACGCCACCGAACGCCTGGTCGTCGTCGCCGAGACACGCGAGGAAGACCCGCAGCGGCGCGAGCAACTGCGACAGCAGATCAACGAAGCGGCGGTGGCGGCGATCGGCCTGCCGGCCGACGAAGTCGTGCTCGCGCCGCCGAACTCGGTGCTCAAGACCTCGAGTGGCAAGATCCGCCGCAACGCCTCGCGCGAGGCCTATGAACACGGCCTGCTCTGCGTCGCCGGTGCGAGCACCAGGCGGCAACTCGTGCGTCTGGCGATCGCCGGCGGGCAGGCACGGGTGGCCGAAGCCGGGCGGCGATTCACCAGGCGGGCCTACGGCGCCTGGTGCTGGACGGTCTTCCTGCTGCTCGGGTTGCCGGTGATGGCACTGGTGATCGCCCTGCGCTCGCCGTCACTGGGCCGGCGCATCGTCCATCATGCGGCGCGCATCTTCCTGCGCCTCGCCGGCATGCCGGTACCGGCCATCACCGCCGAAGCCCTGCCGGCCGCACCGCACCTGCTGCTGCTCAACCACTGCAGCTATCTCGACTCGCTCGTGCTCTTTGCCGTGCTGCCGCCTGCGGCCGCCTACGGTTTCGTCGCCAAGCGCGAATTCGTTGCGCAGCCGCTGATCCACGCCTTCCTGCGCGCGCTCGGGACGCTCTTCGTCGAGCGCTTCGATGCCTCGAAGAGCGTCGAGGATGTCGACGAGATCATCGCCGCGCTGGCGCGCGGGCAGCGGGTGCTCCTCTTTCCCGAAGGCACCTTCTCGCGCGAGGCCGGGCTCAAGCCGTTCCGCATGGGTGCCTTCGTTGCCGCCGTGCGGGCCGGCGTGCCGGTTCTGGTCGGTGGCCTGCGCGGTACGCGCAGCGTCCTGCGCGACCGCAGCTGGCTGCCGCGCCGCGGTCCGCTCGCCTTCGAAACCGGAGCGTTGCTGCCGCCGGATGGCGACGACTGGGCGGCAGCGGTGCGGCTGCGCGACGCCAGCCGCCTGGCGATGCTGCCGCTTTGCGGCGAGCACGACCTCGAGGCCTGAGTCCGTGCCCATCGCCCCTTGCCGTGAAAGTCGCGCGAGCGACTGACGAATCTCCCCTCGCCCGCCCGCGCGAGAGGGGTCGGGGGTGAGGGGAACGGTCATGGCTTGCATCATCCGGAGTGTCTGACAAAGCCATGACCGTTGGGCGACGCCAGCATCGGCGCGGCAGCCGCGGCCGCCGGCGGCAGTCCCGCCGGCGGCACGCCGCAAGCGATCAGTTCTTCCTGACGACCTTCTTGACCGCGTCGCCCTTGAAGGTATTGTCGACCAGCGGCGGTGCATCCACCTGTGGCACGTGGCACTGCACGCAGTTGTAGCGGCCACCCGTGGCTTCGGCATGCTTCTTGCCGTCACGGTCGACGAAGTGGCTGACGCCGATCTGCGGCGCGTTCTTCTTCTTGTAGGTCGCAGCCGAGTGGCAGTCCATGCACTGGTTGCCTTCGAGGTTGATCTCGTCGAAGTTCTCGACGGCGTGCGGAATGACCGGCGGCTGCGTGCTGAAGGTTCGTGCCACCGGTGCTTCGGTGCCGGGCCGCTTGCCGACGTAGGTCTTCACCTCCGGCGCCTGGTCCGGAGCGGCGACATCGGCACCGCGCATCGAACTGGCGCTGCCGGCGGCAAACGCCAGCGATGTCAGGCAGCTCGCGGCAAGGGCCAGGATGAGTTTCAGTGACTGGTTCATGGTTGGCGTTTCCTCCACTTCAAAGGATGGTTGCAGGCATTGCGAGGGATCGGCATGCGGGCTCTATTGGCGGTGATTCCCCGGCTTTCAGGGGGCGGCGGTCGGCGACGGCGCTGCCGGCTGCGCGCCGTCGTCGGGGTGATTGTTGAAGCGAAGCCCGAAAGCGAAGACGTCCTTCGAGCAGACATCGATGCAGCGCCCGCAATTGGTACAGTTGGCGGCCAGGATCACCGGCCCGATCCCTTTGCCGGCGCCCTTCAGCGCCGGGCGGATGACCTGTGGCTCCGGACAGACCTCGAAACAGTCCATGCAGTCGTTGCACGCGGCGCGCTTCGCTGCCGTCACGCGCAGAGGACTCCACCTGCCGAGCAGGCTGTAGAAGGCGCCGACCGGACAGAGGTGGCCGCACCAGCCGCGGCTCATGACGACAAGGTCGAAGACGAAGACCGCCAGCGTCAGCATCCAGGCGGCGCCGACACCGAAGATCAGGCCGCGCTGCAGCATCGACACCGGATTGACCAGCTCCCAGGCGATGCTGCCGCTCTGCGCGGCGAGCAGCAGCGTCATCGCCAGGATCCAGTAACGGGTGCTGCGCGCGACGTGCGCACTGCCGCGGATGCCGAGGCGGTCGCGCAGCCAGCCGGCGAGGTCGGTGACGGGGTTCAGCGGGCAGACCCAGGAGCAGTAGACGCGGCCACCGACGAGAAGATAGAAGACGAGGACGATCGCCGCGCCGATCAGTCCCAGCCTCTCCGGCCGGTGACCGGCGAGCAGCGACTGCAGCAGCACGTAGGGGTCGGTCAGCGGCAGCGTGTCGAGAGGCAGGCTGT
>DDUX01000076.1 GCA_002345025.1 Candidatus Accumulibacter iunctus | reverse complement strand
GTCCCGTCTGTCCCGTCTGTCCCGGCTGTCCCGGCTGTCCCGGCTGTCCCGGCTGTCCCGGCTGTCCCGGCTGTCCCGGCTGTCCCGGCTGTCCCGGCGGACGCCGTGCCGGTGCCGGCTGCGGCGGTGGTGGCGCCGACCACAGCGGCGGGCAGGTCGCCCAGCCTTGCCCAGAGGCTGGCGGCGAGCGAGGAGTGGCTGCGCCGGACACCGGACAGCCATTACTTCATCCAGTTGCTCATGACCGACGCCGGAAGTCAGCGTGAAGTAGATGATTTCATTGCAAAAAACGCCAGAGTTCTGGATCCTCGCGAGGTCCGCGTCTATCGTTCGCGGCTTGCCGGCAGGGAGCGTCTGGGGGTGATCTATGGTGACTACGCATCGCGCGCGGAGGCGAACGCCGCCCTGGCGACGCTCGGCGAGCTCTCGCCGGCGAGCAGGCCCTACGTGCGCTCGGTCGCCAGGCTGCGCCCGGGCAGCCCCGCCGCCGCTCCCGATCCGGCTACGGAAGGTAATAAAAATCATGCACTTGTACCGAAGTCCTGACGTGGTATGATCAGCTTTCCCTGTAACCGGAGCGAGCTTGAGCGTGTCCCCGAGAAGCCTTGACGCCATCCTCCTGGTGCTGGTGCTCGCCGCCTGCACGCCGACCACCCTGAGCACCGGGCCGTCGCCGGGGCATCTGCAGGCCGACAGCGTCGCACGGTCGCCGGGCGCGATTCCGCAACCGGTGCAGCAGAGCGTCTCGCTGCCGCGGCCGCGGGCGACCGCCCGGACCGAGACCTACAGCGTCGTCGTCAATAACGTCAAGGTACACGACCTGCTGTTCGCGCTCGCCCGTGACGCGAAGATCAACGTCGACATCCATCCCGGGATCACCGGTGCCGTCACCCTGAATGCCATCGACCAGACACTGCCGCAGTTGCTCACCCGCATCGCCAAGCAGGTCGACATGCGCTTCGAGATGGATGGTCCGAACCTCGTCGTGATGCCCGATTCGCCTTACGTCAAGACGTACAAGGTTGATTACGTGAATATGGCGCGAAGCGTCGTTGGTACTGTCTCCACCAACACGCAGATCTCAACGAGCAGTCTCGGGACGAGCGGCGGCGGCTCTTCAGCAGGCGAAAATACTTCCCGCATCCAGATCGTGAACACGTCCGCGAATCTGTTCTGGTCGAGGCTCGAGCACAACGTGTGGGCGCTCTTGACCGAGAAGGACAAGATGATCACGAAGGTGAAGTGTTCAACGCGTGAAGAAGCCATGATGACCGAGGATTCGCAAGCGAGTGCCTCGGTGGAGGGGTCGGCAGCTGGTTCCGCAGCGGGAAGCCGTGAGTACTCGATCGGTCAGGACTCGGGCGAGGTTAAGGCGGCGGTCAAGGGGTCTGCATCGGGTTCGGGTAAGGCTGCGGCGGAGAGGAAGGGCAAACGTGAGCGAGACGACCACTGTGAACACCTTCGAGAAGCGCCGGTGGTAACTTCGAATCCCGAGACTGGAGTGTTATCTGTTCGTGCTACGCGGCGCCAACACGAAAGAGTCCAGGAGTTTCTCGACCGCGTGATGAACAACGCCCGCCGGCAGGTTCTCATTGAGGCGACGATCATCGAAGTCACGCTGTCCGATGGCTACCAGCAGGGAATCGAGTGGAGTCGGGTGACCAGCGGTACGGAGTACAGCGTTACGAAGCCGACGCTCACCACCAACGTCCCCAGTGCAGTGACGCCCTTCGTCATCAAGTACCGTGACATCAACCCGCTGAACCTCTTGGCCACGGTCGAGCTGCTGCGCGCCTTTGGGACCGTGAAGGTGCTGTCGAGCCCGAAGCTCGCGGTACTCAACAACCAGACGGCGACCCTCAAGGTGTCGGAGGACTTTGTGTACTTCAAAGTCGAAACAAGCTCTGTGCCGGGAGGGCCAAACACCAACGCCACGGTTGCCACGACGACGACGCCCCAGTCGGTTTCGATCGGCTTTTTCATGAGCCTGACGGCGCAGATCAGTGATACCGGCACGGTCACGATGAACGTTCGGCCGTCGATCTCGAGCATCGCCGAACTGAAACAGGACCCCAATCCAGAACTCGCAAGGCTCAACATCAAGAATCTCGTGCCGCAGATCCGGATGCGCGAGATCGAGTCGATGATGCGCGTCGAGAGCGGCGACATCGCCGTCCTTGGCGGCCTGATGGAGGACCGGCTGGACAACCGCCTGGGTCGCCTGCCGCTACTGGGCGACATCCCGTTCGTCGGCGAGGTGTTCAACAACCGCAACAACTCGTCCGGCAAATCGGAACTCGTCGTCCTGTTGCGCCCGACGGTGATCAAGGACGCCTCGATCGAGGGCGACTTCAGCAGCTTCAGGGACTCGCTGCCGGACCGCGAGTTCTTCCGTACCGATCAGGTCTATCGGCCATTCTCGCTGCCCGAGCGGCCTGCGGAGCCGCTGCGGTGAGCCTGTTGATGGATGCGCTGAAGCGGGCCGAGGAAGCCAAGAGGCTGGCGGCTGCCGGCGCCCCGCCGGCAGCTCCGGCGGCGCCTGCCTCGCCGCCGGAGCTGCGTCTCGACCCGCTGGATG
>DDUX01000067.1:11773-14149 GCA_002345025.1 Candidatus Accumulibacter iunctus | reverse complement strand
ATCGTTTGCGGTTGGGGAGGGCGGAGCTGGGGGAGGGGTGGGGGGGGGCGGGCCGCGCGGGACCCCCCCCCCCGCGGGCGGGCCGAGTCGACCCCGCCACTGCGGCGGAAGCCTTCGGAGAACCACATCAGCATCGGCACTTCCTTCTGTACGGCGGGGGCGATGGCGTAAGGAACGCCGTGCAGGAAGATCCCGCTCTCGCCGAGCGACTCTCCGTGATCGGAAACGTAGATCAGCGCCGAGTCGACTTCGCCGGCCCGCGCCTGCAGGGTGGCGATGAGACTGGCCAATACGTGATCGGTGTACAGCAGCGCGTTGTCGTAGGCGTTGACGACTTGCTCGGAGGAACACTGGCTCAGGTCGTCGTTGGTGCATTCGGGCTGGAAGCGTGCGAAGGCCGGCGGGTACCGACGGAAGTACGATGGCCCATGGTTGCCGAGCTGGTGCAGGACGATCAGGCTGGTCCCGTGCGCACGTCGCAAGCGCTCGTCGAGACCGTGCAGCAGACCGCCGTCGAGACAACGCCCACCGTCGCACAGCCCCGGCGGGTTCAGTCCGGCGACGGTCTCGGTCGGCAAGCCCTCACAGACCCCCTTGCAACCGGACTGGTTGTCACGCCAATGCACCCCGACACCGGCCCGCGACAGCACATGCAGCAGCGACTCGCTGCCATTGATCCGCTCGGCGTCGTAGCTCCGCCTGCCCACCGGAGCGAACATGCACGGCAGCGACACGTCGGTGTTCGTCCCGCAGCTCGTCACCTTGCTGAAGTTGATCACGTTCAGTCTGGCGAGTTCCGGGGTCGTCTGCCGCGCGTAGCCGTTGAGCCCCCAGTTGGCCGCGCGTGCCGTCTCGCCGACGACAACGACGACGAAGCGCGGTTTGCTGCCCTTCTCCCAGCTTGGGCCGGGAGAAGCGTCGAGGCCGAGCGCCTCGTGCGGCTTCGCTGCCCCGCGGGCATCGCGTGCTGCGACACTGGCGAGTGACCAGAGGTAGTTCGCCGGCGTGATCAGGTAGCGCACCTCCTTGTGGTTGCGCATGAGCGACGAGAAGGGCTTGTAGACCACCGCCAGCGATCCGGCCATCGCCACGACCGCCAGAAGCAAAGCCAGCAGGCGAACACCACCCGCCCGAAGTGGCGGGCGCACCACCACGCGGGTACGCCAGAGCAGCAGCAGCGGCAGCAGCGCGTAGAGCAGCAGATGTGCCGCCAGTGCCGGCGAGAAGAGTTCGCGGGCTTCCAGCATGTCCGTTCGCACGACATTGCGCAGCATCGACGGGTCGAGGAAGACGCCGTAGGCCGACATGTAGTGCGAGGCGATGACGGTCGTCACGATCATCAGCGCCAGCAGCGGCTTGACCGTCCGCCGCGTCGCCAGCAGCGCCAGCAGGGTGAAGTGCATGCCGACCAGCAGGACGCCGGTAGCCAGCAGCAGCCCCCAGGTGCGTGCCGCGGCAAGCGGATGTTCGCCGAGTACGGCGGCGAAGAACGGCCGGTTGGCGGTCAGCGCCCAGAAGATGCTCGCGACGAGCAGCAACTGTTCGACAGTCGCCGGAATCACGAAGGGATCGCTGCCGGCGAGCGACGGGCTGCGCCGGGACGGCGGACGAGAGGGTTCGCTGGTAGACATGGCGGCGATGCTGCGCGTTGCGGCTGAAGAGGTCCTTAAGCGGCCTCTTGCTGCACGCCCTGCCAACTGTCGTGAGCACCTGAGCTCCGGTACAATCGCCCCCCTGGCGGTACTGGCCAGACATCGGGGAGAGTCGATGCGACTGCTGCTGATCGAAGACGACGACATCCTTGGCGAGGGACTGCGGGACTTTCTGACCGCCGATGGCCACCGCGTGGACTGGTGCCGGAATCTGCGGCAGGTCGCCGCTCATGACGGCGAGCCCTACGATGCCCTGCTGGTGGACTGGCAGTTGCCCGACGGCTCCGGTCTCGACTGGCTGCGCGGCCGGCGACGCCGAGGTGACGCCACGCCGGCGCTGATGCTGACGGCGCGCGACCTGCTCGACGATCGCATCCGTGGTCTCGACAGCGGCGCCGATGACTATCTCGTCAAGCCCTTCGCACCGGAGGAACTCGCAGCACGCCTGCGAGCGGTCAGCCGGCGGACCGCCGGCAGCGCTGACGCACGGCGGCGGCTGGGCGAGGTCGAGGTGGACCTTGCCGCACGCACGGTCTGGCTGACCGGGCAGCGGATCGAGCTCACCAGCCGCGAGTGGGCCATTCTCGAAGCGCTGCTGCTGCGCCCGGGGCGCATCGTCGCGAAAGCGGACCTCGAACGGCTGGTACTCGGCTTCGCTGCCGAGTGGGCGAGCAACGCCGTCGAGGTTCATGTTGCCGCCCTGCGGCGCAAGCTGGGGCGAGCC
>DDUX01000067.1:9208-11406 GCA_002345025.1 Candidatus Accumulibacter iunctus | reverse complement strand
CGGCGGCCTGGTTGGCAGTTCATGACGAGGTCGACGAACTGCTCGACGACACGCTGCAGGCGGCTGCCGAGGGTCTGCGCGGACCACTGTCGCAGCCGGCGACAGCCGAGCCACCGCCGGCCAGCGTCGCCGGCTCGCTGCCGGCAACGACCGGCAGCGGGCGTTTTGCCTGGCAAGTGGTCGACTACCCGGCCGGCGGCGAGGCGAAACTCGTCGCCGGCTCGCCACTGGCACCCGCTGCACCGCTGCGGGCGGCGCCGTCGAGCGGCTTCGGCGACAGCGAGGAATGGCGCGTCTTCGGCATCCCGCTGGCTGACGGCAGGCGCTGGCTCTATGTCGCACAAACGCACGCGGAGCGCCAGGAGGCGCTGGCCGAGGTGGCCCTGAGTGCGGCGCTGGCGACGCTGGCGATCGCCCTCCTCGCGCAGGTGTGGCTGCAGGCGCAGATTCGTCACGAACTGCAGCCGCTGCAGCGTCTGGCGCAGCGCCTGGCCGAACGCGATCCACAGGACGTCGGAGCCGCGCTCGGCGCTGCCGAGCGCGACGAACTGCAACCGGTGCATCGTGCCATCGACGAGCTGACACAGCGACTGGCTCTCCGGCTGGCGCGCGAGAGAGCCTTCACCGGGCATGCCGCACACTCGCTGCGCACCCCGCTGGCCGGCATCGACGCCCAGCTTGCCATCGCTCTGCGCGAATCCCCGCCGGAGCTGCAGCCGCGCCTGCAGCGTGTGCGAACGGCGGCACACCGTCTGCACCGCGTCGTCAGCGCCCTGCTGACGCTGTTCCGCAGTTCGGCGGCGATCCGCCTGCAGGAGCTTGACGTCGGCGAGATGCTCCCGCGCCTCGCGGTCGAGGGTCTGCGCTTCGAGATTGCCACCCCGCTGCGGCTGCGCGCCGATGCCGACCTGCTCGCCGCCGCTTTGCTCAACCTGTTCGACAATTCGCTGCGCCACGGCGCCACCCGCGTCCGCCTGTCGCTGCCGCGCAGCAACGTCCTGCGCGTGCACGACGACGGCGCCGGCGTCAGCCCCGAGCAACGGGAAAGCCTGCAGATCGCCCTCGCCGGGCAACTCGACGCGGGCGGCAGCGGTCTCGGCCTGCTGCTGGTCGAACTGGTTGCGCGCGCACACGGGGGCAGCCTGCAACTGCCGGCAGTCGAACAGGGTTTCGCCGCCGACCTTGATTTCGGCCGGCAGCAGACGGCAGCATGAGCGCCGCCGATCCTGCGCGCGACGGCCACACCCTTACCGGCAACGGTCCGGCGACACGCCCGGACCCGCCATGATTGCGCCCCTCACGGTCACCGCCGTCAGCCTGAGTCCGGCCATCGACCACAGCATCGGCATCGCCGGTTTCGCCGCCGGAACGCTCAACCGCGTCAACTGGGAGGAAATGCACGCCGGCGGCAAGGCGGTGAACGTCGCCGCCTGCCTTGCCGACCTCGGCCTTGCCGTCACCGTCACCGGGCTGCTCGGCAGCGACAACGCCGGCATCTTCGAGCGACTGTTCGCGAGCAAGGGAATCCGTGACGCCTGCGTGCGCTTTCCGGGCCAGACCCGGGTCAACATCAAGATCCTCAGTGGCGACATGCCGCAGGTGACCGAGATCAACTTCCCCGGCAGCTTCCCGGCTGACGAACACCTGGGCCGCGTCGATCGGGCAATCGACGCCCTGCTCTCCGACTGCAGTTGTTTCGTTCTCGCCGGCAGCCTGCCGGCCACAGTCCCCGCCGGCTGCTACCGCGAGCTGATCGCTCGCCTGCAGGCAGCCGGCAAGCGGGTCGCGCTCGACAGCAGCGGCACCGCCCTGCGTCTCGGAGTCGGCGCCAGACCGTGGCTGATCAAGCCGAATCTCGCCGAACTCGAGGAACTGGTCGGCGAAGCACTGCCCAACCCTGCGGCGGCTGCCGCAGCCGCAAGACGGCTGGTCGCCGGCGGCATCGCCTGTGTCGTCGTTTCGCTGGGCGAACAGGGCGCGCTGTTCGTGAATGCCGATCGCTGCCTGCTGGCAATCCCGCCGCAGACCATCGTCAGCAGCACCGTCGGTGCCGGCGATGCCCTGCTTGCCGGCCAGATCGCCGGATGGCTGCGCGGCTGGTCGCTGTCAGCCTGCGCCCGCCTCGCCATCGCCTGTGCCTGCGCCAGGCTCGGCACCCTGCGCAGCGGTCTGCCCCCGTGGCCGCAGGTCGAGGCCCT
>DDUX01000067.1:0-8995 GCA_002345025.1 Candidatus Accumulibacter iunctus | reverse complement strand
TGGCCGACGCCGCCGTAGACCCCGAGCGAAACGATCAGCAGCCCTTGTCCCGGAGTCGGCAGCCGCCCGTCCCAATGAAATGGCAGCAGTGGCAGCAGCGCCAGCGTGCCGAACAGCGCGGTATGGAACAGCAGGCGGAGCGGCGGTTCACTGGCGACCAGCATGCGCGTCANNCGACCACCGACCGCGAGACTGAGCCCGGCAGCGCCGATGATCAGCATGCCTGTCGTCGTCAGCGCATCCGGTAGCTGGGCAAAGACCAGCCAGCCAAGCAGGGTTGCCCAGACCAGCTGCACGTAGAGCAGTGGCGACAACAGCGATGCCGGAGTCTGCTGGAAGGCACGGATCAGCAGGAAGTGGCCGACGCCGCCGTAGACCCCGAGCGAGACGATCAGCAGCCCTTGCCCCGGAGTCGGCAGCCGCCCGTCCCAATGGAATGGCAGCAGTGGCAGCAGCGCCAGCGTGCCGAACAGCGCGGTATGGAACAGCAGGCGGAGCGGCGGTTCACTGGCGACCAGCATGCGCGTCAGGATCTGGTAGGCAGCGTAGAAGAGAGCCGCGCCCAGCGCGCAGGCCACGCCGGCAGGACTCAGGCTGCCATCGGGCCGCGCGATCAGCAGGACGCCGCAGAAGCCGGCGACGGTCGCCAGCCAGGTGCGCAGCCCGACCCGCTCATGCAACAGCGGACCGGCGAGCAGAGCCACCAGCAGCGGGGCGACGAAGACCAGCGCCGTCGTCTCGGCGAGCGGCAGGGTCGTCAGCGCCATCTGGCCAAGCAGCGTCACGCCGGCCAGGGTGACGCCTCGCAGCGCCATCAAGCCCGGCCGGCGGGTGAGCAGGATGCTGCGCCCGAGACGCGGCGCAACGCTCAGCAGCATGAGCAGCAACTGCACCAGATAGCGTGCCCAGACCAGCAGCGGCACGGCGAGGAACGTACTCAGGTACTTCGCCGTCGCGTCGAGAGCGGAGAACAGGAACAGCGCCAGCAGGCAGAAGAGGACGCCGGAAGCCGGCAGTCGCTCGTTGCCGCGGCTAGCGAGCACGCGCGATCCAGCGGTTGAACGCCGAGCGCGCGCTGTCGATGATCTCGCTGGCGGTCAGTCCGACGGGTCCACAACCGCCGGCAACCCGTTCGTCGGCCGCGACGCCGTGCAGGTGCACCGCCGCCAGCATGGCTTCGAGCGCCGGCCAGCCCTGTGCCAGCAGCGCGACGATGAAGCCGCTGAGGACATCGCCGGTACCGGCAGTCGCCAGACCGGGGTTGCCGCTGGTATTGACGAACCACTGCCCGCCGGGCGCCGCAACGACGCTGCCACAGCCTTTGAGCACCGTCAGCGCGCCATAGCGGGCGGCGAGTTCCACGGCAGCACCCGGCCGATCGGCCTGCACGGCAGCAGTATCACAGTCGAGCAGGCGGGCGGCCTCGGTCGGATGCGGACTGAGCAGCGTCGGCGCGCCGCGCGTCAGCAGCGCCTGCCGCAGGCTCGCCTCGGCGCCGAGCAGGTTCAGCGCGTCGGCATCGAGCAGCAGCGGCAGCGGCAGCGAACAGGCACGCCACAACCATTCCCGAGCCTCGTCACTGCCACCCAGTCCCGGGCCGCAGGCCAGCGCCGTCAGCGGCGCCGCCAGCAGCGCCTCCGGCTGCCGCAGCATCAGTTCAGGCTGCAGCGGGTCGATCGCCGGCGCCTGCCGGTCGAGCAGTCCGAGATAGACACGGCCACTGCCCAGACGCAGTGCAGCGCGGCCGGCGAGAAAGACTGCGCCGAGCATGCTCGGCGCACCGCCGAGGATGCCGGCGCCGCCGTTGCTGCCCTTGTGCGAGTTGCGCGCACGCGGCCGCAGTTGATCGAGCAGCAGGTCCACGCCAACGGTGCGCGCAGTCGCCTTCGTCAGGCGTTCGGCGTCGAGGTCGAGCGGTGCCACCGAGATCGTGCCGCAGTGGTCCGGACCGTCGCCGGTGTGCAGCCCAGGCTTGCTGGCAATGAAGCTGATCGTGTGCGTCGCCCGTATGGTCGTACCGCAGAGCCTGCCGGTGTCCGCGTCGAGGCCACTCGGGCAGTCGAGCGCGAGCAGCGGACAGCGGTCGTGGGCGGCGAGCGTGTTGGCTGCCAGGACGAGTTCGCCGTAGCGGCCGGCGATCGGCCGCTGCAGGCCGATGCCGAAGAGACCGTCGATGATCATCGCCCAGCGCTGACCGGCTGGAATGCCGTCGAGCAGTGTGCCACCGTCATCGAGGAAGCGCTTGCACGCCGCCGCCGCATCCGGCGGCAGGCGGCCAACCTCGCCGGCAAAGACCAGACTGACGGCGAAGCGGCGTTCACGCAGGTGACGCGCGGCAACGAAGGCATCGCCGCCGTTGTTGCCGGGTCCGGCGAGGATCAGCAGCGCCGCCCCCTGCAGACGACAGAGCGAGGTCGCCAATTCGGCGGCGGCGAGTCCGGCGCGCTGCATCAGCGGCTGTTCTGCCGCCAGCGCCTCGATGCTGCGCAAGGCGTCGGAACGATAGAGCGGTTGCGAGCGGTTTCCTGTTTTCATGGCGGTTTCCTGAGCCGGGAGACGAGCAAGAAGCGGACTGCGGACGGCAGCGACTGTACGCTTGACGCCCAACGGACCTCGGGCCGATTCTAATCCAGCCGGCGCGCCAGCGGGCGCGGCGCCGCGGCTAGACAGCGCCCTGCCGCCGGCACGCCATCGCCCGGCCCGGCGTCAGGGCTGCGCCGCGGCAGGGGTGACGGGTCGGCTATAATCCCGGCTTCCCTCAACGCAGCCTGCCTGCCGCAGTGCACAGCCCGCCATGGCCGAACTCCTGTTTCTTCGCGGTGCCCCCGCCTTCTCGTCGTTCCGCCTGCAGGGACTGCAGCAGCGACTTGCGCTCGTCGTCACCGGGGCGCAGATCGTCAGCGCCGAGTATTGGCATTTCGTCGCCAGCCACGAACCGCCGGCGGCAGGCGATCGCCGCCAGCTCGCGGCGTTGCTCGAGGAACGTCCGGCCGACGACGAGCCGCAGGGTGATCTCTTCCTGGTCACGCCACGCATCGGCACGATCTCGCCGTGGTCGTCGAAAGCCACCGACATCGCGCACAACAGCGGTCTGCAGTGGGTCGCGCGCATCGAGCGTGGCATCGCCTACCGCCTGGCCAGCCGGCGGCACGCCCTGTCGTCGGCCGAGCGGGCGGTCATCGCCGCCATGCTTCATGACCGCATGCTGGAGACCGTGCTGACGGACTTCGCACAGGCTGGCGAGCTGTTTCGCCACTTCGCGCCGCAACCGCTGCGCAGCGTCGATCTGCTCGCCGGAGGCCGCGCTTCCCTGGTCGAGGCGAACGCCTTGCTCGGGCTCGCCCTGTCCGACGACGAGGTCGATTACCTCGTCGATCTCTTTTGCCGCGCGCAGCGCAATCCGAGCGACGTCGAACTGATGATGTTCGCGCAGGCGAACTCCGAGCATTGCCGGCACAAGATCTTCAACGCCTTGTGGACCGTCGACGGCGAGGCGCGCGACGAGACGCTGTTCGGAATGATCCGCGAGACGCATCGCAGGCATCCGCAGGGTACGGTCGTCGCCTATGCCGACAACTCGTCGGTCATCGAAGGCGCGACAGTGCAACGCTTGCAGCCCGACGCCGACGGTCTTTACGGCTACCGCGAACAGCAGATGCACATCCTCGCCAAGGTCGAAACGCACAACCACCCGACAGCGATCTCGCCGTTTCCCGGCGCAGCGACCGGCTCCGGCGGCGAGATTCGCGACGAAGGCGCCACCGGCCGCGGGTCGAAGCCGAAAGCCGGTCTTTGCGGCTTCGTCGTTTCCAACCTCGCCATCCCCGAGCTGCCACAACCCTGGGAGACTCCGACCGCTGCCTACGGTCGCCCGGCGCGCATCGCGTCGCCGCTGGCGATCATGCTCGAAGGGCCGATCGGTGCCGCGGCGTTCAACAATGAATTCGGCCGCCCGAACCTGGCAGGCTTCTTCCGCACTTACGAGCAGCTCACCGGCAGCGCTGAGGCGCCGCTGCTGCGCGGCTACCACAAGCCGATCATGATCGCCGGCGGCATCGGCAACATCGCCGCCGAGCAGTCGTTCAAGGCAAGCACGCTGCCGCCCGGAACGCTGCTCGTTCAGCTCGGCGGCCCGGGAATGCTGATCGGTCTCGGCGGCGGCGCCGCCAGTTCGATGAGCACCGGCAGCAACACCGAGGATCTCGACTTCGCTTCGGTGCAGCGCGGCAACCCGGAAATGCAGCGGCGCGCGCAGGAGGTCATCGATCGCTGCTGGCAGATGGGGGCCGCGGCAGGCGATGGCTCGGCGCCCGGTGATGGCAACCCGATCCTGTCGCTGCACGATGTCGGCGCCGGCGGCATCTCGAACGCGCTGCCGGAGCTGGCACACGGCGCCGGCAGCGGTGCGCATTTCGAGCTGCGCGCGGTGCCGATCGAGGAGCCGGGAATGTCGCCGGCCGAAATCTGGTGCAACGAGGCGCAGGAACGCTACGTCCTGGCGATCCCGCCCGGACGACTCGGCGAGTTCTCGGCGGTCTGCGATCGCGAGCGTTGCCCGTTCGCCGTCGTTGGCGCGACGACTGCGGAAAATCGGCTGCTGCTCAGCGACAGCCACTTCGCCAACAATCCGGTGGATATGGACATGGACGCGCTGCTCGGCAAACCGCCGCGGATGACGCGCAGTGTCGCCCGCCTGCCGCCGCTGCCGGTGCTTCTGGAGGTTGGCGGGCTGGATGTCGGCGAAGCGGCCTACCGGGTCCTGCGGCTGCCGGCAGTGGCCGACAAGAGCTTCCTGATCAGCATCGGCGACCGCAGCGTCGGCGGCCTGAGTGCGCGCGACCAGATGGTCGGACCGTGGCAGGTCGCCTGTGCCGATGTCGCGGTGACGCTGATGTCCTTTGACGCGTACCTGGGCGAAGCCTTCGCCATCGGCGAGCGAACGCCGCTGGCGACGATCGATGCCGCCGCCTCGGGCCGCATGGCCGTCGGCGAAGCTCTGACCAACATCGCCGCCGCCGACATTGAAACCCTCGGCGATGTCAAGCTCTCGGCCAACTGGATGGCGGCCGCCGGCTTCCCGGGCGAGGACGCCCGCCTGTTCGACACCGTACGCGCGGTTTCCGACCTCTGCCAGAGCATCGGCATCGCCATCCCGGTGGGCAAGGATTCGCTGTCGATGCGCACCTCCTGGCGCGATGCTGACGACGGTCGCGAGAAACAGGTCATCTCGCCGCTGTCGCTGATCATCACCGCTTTCGCGCCGGTCGCTGATGCCCGGCGGACGCTGACACCACAACTCGTGCTCGACGCCGGCGAGACCGACCTGCTGCTGATCGACCTCGGGCGCGGCCGCAATCGCCTCGGCGGTTCGGCGCTGGCGCAGGTCCATTCGGCCACCGGCAACGACGCTCCCGACGTCGACGATGCCACCCTGCTGCCGGCCTTCTTCGCCACGATCCGCCGGCTTGCCGGTGAACGCCTGCTGCTCGCCTACCACGACCGCTCCGATGGCGGCCTCTTCGCGACGATCTGCGAGATGGCATTCGCTGCCCGCTGCGGCGTCTCGATCGACACCGACGGCCTCTGCTACGACCCGCTGAGCAACGATGTCGATGGCAACGAAAAGCGCCCTGATCTGCTCCGCGGCCGCTCCTTCGAACTCCTGCTGCGCGCCCTGTTCTGCGAGGAACTCGGCGCCGTCGTGCAGATTCGGCGCGCCGACCGCAGCCGCGTCATGGGCGTCCTGCGCGCCGCCGGGCTCGGCGCGTACAGCCAGTTCATCGGTGCGCCGAACCCCTGGGACCGCATCCGCATCATCCGCAATGCACGGGCGGTACTCGACGAGAAGCGGGTCGATCTGCAGCGTGCCTGGTCGGAGACCAGCTACCACATGCAGCGCTTGCGGGATAACCCCGAATGCGCGCAGGAGGAATACGACCGCTTGCTCGACGGCGACGACAAGGGCCTCTCGTTCAGCCTCAGCTTCGATCCGGCCGAGGATGTCGCGGCGCCGTTCATCAACACCGGCGCCCGCCCGCGCGTCGCCATCCTCCGCGAACAGGGAGTCAATGGACACGTCGAGATGGCGGCCGCGTTCGACCGCGCGGGTTTCGCCGCCATCGACGTGCACATGAGCGACATCCTCGCCGGCCGCGCACGGCTCGCCGACTTCAGTGGCGTCGTCGCCTGCGGTGGCTTCTCCTACGGCGACGTGCTCGGCGCCGGCCAGGGCTGGGCGAAGACGATCCTTTTCAACGAGCGCGCGAGCGACAACTTCGCCGCCTTCTTCGCCCGTTCGGCGACCTTCGCCCTCGGCGTCTGCAATGGCTGCCAGATGATGAGCGCGCTGCGGGGCATGATTCCCGGCGCCGACGCCTGGCCGCGTTTCGAGCGCAATCGCGTCGAGCAGTTCGAAGCGCGTTTTTCGCTGGTCGAACTGCCTGCCTCACCGTCGCTCTTCTTCGCCGGCATGACGGGCAGCCGACTGCCGGTGGTCGTGTCGCATGGCGAAGGACGTGCCGTTTTCGCCTCGCGCGAGCAGGAGGCGCGGGCGCTGGTGGCGATGCGCTACGTCGACCATTGCGGGCGGCCGAGCGAAGTCTATCCGTACAACCCGAACGGATCGCCCGCCGGAGCGACCGGCTTCACCACCGCCGATGGCCGCTTCTCGATCATGATGCCCCACCCCGAGCGCGTCTTCCGGAGCGTCCAGATGTCGTGGCATCCGGCCGACTGGGAGGCGCGCGGCTGGCACGACTCGCCGTGGTTGCGGATGTTCCGCAATGCCCGGCGCTGGCTGGGCTAGCAGTCGGCAGCGCACGAAAAAGGCGCCTGAACGACCGGCGCCCGTCGCTGCCTGTCTGGGCCGGCGCTTACTGAATCTTGGCCTTGCCGCGCAGTTCGACGATCAGCTTCTGCAACTGATCCTGCTGCAGCCGCTGCGCCAGTTGCGGCTTGATCTGGTCGAAAGTCGGTGGTGTCAGCGGCCGGCTGTCCTCGACGAGGATGACGTGATAACCGAAGTCGGTCTTTACCGGCACCTCGGTGTACTTGCCCTTGGCGAGGCCGACGACGGCGTCGGCGAAGGGCTTCACGTAGCTCGCGGTGCTGCTCCAGCCGAGGTCGCCACCCTTGTCACGTGACCCCGGATCCTTCGACTGCTTCGCCAGTTCGTCGAACTTCGCGCCCTTCTTCAGGTTGCCGATGATCAGCTTGGCATCGTCCTCCTTCTCCACCAGGATGTGGCGCACCTTGTACTCGGTATTGCCCATCTGGCCCTTGACCCGGTCGTAGGCAGCCTTCAGCTGCTCGTCGCTGATCGGATGCTTCTTGACGTAGTCCTGCACGAAAGCGCGAATGAAGATCGCCTGCCGCGCCAGATCGGCCTGCGCCGCGACATCAGGCTTCTTGTCGAGACCCAGCTTCTTCGCCTCTTGGACCAGCAACTCGCGACGGATCAGTTCTTCGCGGACGGCGTTCTTTAGTTCCGGTGTGTCGGGGGCTCCCTGCGCCTCCTGTTCGGCGACGAAGGCGTTGGCGATCGCCTGTGGAATGGCGACGCCGTTGACCGTCGCCACGGCCCCGCCGGCGGGAGCTTTCTGGGCAAGCGCCGGCAGCGAGACGAGAGCGCCGAGCAACAACGCGCCGGCCAGTTTTGAAAGCTTGTGCATTTGTGGGTTTCCTTGTCTTCGGAGGGTTGGGGTAAAGTGTGGATCGGCTCAGACGGACGGTACAGCCGCCGCGGAAGCCTCCTGTGGACTCAGCGCCTGGACGCTCAGGGCGTGGATCCTGCTGCGCATCAGCTCTCCGAGCGTCTCATGCACCAGCCGGTGCCGTCGCAATCGCGGCTGCCCGGCAAAGGCCTCGGCAACGATCAGCAGGCGATAGTGCCCGCCGCCGCTCCTCGCGCCCGCATGCCCGGCGTGCCTCGCGGAATCGTCGATCAGCTCGAGGCGTGTCGGCGCCAGCACCGCAAGTCGCTGACGGATCAGCCCGGCGACGTCCGCAGCATCGCCGACGACGATTGCCGATCCGCTCACGCCGGCAGCACCTTCCTGAACGGCTTGACGCTAACCTGCGCGTACACGCCGGCGGCGACATAGGGGTCCGCGTCGGCCCAGACTTGGGCCGCTGCGAGTGAGTCGAACTCGGCAACGATCAGGCTGCCGGAAAAACCGGCCGGCCCGGGGTCCGGCGAATCGATTGCCGGGCAGGGTCCGGCCAGCAGCAGGCGGCCTTCAGCCTGCAGCGCCTGCAGACGCTCGACATGCGCCGGTCGCGCCGCCAGCCGCTCGGCCAGCGAGCCGGGTCGGTCCTCACCAACGATCATGTAGAACATCGTCACTTCTCCTCGATGTACTTCGACAGCAGCAGACCCTGCGCAAGCACGAAGACCAGCATCAGCCCCATGCCGCCGAAAAGCTTGAAGTTGACCCAGTCGTCAGTCGAAAAATTGAATGCGACGAAGAGGTTGGCCACGCCCATGAAGGCAAAGAAGGCAATCCACGACCAGTTCAGCTTCGCCCAGGCAACGTCGGGCAACTGCATTTGCTCTGCCATCAGCAGGCGGATCAGATTCTTCTTCAGGAACAGCGTGCCACCGAGCAGAGTTGCAGCAAACGCCCAGTAGAGCACCGTCGGCTTCCACTTGATGAACTCCTCATCGTGCAGCACCAGGGTCATGCCACCAAAAACGCTGATGATCACCAGGCTCACCCAGAGCATCGTGTCGATCTTGCGACCCCGGAACCACAGCCAGCCGATCTGCGCGAAAGTGGCACCGATGGCGACCGCGGTCGCGACGTAGATGTCGAAGACCTTGTAGGCGATGAAGAAGAGGATGACGGGAAAGAGGTCGAAGAGGAACTTCATGGCGGGGGGGGGCGGGGGGTTGGGGGGTTTTGGGGGGTTTTTACAACCCCCGGCCCCCTCCCCCCTCCTGCCCCCCCCCCCCGCGCCCCCCTCCCCCCCGCCCCCGCCGATCCCGCCACCAGAA
>DDUX01000099.1:4144-4652 GCA_002345025.1 Candidatus Accumulibacter iunctus | reverse complement strand
GGAGTGAGCGGGCCGAGGGGGAAAACGGCCGCCAGCCGGTCGGCGAGAAAGAAAGCAACATCCGGGCCTCCCGCCCCCCCGCCAATCTCCCATGCCTACGTTTCAGTAAGTGATTCGGCGTCTCCAGGATTTCTGGGACAAACAGGGGTGCGCACTGCTGCAGCCTTACGATATCGAGGTCGGAGCCGGCACCTTCCACACCGCCACCTTCCTCCGCGCCATCGGGCCCGAACCCTGGAACGCCGCCTACGTGCAACCGTCGCGGCGTCCCAAGGACGGGCGCTACGGCGAGAACCCGAACCGCCTGCAGCACTATTACCAGTATCAGGTCGTGCTGAAGCCCTCGCCATCGAACATCCAGGACCTCTACCTTGAATCGCTGCGCGCGCTCGGCATCGACACCGCGCAGCACGACATCCGTTTCGTTGAGGATGACTGGGAAAGCCCNNCCCGCCAATCTCCCATGCCTACGTTTCAGGAAGTGATTCTGCGTCTCCAGGATTTCTGG
>DDUX01000099.1:0-4036 GCA_002345025.1 Candidatus Accumulibacter iunctus | reverse complement strand
GAACCCGAACCGCCTGCAGCACTACTACCAGTACCAGGTCGTGCTGAAGCCCTCGCCAGCGAACATCCAGGACCTCTACCTTGAATCGCTGCGCGCGCTCGGCATCGACACCGCGCAGCACGACATCCGTTTCGTCGAGGATGACTGGGAAAGCCCGACGCTGGGCGCCTGGGGGCTCGGCTGGGAGGTCTGGCTCGACGGCATGGAAGTCACCCAGTTCACCTATTTCCAGGAAGTCGGCTCGCTGGCCTGCCGGCCGGTGCTCGGCGAGATCACCTACGGCATCGAGCGGCTGGCGATGTATCTGCAGGGCGTCGAGAACGTCTTTGATCTGGTCTGGGCCGAGGGCCCCGGCTACCGCGTGACCTACGGCGACGTCTACCACCAGAACGAGGTCGAGCAATCGAAGTACAACTTCGAACAATCGAATGTCGAGCTGCTGTTCCGCCACTTCGGCGAGCACGAATCCGAGGCACGCCGCCTGATCGCCGCCGGCCTCGCACTGCCGGGCTACGAAATGGTCATGAAGTGCTCACACACTTTCAACCTGCTCGATGCACGGGGCGCCATCTCGGTCACCGAACGGGCAGCGTACATTGGCCGCGTGCGCGCACTGGCGCGCGAAGTCGCGCAGGCCTACCACGACTCGCGGCAGGCGCTCGGCTTCCCGATGTGCCGGGTCGGCGGAGTGCAATGAGATGAACGAGACGATCCTGATCGAGCTGCGCACCGAAGAGCTGCCGCCAAAATCGCTCAAGCTGCTGTCGGAAGCCTTTGCCGAGGCGGTCTTCGCCGCCCTCCGGACGCAGGAGTTTGCCACTTCCGGCAGCGTCTGCACACCCTACGCGACACCCCGCCGGCTGGCACTGACGATCACCGAGGTCGCCGAACGCCAGCCCGACCGGGTGATGGAGAAGAAGGGGCCGGCGGTTGCCGGCGCCGTCGACGCCGCCGGCCAGCCGACCCGGGCACTCGAGGGCTTCATGCGCGCCGCCGGCGTCAGCTTCGCGCAACTGCACCCGACCACCGACGCCAAGGGCGAGTACTTCGTCGCCCGGCGCGAGCAGAAGGGCGAGGAGTTGTCGGCGCACCTCGCTGCCATCGTCGCCCAGGCAGTCCGCAAACTGCCGATCCCGAAAGTGATGCGCTGGGGCGATTCCGATCACCAGTTCGTGCGGCCGGTGCACGGCCTGCTCCTGCTGCATGGCAGCCGCGTCGTCGCCGGCGAGGTTCTCGGGCTGGGCAGTGGCCGGACGACGATGGGACACCGCTTCCTGTCCGCTGGCGAGATCAGCATCGAGCGGGCGGATGACTACGCGGCGCGGCTCGCCGCCGGCAAGGTCATCGCCTCCTTCGGCGAGCGCCGGGCGCTGATCGCGACGCAGCTCGAGGCGGCAGCGACCAGGCTCGGCGCGCGCATCAATCCGGCCGCCGCGCTGCTCGACGAGGTAACGGCGCTGGTCGAATGGCCCGTCGTCTATGTCGGCGAGTTCGAGGCGGAATTCCTCGAGGTACCGCAGGAGTGCCTGATTCTGACGATGCAGCAGAACCAGAAGTATTTCCCGCTGCTGGACGCCGCGGGCAGGCTGCTTAACCGCTTCCTGATCGTCGCCAACATGCAGGTCGACGACCCGAGCCACATCATTCGCGGCAACGAACGGGTCGTTCGCCCGCGCCTGGCGGACGCGCGCTTCTTCTTCAACCAGGACCGCAAGGCAGGTTTCGCCAATCGCGTCCTTCGACTGGGCGATGTCGTCTATCACAACCGGCTCGGCTCGCTCGGTGACCGGGCGCAGCGTCTTGGCCGCATCGCCCGCGGGATCGCCGAAAAGCTCGGCGCCGACGGCAGCCTCGCCGAACGCGCGGCGCTGTTCGCCAAGATCGACCTGCTCACCGACATGGTCGGCGAGTTTCCCGAACTACAGGGGATCATGGGCCGCTACTACCTGCTGCACGAAGGCGGCCTGCCGCAGGTGGCTGACGCCATCGAGCAGCACTACCGGCCGCGCTTCGCCGGCGACTCGCTGCCGCAGGGCAACATCGCCTGCGCCGCGGCACTTGCCGACAAGCTCGATGCCCTCGTCGGCTTCTTCGGCATCGGCCAGTTGCCGACCGGCGACAAGGACCCCTTCGGCCTGCGGCGCGCTGCCCTCGGCGTCCTGCGCATCCTGATGGAAACGCCGCTGCCGCTCGACCTCGGCGAGTTGATCGCCGACGCGCGCGCGGCGCTGCTGAGCCAGGGGCTCCAGCTTGCGGCGGTCGATGAGAGCCTGCTGGCGTTCATCCTCGACCGCCTGCGCGGCATGCTCCGGGACGCCGGACATTCGGTCGACGTCATCGAGGCGGTGCTGGCGCAACGGCCGACCCGTATCGACCTGGTCCCGGCCAGGCTGGCGGCGGTACGCGAGTTCCAGGCGCTGCCGGAGGCGCTGGCGCTGGCTGCCGCCAACAAGCGCATCGGCAACATCCTCAAGAAGGCTGACGCGGATCTGCCCGAGCCCGACATCGCGCTGCTCGAGGAGGAAGCCGAGAAAGCCCTCTTCCAGCGCGTTCTCCTGATGGCGCCGCTGGTCCACTCGCACGTCGCCAACGAGGATTACGCCGACGCCCTGAAGGTCCTCGCTGCGGTCCGCGGCGAGGTCGACCGCTTCTTCGACGAAGTAATGGTCAACGTGCAGGAACCACTGCTGCGCGGCAACCGCCTCGGTCTGCTGAAGGCGCTCTACGAGCAGCTCAACGCCGTTGCCGACATCTCGAAGCTGGCCGTATGAAGCTCGTCATCCTCGATCGCGACGGCGTCATCAACTTCGACTCGAAGCAGTTCATCAAGTCGCCGGCCGAGTGGCGTCCGATTCCCGGCAGCCTCGAGGCGATCGGCCGCCTCAGTCAGGCCGGTTACCGGGTGGTGGTGGCGACCAACCAGTCCGGCGTCGGCCGCGGCCTGTTCGACATGGATACGCTGAACGCCATCCACGACAAGATGCACCGCGCGGTGCTGGCGGCCGGCGGGCGCATCGACGCGATCTTCTACTGCCCACACCCGGTCGAAGCCGGCTGCCAGTGCCGCAAGCCGGCAACCGGCATGTTCGAGCGCATTGCCGGCTGCTTCAACATCGACCTGCCGGGGACGCCGGCGGTGGGGGATTCGCTGCGCGACCTGCAGGCCGCCGTCGCCGTCGGTGCCCTGCCGCTGCTGGTAATGACCGGCAAGGGAACACAGACGCAGATCGACGGCGGCCTGCCGGAGGGCACCGAGGTGTTCCCCGATCTGGCGGCCGCCACCGACCACATCCTGCTCCTGTGATGGCGGCCTCTCGCACGGC
The DNA here is from genome assembly GCA_002345025.1 of Candidatus Accumulibacter iunctus. Taxonomy (GTDB): domain Bacteria; phylum Pseudomonadota; class Gammaproteobacteria; order Burkholderiales; family Rhodocyclaceae; genus Accumulibacter; species Accumulibacter iunctus. Next base: position 713 of record DDUX01000099.1, on the reverse strand, counting down.
TCTCTTCATGCTGCTGGTCGGTTTGTGGACGATCCCCTTCGGGCTCCTCGTCACGCTGGCGATCATCCTGCCGATGTCCTCCCGTTACCGCATCATCGCCGTCTGGCGCAAGGGGTTCATGGCGCTCTGCAGTGGCCTCCTCGGGCTTCGCTACCGGGTGCTCGGACGCGAGAATCTGCCCGCCACGCCGGCCGTGGTCATGGCCAAGCACCAGTCGGCGTGGGAAACGGTCGGATTGCAGGACATCCTGCCGCCACTGGTGTTCGTCCTCAAGAAGGAGTTGTTGCGCGTCCCCTTCTTCGGCTGGGGCCTGGCGGCGATGAAGATGATCTCGATCGATCGTGCGGCGGCCAAGGACGCGCTGAAGCAGATCTTCGAGCAGGGCAAGGAGCGGCTCGCCGCTGGCTACTGGGTGGTGATCTTCCCGGAAGGAACTCGCGTCGAACCCGGCGAGACGGCACGCTACAAGCCCGGCGGGGCTCATCTCGCGCTGCGCGGCGGCAGTCTGGTCGTCCCGGTGGCGCACGACGCGGGCGAATTCTGGCGCAAGAGCGTCTTCGCCGTCTCCCCCGGCATCATCACCGTCAGCATCGGACCGCCGATCGATCCCACCGGCAAGTCGGCAGCACGGATCAACTCGCTGGCCGCCGCCTGGATCGAGGCCGAGATGCGCCGGATTTCGCCGCACCGCTATCCGGCGGCCGCCGATGCCG
>DDUX01000028.1:7996-23384 GCA_002345025.1 Candidatus Accumulibacter iunctus | reverse complement strand
CTTGCCGCCCGACCGCCGGGCCGGCGCGCCAGGCGGCAAGCGCAAGGCGGGATGGGGCGCGGCGATGCAGCACTTCGCCAGTGACAACTATGCCGGCATCTGTCCGGAGGCGCTGAGCGCGCTGCTGGCGGCGAACGACGGCCACGTCCGCTCCTACGGTGACGACGAGTGGACGCTGCGCGTCGCCGAGCGCCTGCGGGCGGTCTTCGAAACCGACTGCGACGTCTATTTCGTCTTCAATGGCACGGCGGCCAATTCGCTGGCGCTGGCGGCGCTCTGCCAGTCGTACCACAGCGTCATCTGCCACCAGCTGGCGCACGTCGCCACCGACGAGTGCGGGGCGCCGGAGTTCTTCTCCAACGGCGCCAAGCTGCTGCCGCTCGCCGGCGAGCAAGGTAAACTGACGCCGGCGACGATCGTCGAGGCGGTGACGCGGCGCAGCGACATCCATTATCCGAAGCCGAAGGTGGTGACGCTGACGCAGGCGACCGAGGTCGGTACCGTCTACCGCCCGGACGAGCTGCGCGCCATCGCCGACACGGCGCGCGAACATGGCTTGCGCGTGCACATGGATGGTGCGCGCTTTGCCAACGCCGTTGCCGGTCTCGGCGTCAGCCCGGCCGACGTCACCTGGCGCGCCGGCGTCGATGTCCTCTGTTTCGGCGGCACCAAGATGGGATTGCCGGTCGGCGAGGCGGTGCTGTTCTTCGACCGCCGCCTGGCCGAGGATTTCGCCTACCGTTGCAAGCAGGCCGGACAACTGGCGTCGAAGATGCGCTTCCTCTCGGCGCCGTGGCTCGGCATTCTCGACGACGGCGCCTGGCTGCGCCATGCCGCGCACGCCAACGCGATGGCCCGGCGGCTGGCCGGTGGGCTGGCCGAGGCGACCGGCTGGCCGGCGATCTTTCCGGTGCAGGCGAACGGCGTCTTCGTGCACCTGCCGGAGCGCGTCGATGCCGGCCTGCGCGCGCGCGGCTGGCTGTTCTACAACTTCATTGCCGCTGGCGGCAGCCGATTCATGTGCGGCTGGGATACCGCGCCGGAGACGGTCGACCGCCTGCTGGCCGACATCCGCGAGCTGGCGGCCGGCGGCGAATGAACGACTGGCGTTTCTGCCCGCATTGCGCTGCCTTCCTCGTCGCCGGCGAGGAAGGCGGCCGCGAGCGGCTCGTCTGCGCGGCGGGCTGCGGTTTCGTCCACTGGGACAATCCGGCGCCGGTGTTGGCGGCGCTGGTCGAGTATGAGGGCCGCATCCTGCTCGCCCGCAACCACGCCTGGGCGCCCGGCGCCTTCGGCCTGATCACCGGCTTCCTCGAACGTGGTGAGGATCCGGCCGCTGGCGTCGCGCGCGAAGTGCGCGAGGAACTCGGGCTCACTGCCGGCAGGGCGACGCTGATCGGCGTCTATCCCTTCGCCCGCAGGCACGAGGTGGTCATCGCCTACCATCTTCCCGCGCACGGCGAGATCCGGCTCAACGAGGAACTCGCCGAGTTTCGGCTGATCGCTCCGGAGAAGCTCAAACCCTGGGATTTCGGGACCGGGCTGGCGGTCAGGGACTGGCTCGAACGGCAGGGTCGATGACTGCCGCAGGCGCCGACGCCGCATGGGATGAGCGCATTGCCGCTGCCGCCGGGTCGGCTGCCGCTCGTGTTGCCGCCGCCGCCCTGGGCACGGTCGCCGGCAGCGGTTGGCGCCGAGCGAGGCGCTGGACGGCAAGGGTATTCGGCTTCGTGTTGCCGCTCTTCCTCGCCAGCCTGGCGACGCCGGCGGCGCTGGCTCGCGATTCCGGTCCCAATCCGTGGGAGGTCGTCGGCGAACTCCTGCGCCAGAGTGGAAAGCCCGCAGCCGATCCCCGGCGTCCGCGGGCGACGGTGTCGAAGGTCGAGGCTGCCGAGCTGTGGGATGCGTTCCTGACGCGGATTGTCAAGCACGCTGCTGGCGAGTCGGAGGATGCCGCCCGCAGGCAGCAGTTCCTCCTCGTCCTGCTCAGCGGCCGTTACGATGGCGTTGCCCTGCTGGCAAGCGAGGCGCCGCTTCCGGAGCCGCTGCGCGAGCTTTTCCTGCTGAGCTGGGATCGCCTGGCGCCGGAGCTGCGGCAGTTGGCGAAGGAACTCGACAGCCAGGCGGCGAAGTCGTTGCGCGCGCTGGTCGAGGCCGGTGATGCGCTGCGCGCGGCACAGGCGCTCAGCGAGGCGATTGGCGTGCAGGTGACACCGCAGGTGCTGCGCGAGCTCGCCCGCCTGGTGCTGCCGGCGGGCGCCGGCGATCCCTTGGCCTACGACCTCGCGCTCGACCCGGATCTGCGGCTGCTCTTCGGATTCGGCCCGCCGCTGCCCGCCGCGCAGCCAAGCCGGCTGCTCCGCTCGAGCCTGCCGGCGGCGACGCCCGCAGGCGGGAGCTGGTTCATCGCCAGCGCTTTCGCAGCACCGCTGCCAGCGCCGCTGCTGATCGACCCGGAGACGGCGGCGCTGGCACAGCGCCTGAACGACTGGCTGCCGACGCGCAGCGATCTGCCGGCCTATCTGCCGGCGATGCGGACGCTGCTGCAGCGAACCGCCGATGCCACGCTGCAGCAACGCGAGAGCATCGGGCGGCCAATCGAAGCACGGTTCAACGACCTATACCGCGACCTGGTACTCGCCACCGCCTGGCAGGAGAGCTGCTGGCGGCAGTTCGTTCGCCGCAAGGGAAAGGTGCAGCCGATCCAGTCGGGGATCGGCGCCGTCGGCCTGATGCAGGTGTATCCACGTGTCTGGCGCGGCTTCTATGACGTCGCCGGGTTGCACGGTGATGTCGGCTACAACGGCCGCGCCGGTGCGGAGATCCTGCATCACTATCTGCGCGACTACGCGTTGGCACGGAGCGAGGCAGCGGCGACTGCTGATGCCGATGATCTCGCCCGTGCCACCTACGCGGTCTACAACGGCGGGCCCGGGCACCTCAACCGCTACCGGCAGCCCAGGCAGCGCGCCGACCTGCGCGAGATCGACAGCTCCTTCCTGCAGAAGTACCTGGCGGTGAGGGAGGGCAAGGAGCTCGAAGTGGGCAAGTGCTTCAGCGGCGCGGGTTCGCTGCGCTGAGGCGTCCCGGTGACCAGGCCGGCGTCTGCCTTTGCCGCCGCTGCCCGGGCGTGGCTGAGGCGCGCCTAGCCGCCGTTGCCGTTCAGCCAGCGCAGCGCGACGCTGAGGCAGGTGTTGAGCGTCTGGCGATCGAGGTGTCCGGGCAATTGTCCGAGCAGCTCGTCGCAGCCGCTGGCGTCGTCGCCGTCAAAACGCTCGAGCAGGGCGAGGATGCTTCCCAGAAGCCCCGCGTGCTGGCAGAGCGCGGCGCGCACCTCGTCCTCGACGGCGATCTGCCCGAGGATCTCGTCGATCGGCAGCCCGAGCGCTGCCGGCATCATCGACAGGATGCCGGTCATGAAAGCCAGGTCGGCCAGCCTGGCGTGTTCGCCCGGCGGACCGACGGCGATCAGCAGCTCCATCATGCGTCCGCGCAGGGCTGCCACCTGCAGCAGCGGTGAGTGCGCCGGGTCGCCCCTGCCGCTGACCGGTGCGAGCAGCAGCAGCGACAGCCAGCGCTGCAGGTGGCGCCGCCCGAAGAGGTTGATCGCATGGCGCAGCGAGGTCACCGGTTGCGACAGGCGGTTGCCGCGGTGCCCGACCGAGTTGACGACCCGCAACAGGTTGAGCGTCAGTGCCGGTTCGTGCTTGAAGGCATCCTCGATCAGCGCCACGTCGACGTCGCGCCCGACGAGGTTGATCAGGCGGATCAGCGCCGCCTGCGAGGCCGACAGGCGGCGGCCGCTGACGATCTCTGCCTGCGCGAAGTAACGACCCTGAAACAGCACGAAGCCGAGGCTGCGGCAACGCTCCATCAGCTCGCGGCTGTCGACGCCTTGCGCCAGCAGCCGGATCGGCAGGTTGCGCAACGAGCCGGCAAGGTTGGCCAGTGCGCCATGGTCCGCCTTGCTGGCGTCGATCTTGATGACGTCGACCATCGGCAGCAGCGGGCGGCTGCGATCGTCGATGCCGCGGTAATCACTCAGCGCCAGCAGATAGCCGCGGTCGCGCAGGCAGCGGCAGCGGATCAGGGTCGCCTTGTCGGGTGGGCGATCGAGCAGCAGTTCGAGGACCACGCCCGCCGCCGGCAGCAGTTCGAGCGATTCCTGCTGCAGAAAGCCTGCGGTGATGCCGATGTAGGCGCAGCTGTTGCCGAGGGCGCTCTGCATTCCCAGTTCGGAGTATGCAGCGCAGAGCGCAGCAGTGCTCAGGGTCTGGTCGCACTCGTCGCTGCCAGGCTCGGCACTGCGCAGCAACAACTGGTAGCCGGCGAGTTCCTGCTGCCGGTTGACGATCGGCTGGCGGAAGAGGAAGGCATTCTTCAGTGATTGCTCAGTCATGACGGTGGCTCGTTCCTGGCGACATCCCGGCTGTCGGTCGGCGGTTCAGAACGGCAGCTGCAGGCCGGGCCGGGCCTCGTTGAACACGCGGCGAAAATCCGCCTGGATGCGTGCCAGCGCGGTGGCCGAGTCGGCCTCGAAGCGCAGGACGACGACCGGCGTGGTGTTCGACGGGCGGGCGAGGCCGAATCCGTCGGCGTACTCGACGCGCAGACCGTCGATGCCGATGATCTCGCGTGCGCCTGCGAAGCGCGCCTGCCGTTGCAGTTGCTCGATCAGCGCGAAGGGCTCGCCCTCGCGCATGGCGATGTTGAGTTCGGGCGTCGAGCTGCTGTCGGGCAGCGCCTGCAGCACGCTGCTGGCGTCGGCCGCCTGCGAGACGATCTCGAGCAGTCGCGCGCCGGCGTAGAGACCGTCGTCGAAGCCGAACCAGCGTTCCTTGAAGAAGACGTGGCCACTCATTTCGCCCGCCAGCGGTGATCCGGTTTCCTTCAGCTTCGCCTTGACCAGCGCATGACCGGTCTTCCACATCAGGGGCTCGCCACCGTGCTGGCGGATCCAGGGCGCCAGCAGCCGGGTGCACTTGACATCGTAGATGATCGGCTGCCCGGGGCAGCGGCGCAGGACGTCGGCGGCAAAGAGCATCAGCTGGCGATCCGGGTAGATGATCTCGCCATCCCGGGTGACGACACCGAGACGGTCGCCGTCACCGTCGAAGGCGAGTCCGAGTTCGGCGCCGCTGCTGCGCAGCGCGCGGATCAGATCCTGCAGGTTCTCGGGCTTCGACGGATCCGGATGGTGGTTGGGAAAGCTGCCATCGACTTCGCAGAAGAGTTCGATGAGTTCGCAGCCGAGCGCCCGGAAGAGCTGCGGCGCGATGCCGCCGGCGACGCCGTTGCCGCAGTCGATGGCGATCTTCATCGGCCGTGCCAGGCGGACGTCGCTGACGATCCGCGCCAGATACGCCGGCTGCACGTCGGCGGTACTCGCCTGGCCCGAGCCGTGCTGCAGCCGGTCGGCGTCGACGCGCAGCCGTATTCCCTGGATCGTCTCACCGGCCAGCGTCTCGCCACCGATGACCATCTTCAGTCCGTTATAGTCGGGCGGGTTGTGGCTGCCGGTGACGGCGACGCAGCTCTGGCAGCCGAGTTCGTGCGCCGCGAAGTACACCACCGGCGTCGGCACGCGGCCGACGTCGATGGTGTCGATGCCGGCCATGCGGATGCCGGCCATCAGGGCCTCCGCCAGTTCCGGGCCCGACAGGCGTCCGTCGCGGCCGACCGCGATGGCGCGCTGGCCGCGCTCGGCTGCCAGCGAACCGAGGCCATGCCCGATGCGGCGGACGATCGCCGGCGTCAGGGTCTTGCCGACGATGCCGCGGATGTCGTAGGCCTTGAAGATCTCTTGCGGCAGGGGAGCGTTCATCTCAAACCTCGTGCTGGAAGTAGTGGAGGATTCGTTGCGGCAACCACACGAGCTGCCCCGGCGGACTGCCGGTGACGAAGCCGACGTGGCCACCGTGGCGCGGGAAGTCGATGCGGACACTGCTGCCGACCTGGCTGGCGGCCGGCAGTGCCTGCGCCGGCAGGAAGGGGTCGTTGACGGCGTTCAGCAGCAGCGTCGGCAGCCGGATCGCGCCCAGCCACGGCTTGCTCGACGCCCGGCGCCAGTAGTCGTCGGCGCCGCTGAAACCGTGCAGTGGCGCCGTGACGACATCGTCGAACTCGTAGAGGTTGCGGGCGGCGCGCATCCGCCGTTCGTCGAAGAGACCCGGGTAGCGGCGCAGCTTGCCGGCCGCGCTGCGCTTCAGGCTATGCAGGAAGTGGCGGGTGTAGACGCGGTTGAAGCCGTGCGCCAGATGATGACCACAGGCGGCGAGGTCAACCGGGGCGCTGACGGCAACCGCCGCGTGCAGGCAGTCCATCGCCGACGTGCCGCTTTCGCCGAGCCACTTGAGCAGCGCATTGCCGCCGAGCGAGACGCCGACGGCGTAGTGCCGGCGCGCCGGCGAGGCGGTCTGCAGGCGGCGCAGGATCCAGTCGATTTCCTCGCTGTCACCGGAATGGTAGGCGCGCGGCAGGCGATTGCTCTCGCCGGAGCAGCCTCGGAAGTTGACCGCCACCGCCGCCCAGCCGACCGCTGCCGCGGCACGCAGCAGCGTCAGCGCGTAGTGGCTGTTCGAACTGCCTTCGAGACCGTGGAAGATCACCAGCAGCGGCCGGCAATCCGGCTGCGCCGAGGCGTCGGCGGCGGTGACCCAGTCGAGGTCGATGAAGTCACCGTCGGGCGTTTCCCAGCGCTGCCGGTGGCAAGGCAGTGGGTCGGGTCGGATGAGTAGTGGATAGACGGTCTGCAGGTGGCCGCCGGGCAGCCAGCCGGGGGCGCGATAAGGGATCAATGCAGCGTCCGTGGCGTTTTGCGGTCGCTGCTGCCGTCGCCGTCGCCATCGGCGGCTTCGCGCTCGGCCGCGGTCGATGAGTGGTGTGCCAGCAGCCGCCAGCCGCTGGCGCCGCGCTGGAAGACGTTGGTCGCGAGCATCGGACCGTGTGGCTTGCGGTCATCGCCGATGTACAGCATCTCGACGACCGTGTGCACCGACAGCAGCATGCCGCTCCAGCGCACGCCGCGGCTCAGCCGCACCGACAGGCGCGGGTTGTTGGCGAAGATGCTGCGCCAGCTGTCGCGGATCGCGTCGGCGCCGACCAGGCGCTGGCCGGTCGGGTGAATGCAGACGATTTCCTCGTCTTCAGCCCAGACGCTCATCAGGGTGCTGAGGTCGGCACGGGCGATGGCCTCATAGAAGGCTGCCTCGACATCCTCGGGCGTGGCAAAGATGACGATCATGTGGCGACTCCGCGCAGGCAGGCTGCGAGCACGCGCTGCGGTTCGAGCTGCTGCAGGCAGTTGAGGTGGTCAAGGGGACACTGCCGTTCGAAGCACGGACTGCAGGCAAGATTGAGGCTGATGATGGTCGCCTTCTCCGAGAGGGGCGGTGTGAAGTCGGGCGACGACGAGCCATAGACGGCGACGACGTGGCGGTCGAGGGCGGCAGCGACGTGCATCAGGCCCGAATCGTTGCAGACGACCAGCGACGCGGCGCTGATCAGGTCGATCGCCTGCGCCAGAGTCGTGGCGCCACAGAGATTGAGCGGCAGGCTGCCGGGGGGAGCATGGTCGAGGATCTCTTCGCCGACCGGCCTGTCCTTGGCCGATCCCAGCAGCCAGACGGCATGGCCGTGTTGTGCCAGGGCGGCGGCCAGGGCAGCAAAATGTCTGGCCGGCCAGCGCTTCGCCGGACCGTACTCGGCGCCCGGACAGAAGACCGCGAGTTTGGCCGGCAGGCTGACGCCCAGCGCAGCCAGCGCTTCGATGCGCTGCGCCGGGCTGGCGCGCAGGCGGGGCCGCGGCAACGGTCGTGGCAGCGGCGCTCCCGGTGGCTCGGCGAGCTGGGCAAAGCGCTCCGCCATCTGTGGCAGCCGCTTCTTGTCCAGCGTGTGCCGGCGGTTGATCAGTCCATAGCGGGTTTCGCCGATGAAGCCGATACGCTCGGGAATGTCGGCGAAGAAGGGGATCAGCGCCGACTTGAGCGAGTTCGGAAGCACGTAGGCGCGCTGGTAGCCGCCGCGCGCGAGTTCGCGGGCGATGCGGTGGCGCGTCCGCAGCGACAGGTCGCCATGCGCGAAGGGGCTGTCAATGATGCGGTGGATCTCCGGCATCCGTTCGAGGACCGGTGCCACCCAGCGCGGCGCCAGTGCGTCGAGCTGCAGGCCCGGGATCCGCTCGTGCAGCCGGATGAACAGCGGCTGCGCCAGCACCGAGTCACCAATCCACGAAGGCGCGACGACGAGAACTTTCATCGCTGGCTGTGCGGTGCGCTACCCGTGTTCGGGTAGCGGAGGCTCAGTGGTGGCCTTTCGGCAGCCCGCCCTGCAGCACGTAGTGGGCGCTGCAATAGGGGCAGGAGACCTCGCCGCTCTGCGTGATGTCGAGGAAGACGCGCGGGTGCCGGGCCCAGAGTGGAGCCTCCTTCGTCGGACAGTGCAGCGGCAGGTCGTGAGCGGTGACCGCGATGGGCTTCGGTTGGTCGTTCTGGGACATCTTCTCGGTAACCTTGCAGACAGCGGTTAATGTGAAAGTCGCGTCTGCGACTCGCGAATCTCCCTTCTCCCGTGCGCGGGAGAAGGGCCGGGGAGGAGGGAAACAGTCATGACTTTCATCATCAGGGGTGTGTCGAAAGTCATGACCGTTAGACGTAGGCAAGCCAGTCTTCGTGCGCCGGCACGCGGCCGTTCACGCAGTCGAAGAACAGGCTCTGGATTCTCGTCGTGATCGGGCCGCGGTGGCCGGCGCCGATCTGGCGATTGTCGAGCTCGCGGATTGGCGTCACTTCGGCGGCGGTGCCGGTGAAAAAGGCCTCGTCGGCGCAATAAACCTCGTCGCGCGTGATGCGCTTCTCGACCACCGGAATGCCGAGTTCATCGGCGAGTTCGAGCACCGAGGCGCGAGTGATGCCCTCGAGGCACGACGTCAGGTCGGGCGTGTACAGCTTGCCTTTCCTGACGATGAAGACGTTCTCGCCGGCACCTTCGGCGACGTAGCCATCGACGTCGAGCAGCAGCGCCTCGTCGTAGCCGTCATGCGCCACTTCCTGGTGGGCGAGGATCGAGTTGGTGTAGGTGCCGACCGACTTCGAGCGGCACATGTTGATGTTCACGTGATGCCGGGTGAAGGACGAGGTCTTGACGCGGATGCCCTTCTCCATTCCCTCGGCACCGAGGTACGCACCCCACGGCCAGGCGGCGATGGCGACATGCGTGCTGATCGAGGTGGCGGCGATGCCCATCGCTTCCGAGCCGTAGAAGACGATCGGCCGGATGTAGCACGACTCGAGCCCGTTCGCGCGCACCACTTCCTTCTGTGCCTCGAGCAGGGTCTCCCGGTCGTAGGGCATCTTCATCTGGAAGATGTAGGCGGAGTTGAACAGGCGCTCGGTGTGCTCGGCAAGGCGGAAGATCGCCGTACCCCTCGCCGCCTTGTAGGCACGGATTCCCTCGAAGACGCCCATGCCGTAGTGCAGGGTGTGGGTCAGCACGTGGGTCGTGGCCTCGCGCCATGGAACGAGCTTGCCGTCGTACCAGATGAAGCCGTCGCGATCCGCCATGGACATCCTCTTCTCCCCTCGTTCCGGTAACCCTGAAGCGGAAATTCTAGCCGATTTCGCCCCCCGGTTGGCGGTAAAATGGCGGCTTCGCCGATCCCCGCAAGGCTCCTGCCATGATCTGGAAACCGAACGTCACCGTCGCCGCGGTGCTCGAGCGCGACGGTCGCTTCCTGCTCGTCGAAGAGGAGACGGAGTACGGCATCCGCTTCAACCAGCCCGCAGGTCACCTCGATTGCGGCGAGTCGCTGCTCGACGCGGCCGTTCGCGAGACCCTCGAGGAAACTGCGTACACGATGCGCCCGCAGGCGCTGGTCGGCGTCTACCTGTACCCGACCGGCGCCGGCGATCTGGCCTATCTGCGCTTTGCCTTCGCCGGCGAGATCGTCGGCCACGATCCCGGGCGGCAACTCGATGCCGGCATCCTGGCGGCGCACTGGCTGACCGTCGACGAAATCCGGGCGCGACAGGCGCAGCACCGCAGTCCGATGGTGCTGCGCTGCATCGACGACTGGCTGGCCGGCAAGCGTTACCCGCTGCACCTGCTGAACCATCTGGCATGCGCTGGCTGAGCGTCCTGCTGTTGCCGGCACTGTTGCAGACCGCAGTGGCCGACGAGAGGCTGCGCGTCTGCTACAACTACGGCTGCCTGCAGGAGGTCGAGGTGCGCTACACTGACCAGCAGCTGGCGCTGGTGGGGGCCTTTCTCGTGGCTGCAGGCGACGCTGCCGACGAGCGCGACCGGTTGTCGCTGGTGATCGGCTGGCTGCTCGGCTGGGCGGGCGAGCAGAGCGTCATCGCCGCCGACCGTGGCGGCAACGTTGCCGACGATGGCGTCGCAGGACGAATGGACTGCATCGACCACTCGCTGACGACGACACGTCTGCTGCGGATGCTCGACGATCGTCGCTGGTTGCGCTTCCATGAGGTCCGCGAACCGGTGCTGCGGACGCGCTATCTGTTCGCTGCCCATTTCTCGGCGCAGATCGAGGAAAGGGCGCCAGCGCCGCTTGACGACGACGTGGCTGCGACACCGCAGCTCTACGTCGTCGATAGCTGGTTTCGTGACAATGGCCAGCCGGCGGTGCTGATGCCGCTGCCGGAATGGCTCGCCGGGGGCGGCGAGGAAGAGAGCTCGATGGCCTCGCTGGTCGCCGGTGCGCCGGCTTTGAGCCCTTGAGGTGATGGCTGCAGGGACAGGGAAATGAACGAAGGAAGAACGGTACTCGTCGGCCTCTCGGGCGGCGTCGATTCGGCGGTGGCAGCCCTGTTGCTCAAGCAGCAGGGCTGGCGGGTCGTCGGTCTGTTCATGAAGAACTGGGAGGACGACGATACCGACGAGCACTGCGCGTCGCGCCAGGACCTGGTCGATGTCATGAGCGTCGCCGATACCCTCGGGATTGACATCGAGGTGCTGAACTTCGCCGCCGAGTATCGCGAACGCGTCTTTGCCCACTTCCTCAGCGAGTACGCGGCGGGGCGGACGCCGAACCCGGACGTCCTCTGCAATTCCGAGATCAAGTTCCGGGCCTTTCTCGAGCATGCAGCGCGGATCGGCGCCGATCGCATCGCCACCGGTCATTACGCCGGTGTGCGCGAGTTCCAGGGCGTCTGGCAGTTGCTCAAGGCCGAGGACGGCACCAAGGACCAGAGTTATTTCCTGCATCGGCTGCAGCAGGAGCAACTGGCGACGACGCTGTTCCCGCTCGCCGGCCTGTACAAGCGCGAGGTGCGCCGGATCGCCGCCGATGCCGGCCTGCACGTCGCGCTCAAGAAGGACTCGACCGGCATCTGCTTCATCGGCGAGCGACCCTTCAAGGAGTTCCTGACGCGCTACCTGCCGCCGCAGAAGGGCGAGATTCGCGGCCTCGACGACGACCGCGTGCTTGGTGAGCACGACGGCGTCGCCTATCACACCATCGGCCAGCGCAAGGGGCTGCACATCGGCGGCGTCAAGGGCGGCAAGGGCGGCGTGAGCGGCGACCACGACGCCTGGTTCGTCGCCGGCAAGGACATCGTCAACAACGTCCTGCATGTCGTGCAGGGCCACCATCACCCCGCGCTGCTCAGCGACGAGCTGACCGCGCGCGATCTCTCCTGGGTGTCCGCTCAGCCGCCGCACGCGCACTGGGTGTATACGGCGAAGACGCGCTACCGGCAGGCCGATGCGCCGTGCGAGATCGAGTGGGTGGCGGCGGATGCCTGCCGGATCCGCTTCGCCGAGCCGCAGTGGGCGGTGACTCCGGGGCAGTCGGTGGTGGTGTACGAGAGCCGCGTCTGTCTCGGCGGCGGCGTCATCGCCTGAGCGAACCCCGCGACGCTGCTCGCCGCTTACGCGATTCCCTGGCTGGCGAGGTAGTCTTCGTAGTTGCCGAGGTAGTTCACCAGCGTGCCGTCGGGGCGGATTTCGAGGACGCGTGTCGCCAGTGACGAGACGAACTCGCGGTCGTGCGAAACGAAGATCAGCGTTCCCTTGAACTTCTCGAGCGCGGTGTTCAGCGACTCGATCGATTCCATGTCGAGGTGGTTGGTCGGTTCGTCCATCACCAGCACGTTCGGCCGCTGCAGCATCAGCTTGCCGAAGATCATCCGCCCCTGTTCGCCGCCGGAGATGACGCGCACCGGCTTTTGCACCTCGTTGCCCGAGAACAGCAGCCGGCCGAGGGTGCCGCGGATCAGCGTCGCCAGATCGTCGCCCTCTTCGGCGCTGCCGCGCGCGTAGCCGGCGATCCAGTCGGTCAGACTGAGATCGCTGTCGAAGTCGATCGCATGGTCCTGCGCGCAGTAGCCGGGGCGCGCCTTTTCGGCCCACTTGATGCTGCCGCGCTGCGGTTGCAGTTCGCCCATCAGCAGCTTCAGCAGCGTCGTCTTGCCGACGCCGTTCTCGCCGATGATGGCCAGGCGGTCGCCACCGTTGAGGCTGAGGTCGAACTTGCTGAAGAGCGGCCGTTCGGCAGCATGATAGGCGAAGCCGAGGTTCTGAATCTCGACCGCCTGCCGGTGCAGCTTTTCCTTGTCGTCGAACTCGAAGCGGATCCAGGGATACTGGCGCGACGACGGCTTGACGTCCTCGGGTCTGAGCTTGTCGATCAGCTTCAGGCGTGAGGTGGCCTGTTTGGCCTTCGATGCGTTGGCCGAGAAGCGGCGGACGAAGCTCTGCAACTCGGCGATCCGTTCCTTCGCCTTGGCGTTGGCACTCTGCTGTCGTTGCCGCGCCTGCGTCGAGGCTTCCATGAAATCGTCGTAGTTACCCGGGTAGACGGTGATCTTGCCGTAATCGAGGTCCGCCATGTGCGTGCAGACCTGGTTGAGGAAATGGCGATCGTGCGAGATGATGACCATCGTGCTGTTGCGCTCGTTGATCACGTTTTCCAGCCAGCGGATCGTGCCGATGTCGAGGTTGTTCGTCGGCTCGTCGAGGAGCAGGATATCCGGGTCGGCGAACAGCGCCTGGATCAGGAGGACGCGCAGCTTCCAGCCGGGTGCGACATCGCTCATCGGGCCGTAGTGCTGCGCTGCCGGGATGCCGACACCGAGCAGCAGTTCGCCGGCGCGCGACTCGGCGCTGTAGCCGCCGTACTCGGCGAAGCGGGCTTCGAGGTCGGCAGCGTGCATGTAATCCGCCTCGCTGGCATCGGGGTTGGCGTAGATCGCGTCCTTCTCGAGCATGCACCTCCACATTTCCTCATGCCCCATCATGACGACGTCGATCACCCGCTGCTCCTCGAAGGCGAACTGATCCTGGCGCAGGTAGGCCATGCGTTCGTGTGCGTCCTTCGTGACGTTGCCGGCAGTCGGCTCGAGTTCGCGCGCCAGGATTTTCATCAAGGTCGACTTGCCCGAGCCGTTGGCGCCGATCAATCCGTAGCGATAGCCCTCGCCGAACTTGAGCGAGACGTTTTCGAAAAGGGGACGCGCCCCGAACTGCATGGTGATGTTGTTGGCGATGAGCACGAAGAAACCTCTGGAAGATCGAATGCGTGAAAGTCACGCCGGAAACGGGCGAGGAGGCCCCAGACGCAGATGGGCGAAACGCGTCGAGAGACAGGGGCCTGCCGTCAGCCGGTATGTCGCCGATGCTGCAGCACGCCGTGGGCGTCGACTGGCGAAAGCCGGCAATTGTACCGCAGGCGTTCGCGCCACGGCGGGACGATGTTGGCCGGCAATTGACGCCGTTTTCGACGCGGGCCTATATACTGTAACGCGTGTGGTTGCGCCATCCCGCCGCCGGCACTTGCGTCGGCGAGCTGCGGGCAACGGGCGGCGGGAACGAACGGGGCGGTGATCGCGTGTGCCGCCATTCTGCACCCGACGGCCGGCGAGATGGCCCCTGCAGCGGGGGCGTGCTGGCTGCCGCGGGACGGGGCGAGGGGGCAGCCCCACTTCGCTCACAACGACTATCGGGAGCACGCTACGTGTTCAAGAACATCCTCATTCCGACCGACGGCTCGGTCGTATCGCGCCAGGCGATCAGGGCCGGCATCAGGCTGGCGCAGTCTCTGGGGGCAAAAGTCACCGGCTACTACGCCATGCCGCTGCTGCAGCCCTCCGCCTTCGGCGACGGCGATTTGATCGACAGGAAGACGCTGATGACGCTCGACCGCCTGGCGCGGGTGACCGGCGAGAAGTACCTCGACGAGATTGCGCAGGCGGCGCGGGCGGCCGGCGTCGACTATGCAGGGTTGATCTCCAAGCCGGCGACGACCCACGAAGGGATCATCGAGGCCGCGAGGAAGAAGAGGTGTGACGCCATCTTCATCGCGTCGCGCGGGCGCAGCGAGATCAAGAAGTTGCTCCTTGGCAGCGTGACGCAGAAGGTGCTGTCGTACTCGCGGGTGCCGGTGATCGTCTATCGGTAGCCGTCTGCCGACGGCGGCCGGCAGCCAGCCGTCGTTCGCTGACTCCGGCGCTGGCTGGGTGGCTAGGTCACCCAGAGTATCCACGGGGTGCCGACGAGCAAGAAGACCAGCAGGCAGAAAATCGTCGTCAAGAGCCCGAGGCGGTACAACTCCCCCTGTTTGAGGTAGCCGCTGGCGACGAAGATGATGTTCTGGCTGCCCGCCTGGGGTGTGATCACCGAGAAGTAGCTGCTGGCGAAGAGCAGTGCGTAAGCCATCAGTGCGACGGGAACCCCCGACTTGACGCCGACGTCGAGAAAGACGCCGAGGAGCGCCAGCACCTGGGCGTTCTGACTGACGAACATGTAGTGCATCAGGACGTAAATGACGAGCAGCGAGACATAGGCAAGCGGCCACGCGAGACCTTCGAGCGCCATCGCCAGCCGTTCGCCGACGTAGCCCATGAAGCCCATTTCGTTGAGCTGTCCGCTGATGCCAAAAAGTACCGCGAGCCAGATGAAGGTGACCAGCGTGCCGCCCTGTTCGTGCATGTCGTCGAGCGTCAGGACCCCACTGATCAACAGCGTCGCCAGGCCGGCGAGCGCGATTGCCGTCAGGTTGAGCTGATACGGCGCGGCGAGAACCCAGCCGGTGATCATGACGGCGAAGGTCGCCGCCGTGATCTTCTCGCCGGTTGACATGCGTCCCATCGTCCGCAACTCGCGTCGTGCGTGTTCCGGCGCATCCGGGGTTTCGGTGATTCCTGGCGGAAAGAGCCGATAAAGCAGCAGCGGCAACAGGGCAATGACGACCAGCGATGGTACGCAGGATGCCAGCAGCCACGAGCCGAAGTTCACCTGCAGGCCCTGTTCGGCGGCCAGCCCGGCGCCGATCGGATTGCCCGACGTGGCGGTAAACCAGAGCGCCGAGGTGATCGCCAGGCTGGCCATGCCGCAGAACATCAGGTAGCCGCCGAGGCGCCGCGTGCTGTCG
>DDUX01000028.1:0-7689 GCA_002345025.1 Candidatus Accumulibacter iunctus | reverse complement strand
CACCGCCGCGCGCGGTATTGCTCGGGAAGCCCGGCGAGATCAGTGTGTCGGTGATGAAGACACTGTAAGCCAGGCCGAGAGTCGATTTTCCGAACAGCGACACCACGTAGAGACTGATCCGCTTGCCAAGCCCGCTCTTGACCACCGACTGCGAGACCAGGAAAGCCGTCACCACGAGCAGCACGGTGGGGTTGGCGAAGGCGCCGTAGGCCTTCGCCGGCGTGAGCGTGCCGGTGAGAACGACGAAGGCGCAGGCCGCCACCGCCGAGGTCAGCAGTGGCAAGGCATTCAAGACGACGGAAAGGATGGCGGCGGCGAAGATCGCAAACAGTCGCCAGGCCTCGCGCGTCAGGCCCGCGGGCACTGGCATGAACCAGAGGCCGCAGAAGAGGAGCAGGACGACCGCCAGTTTGACGATTCTTACCTTATCAACAGTGGCGACGTTCATTTCCGATCTCCTGCAGTGGTGGGAGATTGCTCGGCGGCCGGGGTGACCCGAGCCCAGCCCGTCAGCCCGACAACCCGGCCGGCGATCTCGTCGCCTTCGACCGGGCCGATGCGCTGCCACTCGAAACCGTATTCCCCGCGCAGGCCCTCGTAGCGACCGGTGCCGCCGATGATGTTGCCTTCGATCCGCTGGCCTGGACCAATGGCGGCGCCGCGCAACTCGCTGAACACCCTGTCGCCATGCTCGTCGGTCCACACGCTACGTCCCACCATGCCGCTGCCGGTGTCGGAGAAACCAATGACGTCGGTCCTGAACGCGCGCGTGAGGCGCTGCTTGCCGGTCAGCACGAGCGAACCATTCAACCTGAAGATGCCGGCCCGGTGTCCTGCTTCAAGGTCGAGAACCTGTTGCGTTCCGGTCGGGCTCCAGTTGCCCGAGAACGGGATTCTGTCGCCCGGCGTCATGACCGTCGTCGGCTCCGGTTGGCCGCAGCCAACTGCCAGCAGCGTCGGCAGCAGCATGATCGTGAGCGGCCAGTGCAGCAGCCTGGTTGAGTCGCGGAGAGAGCGCATGATCTTGCCTCCTGAAGGGCGAGAAGCAGCAAGGGACAAGCTCCGGTCGCTGCAGAAGCCTTTGGCGATTTCCACGCCGCCTGACGCCGATCAGCCTAGCACCACTTCGCCCCGGATGCCAGATCGCTGCCCTTGCCGGACGCCGCGACCGAGCGATGTCGGCGGTCCGCAGCCGTGTGGCGGCGCCGGACGAGCGCCGTTCGCCCGCGCGCTGGCGTAGGTCGAAGTCGGACTCCGCTCGACCGACCCGCTGCAGGAACGGCTACCCGATTCCGGCAGCCGGACAGCGGCAGAAGGGTCAACAAGCGTCAGCCGGCGGCAGCGGTCGACAGCGCGGAGCAGCCGTCCGCAGGAGCCGGCAGTCCCGAACGGCGGTCGTTGCCGCCGCTGGCAAGCGGTCGCATGGTATTGCCTGTGGGCCGGCGAGGGGGACTATTCCGTCGTCTTCCGGTCGGCGTCGGCGGGTGACCTGGCCAGGAAGGCAAGCCCTCCCGGCTGGGCAAACCATGCCAGATTGACCCGGTCGAGGACGATGATCACCGGCACCTCGTGGCTCTGGCCGGCGTGCCGGATCGTCGCCACGCCTTCGAGTTGCTTGTCGTGGCCGCCGGTGACGCGGACAGCGAGGACCTCGATGCCCTGGCCCCTGAACTGCGGATCGTAGCGAAAATACTCCTGCATCGACACGCGAGTGAGTTCCCCTGCTTTTTCGGGCCCTGGCACGCAGGCCGCGAGCAGCAGGCAGACGGCGATCACTCCGCTGCGCAGGATCGCCTTCATCGAGCACTCTGCCTGGCGCACTGGCCGGACAGGTTCGCGGCTGGCCGGCGCTGCACGGCGACCGGGGACAGCAGCGACTGCCGCCGGAGGCAGGGTTCAGACATGGGTCGCCGGAATGTCCGCTGGCGCCAGCAGGCTGTCGAGTTCGCACCACAGCGGGTCGCAGAGGCCGGCGCGGTAGACCGCGTCACGGAAGGCCGGATGCTCACAGCGGTAGGTGTGCCAGAGCACCTGCCGGCAGTCGGCGACGCAGCTGCGAACGTTCGCCAGGCGGTCGGCAGCCTTGACCACCAGTGCCAGTTCCGCCGGGCCGCTGCGGACACTCGCCAGACGGGCATGCGTCCGCGCCTTGCGCTCGGCGCGGGTGGCGGCGGGCGCGTCGGTCAGCAGGCCGACGCATTCGCCGATGAAAGGCCCGAAACGGGCGTGCACGTCGTCCTTGCTGACCACCGTGTCCTCGACGACATCGTGCAGGTAGCCGATGATCTGCGCCTGCACGCCGTAGGGAGCCAGCAATTCGGCGACAGCCTCGAGATGCCAGGAGTAGGGGTGGGTGCCGTACATCTGGCCGCTGTGCGCGCGGAAGGCGAAGGCGCGGGCGTCATCGAGCATGCCTGCTCTCCCGTTGCCCGTCCGTCGCGCTGCCGCGCGACCACAAGGCGGCAGCGAAGGCCTGCAGTCCTTCCCGCTGCTGCCGCCAGAAGCCACTGCTGGCGGCGTCAGGCGGCAGCGGGTCGCCGGCGAGGCCGCAGGGTGGCAACTCCTGCCCACGATACTGGGTGCCGAAGAGTTGGTCCCAGACCGGCAGCAGGACGGCGAAGTTGCAGCCATGACGGTACCGGTCGCCGGCTGGCAGCTCCAGCGCGTGATGCCAGCGGTGGTAGCGCGGGCTGACCAGCAGCCTTTCGCCGAGGCTTCCGAACGAGAGACGGGCATTGACGTGGGCGAGATTCTCGACCGTCTTGACGACGAGCAGCAGGCCGATGAACTGCCCGGGGGGAACACCGATCAGCAGGGCGATGCTGGCGAACCAGAAGCCACCGATCAGGTCCTCGAGCAGATGGTTGCGGCTGTCGGTCCACAGGGTCATCCGCCGCTGGCTGTGATGGATCGCGTGCAGCGCCCACCACCAGCGCAGGACGTGCGACAGCCGATGGCGCCAGTATTCGGCGAAGTCGAGAAGCAGCAGATAGACGAGAAAACAGAGCAGCGGCCTCGTCTCCAGTGCCGGCAAGAGGTCTTCGAGCTGCGGCGGGATGATGTCGTGCAGGCGAAACCAGCCGTCGATGGCGGCGAAGAGTGGTGCCAGCAGCGCGAACACCGCCAGCGGAACGATTCCCAGCCGGTCGAGCAGCGAGTAGAGCACATCGACGCGCGCCGCCCGGCGGTCCGGCCACACCTCGACCGGGCGCCAGGCCTCGAGCGGCCGCAGCAGCAGGTAGGCGAAACTGATCTGCAGCACGCCGGCGAGGAAGAACTGGATGCCGTCGAAAGCCATTTCGAGATGACTGCCGAGCCCGAGGGCGAGCAGCGGTGGCTGCACCAGGCGATCGAACATCCAGCCCTGGAGGTGCACGAAGGCCTCGGTCAGCGCGTCGATCATGTCTGGCCGCGCCGGGTGGCGAAACAGAAGCCCTTCGCCTTGAGGCCGGCGATCAGCGGCTCGAACATCGGCGCGAAGGGATCCTTGCGCGACCAGATGCCGAGATGGGCCATGACGATGTCGCCGTCGCGGAGGCGCTCGAGAGCGCGCTGCAGCAACATCGGGTTGGGGTGGGTTTCCGACGGCAGTTCGTCGCCGAGGAAGCCGGCTGTCGCCCAGCCGACATGACGGTAGCCGCAGGCCTGGGCCGCGGCCAGCGTGTTTGGCGTCGTGCGGCCACCGGGCGCCCGCCAGAGCGGATCGAGGCGGCGGCCGGTGAGCTCCTGGAAGCGCGTGTCCGGCCGCTGCAGTTCGGCACAGACGGCGGCTGCGTCCAGCGTCTCGCTGCTGCCATCCTGCAGTCGGTAGCGCACCAGCTTGCCGCTGTCGGCACGAAAACTGCCATGGCGCCAGGTGTGGCTGCCGAAGGCGTGGCCTTCGGCGACGCGCGCCCGCCAGTAGGGTGCCCAGCTGGCATCGAGGGCGCTGTCGCCGCGCGTCGTCTTCTCCTGCGCAAGGAAGAAGGTTGCCTTGACGCCATGTCGCGCCAGCGTGTCGGCGATCAGTTCGGCGTCGCGCATGTTGCCGGTGTCGAAGCTCAGGTAGAGTGTTCCCTTGCAGCCCGGCGAGGACGGCGTACCGGCGCTGGCCACGCCTGCCGTTGCCAGCCCGAGCGCAAGCGCGAGTAGGGGATGCAGCCGTGCCATCCTTACCTCAGCCCGGCGTGATTGAGGAAGAAGACCCCGTGCGGCGAACTGCCGACCGGGATCGACAGCTTGAGCTGCTTGCTCACCAGGTCGACGACCTGCACCTTGCGGGCGAAGCGCGCGGTGGCCCACAGCTCCTTGCCGTCGGCGCGGACCATCATGTCGTCGGGGCCACCGGGAACGTCGTACTTCTCGACCACGCTCATCGTCTGCGTGTCGAGCAGCGAGATGCTGCCGTCGATCGACCGGTTGGAGACGTAGAAATGGCGGCCATCGCCCTTCGGCTGCAGGTTGTGCGCAGCTGTCGCGGTGGCGACCTTGCGCACGCTCCGCCGCGCCCGCCACTCGATCACCTCGACCACGCCTTCGCCCATGCTGGCGACCAGCAGGTAGCGATTGTCAGGCGACATGACGATTCCCGCCGGCGTCGCCGCGACCGGCATCACCCAGGCAATCTTCTGTGTCGGCAGGCTGATTGCCATCACCTCGTTCGAGTCCTGCAGGGTGACGAAGACGAACTGGCTGGCATCGTCGAAGGCCAAGTGGGACGGCGCCTTCGGCGCCGGCAGGCGGGCGATCAGGCGGAAGTCGGCAGGGTCGTAGATGTCGACGCGGTCGAGGCGCAATGAGGTGGCGACGAACCACTTGCGGTTCGGCGAGAAGCCGAGGTGGTAGGGGTCCGAGATGTCGCGAACGCGCTTCTGCTCCTGGCCGGTCAGCGGATCGAAGAAGACGAGCTGGTTGGATGCGGCGCAGGCGACGATCAGCGACTTGTCGTCGGGAGTCGGCATCAAATGATGCGGCTCCTTGCAGACGTTGATCTTGCCGGTAACTTTGTAGGTGTCGGTATCGATCAGGCTGATCGTACCGTCCGCCGAGTTGAGGGCAATCGCCAGGCCGGCATGTGCAGCCATCTGGCTGGCGCAGAGGAGCAGGACGAGCGCCAGCACGCGGGCCAGGAAACGCGCGGGGCATGCGGGGTGGCGGCGAATCACTTCAGGCAGACTCCGGTTGCGAACACGAGTTGTCGGCGAGCGTCGCGGCAGCACGCGACGGGTGGCGACCGGCGAACTGGCTGCCGCCGCTGTCCGGGTGCCGGCAGCGAATCGCCCGGAGCGGGATTCTGCAGGAAACTGGCCGCTTACGCCAGAACCAGCAGTCGCGGATCGTCGAAATGATCGAGCAGGATGCGGCGCACCCGCTCCTGCCACAGGCGGGCGAACAGCTCGCGGGTCGCCGGGTCGTCTTCACCGGCAAGCAGTCGTTGCAGCAGCGATGGCAGACGCGGGTCGGCGGGGACCTCGGCAAGCTGCAGCGTTGCCGTGACGCTCTGCCCGTTGTCGAGGCGTCGGAAGCGGATGTCGCCGGGCAGCTCCTGCGCGAAACGCAGCAGGTCGCGGCGCACGAAGCGTCCGGCCAGACCCTTGAAGCCGCCGCTGCCGGCGGCGCCGGTGAGCAGTCCGACGACCGCCGCCATGACGCCGCTGACACCGGTTTCCGCGGTCTCGCGGAAGTCAGCGGCGATCTCGCCACGCAGTGGTGTTTCGTCGCCGTAGAGGGCGCGCAGGGCACGGTGGCTGAGCAGGTAGCTGCCGGCGATGGTCGGGCAGGAATGACCTGCCAGGCGGACGGCGTCGGCATAGCCGTACTCGATCAGCCCACCTGTCGCAGCTCCGAGGAAGTCGGCGAGGCGATCGCGCAGGATGATCGACGGCACCTGCGCGAAAAAGGCCGGGAAGCTCACGGTGTCAGCCCTTCTTCTGGATCAGCTCGATCCGGTAGCCGTCAGGATCCTCGACGAAAGCGATCACCGTCGTACCGTGCTTCATCGGGCCGGCCTCGCGAACGACCTTGCCGCCGCGCGCCCGGATCTGCTCGCAGGCAGCGTAGGCGTCGCTGACCTCGATCGCCACATGGCCGAAGCCGTCGCCGATCTGGTATGCAGCGGTATCCCAGTTGTGCGTCAGTTCGAGGACGGCGCCCTCCGACTCGGGGCCGAAGCCGACAAAGGCGAGGGTAAAGCGCCCGCCCGGATAATCCTGGCGGCGCAACTCGCGCATGCCAAGGATCTCGGTGTAAAAGGCGATCGAGCGATCGAGATCGCCGACGCGCAGCATGGTATGCAGGATTCTCATGGGAGTTCCTCATCAGTTTGGACAAACGGCCGCCCGCCGCAGCTCTGCTCTCACTGCGTCGTGGCCGGGCTGGACATCGACGACGACGGACCAGAAACCGCCACCTTGGTTCGCTTCGCCGAGGTGCCATCGGCGGGGTCGGGCGATGTAGGGTTGGCAAGAGACCGACGCCTTGGCGGGAGTTGGGCCACGGGCGGCTGCGTCGACGTGAAGGTGAACGGCTGCGGCCACACACGGCACTCTCGACGCGCCGGGCGTACCGCCCATGCCCACCGCGGGAGTCCGTACGACAGGCGCAATCGTAACAGCTATCAAGCCGCCGGGGACCTCGCAGCTCGCCAGTCGACCTCGCTCAATCCAACTCCAGCCAGATTTCGTTGCGTCGCCAGAACCACGGCTTCCAGGGTGGGTCGTAGCGAGCCCACATCGGCTCGCCATGCCAGGATAGACCAGCATCTGCGAGAGCGTCCTGCAGCTTCCTCAGATTCGCTTCGTATCGGCTTTGCGACCACGTTCCCGAGTAGCCGATGACGGCAAACGTTCGAGCGGGCATCGCGCGCAGGGTGATTCGCGAATCGAGCGGTTCCGGCAGGGTTTCCAGCGTCCACTCCTGGGGCATTGCGAACTGGATGACGTAACCGCCGGGACCCGGGCGTTGTGCCACCGGGGCCGTCATGGCGATGCTGGTCGGAGCCTGAGCCACCGGAGCCGTCATCTCGATCCTGCGCGCCCCCTTGTTCTGTCCGAAAATGTACCCGGCCAGAATGCGAAAACCCTGGTTCCCGGCATCGTCCGGCGCTGCGCTGACGACCGTTTCCGCCACCAGATAGGGCTCATAGCGGCGCACCTCGAAAGCCTCGTAGGAGCGGACCACTTGGTATTGCGGCTCTTCAACTGCCATTGCAGAACTCCATGCCGCAAACAGGATGCAGGCAGCCAGATTGTGTACTCGGGTCATCGAGGATCCTTGGGAGTTGTCGTGACAAGCCTGAGCATACTCGTCCGCAGTCGATCAACACGACGGCCGGCCAAACGCCGCGGGCTCAGACTACCGCAAGTCTCAGCGTGAATGATTGTCGCACCGGGTCAACGGAAAGGCCACAAGAACCATTGAAGGATATAGCAAGACGCCGAGGCGAGATGCCTGGTGATTGCGAATCCCAATCTCCTCAGGAGGAACTCCATGCACAAGTTGATTACCCTGTTGCTCGCTCTGCTGATGGTCGCCGTGAACGCCTTTGCCGCAGTCAACGTGAACACGGCCAATGAGGAGGAACTGCAGATGCTTAGGACGCAAGCAAAAATAACTTGAACAATAAAAGTTATTTGTCATTGTTCCGAGGTATCAGCCGGTAGTTCCATTCGCCATGAAACGCGTCGCGCTCGATGGCAAGCGAAGCAAGCT